>JANXZS010000100.1 GCA_025355385.1 Acidobacteriaceae bacterium | reverse complement strand
TACAGCTTGGCAATCCTTCTCGTTACCAAGCCATCCGGCGTCCTCATGGTAGTCACTGTCAGCTCGGAACCAGAAGCCGAGCGAGTGTATTCGCTCGTTGTTCTATTGCTAAGCACACTCCCGTCCGGTTTCGTTATGGTCTCCGTTGTAGTCTGTGTTGCGTGGACGCTTCTCCACTGCGCCTGCGCGCACAGCGCAGGCAAAAGGAGAAGTAGCAGAACCGACAAGCGCTTGGCATTCATTGCAACGCTCCTGTTGTACGTTACATAATGGGCCAGCTTCCTTCGACTATCCTTTAGCAGAGCAGGCTGCTATTGCAGCAGCCGTACCTTGAGTAGCAGTAGCTGCCACCGCAGTTGTACGCGGCAAACGCCACATAACAGCTGCCACACCCTCCGCTCGAGTTGTATGAGCACTGAAAGGTATAGAAATAGCAGCCGACGCATTGAGCGTGCAACTCGCTCGCCGGGGCAGCAAGCATCGAGATAACTGCAAGAATGGCAACTACGATTTTCTGCTTCATGGCATCCTCCGGCTACTATGGCCCACAGTTTCATTAGAAGTGTCAAGCCGTCAACTCTGCTGTGCCGTCAACAGGCTTACACCAGTTTTACCGCTTGCCCGAGCGTGAGGGCTTAAGCTACTGAAAGACTCATCTTGGTGGGCAGGGCAACCTCACAAGCTCCGCTACCTCAGGTCGCCATACCAAACGTCAAAAATCGACCTGGCTGGAAAACTCGTACCTGTTGCAAAAAAATATTGCGATTGACTCCAGAGGCAACAGATTTCCCAAAGGGCCTTAGCGTACGATCTTGCCGTACGACCCTGATGTTTGGCGTGGTGACCTCTATCTGGCTACCAGCGCAAAATGGTCTTTGGCTTCCACCGTGAATCTCTCTGCTTTAGGGTCCGCTACGCGATACATAGTGGCGTCCATCCGCCCGCCGTGGACAGTCAGCAGAATGTAGTGGAAGTTGGGAAACGCATCGTCCTGATAAAGATCCTGGGGGCCGCGCACCAGCACCGGGTATGGTCTCGCGCCGCCGCCTCCGCTGACAAGATACGTAATCCCTCCGTGCTGGAAGCGTTCGTAATTGTGGATGTGGCCGCTCACCGCGACAAAGCGCGCCCGGGAATGAGCCGCTTTCTGTTCCAGATACGTGCGGAGTTGCCACATCTCGGGCGATGGAAGGTTGACCACAACCTGCGACTGCACATCTGCCATCAGCGGCATATGCAGCAGGAAAAATACGAAGTTGACCTGAGCAGGGATATGGGCCAGTTGCGCATCCAGCCAGACGAATTGAGCACTCCCCGGTTCTGTTTTCTGCAAGGAGTCAAGCGCAATCAACTCCACACTCCCCGCTAGAACGGAGTAGTAGCGATGCTTTTCGATTTCGGGGTACGCATGGAAGTAGTTCTTCAGGCCTGCCTCGATCCCGCCAATAGCCTCGTGGTTGCCTATCGTCGGGTACACCCGGAGGTGGTTTACCTGCCAAGATGCGGTCTCTTCACGGTAGACGTCCCAATCATCCGTGTTGCTACCCCAGAATGGCATGTCGCCAGAAAGGAAAAGCAGATCTGGTTTCTCTGAGCCGACCTTCTCTGCCAGCCATTTGCGTACACGCGGACTGGTGTCTACCTCATTCTTTGGATCGGTAAAGCGCATATCCCCGTACGCGACAATTCTCAGGTCAGTCGCAGGTGAGATGCCGGCGACAACAAAGGTAGGCTTGCCATCAGGGACGGTGGCTGGCGGAGCGCCTTGCGCAGGAGTGAGGAGAGAAAGCAGAAAAGTGATTGCTGCAAGCCGATGAATATAACGAAAGAAGAAGACGGGCGGAGCAGGAAAGAATTTCATCTCTACCGTGACTATAGCGCACGGGCCACGCCTTTTTTAGCCTTCACATATTCAAGGAAAATCAAGTACTGGACCATGCGCATCGAGCCGCGCAGCCGCTTACAAACTTCCGCCACCAACAAAATGAACAATCTCCAACCTGTCGCCGGAAGCAACTGGTGTCCCAGGCCACTCGGGACGCCGGACAATAGCGCCATTATGTTCGACTGCCACCCGGTCGCCCTTAAGCGCCAGCACCTCGATCAGATTGTCTAAAGTTGCCCCAGCAGCCAGGGCTGGCAGATCGCGCTCTTGTCCGTTGATAATGACGATCATTCGAGCTTCAGAGTATCACCGGACGGCCCCACTTCGGGCAACCGGTAAGAGCGCTAGTCGCCGATGGCGTGACGCAGGAACTCGCGTATGCGTTGGGACATCCGCGGTATCACCGGGCACTCGTAGTAAACCTGGCGATTGAGCGACATCAACAATTGGATCGCCTCTACACGGGAGCCGGAGAGTCCGCCCTCGCAATCCTTATGGATGTATTCGTCGGTTAGATACTCGATGGCGCGCCCCAGCTTTTCCAGCGCATGCCCACTGACAGGAGGAATATGGCGCCGACCACGCACGGGGTTCACCCCAGCCACCGCGTGTGTGCGGCCAAGATGCGGAATTGAAGATGCACCACCTACAGCATCCGGCGACGCTGCCACGCGCGTTGGTGTGACGACTATAGGATCACAGACAGCCGCCTCAGTTGACTCGACTCTATCTAGAACAGGGCTTTCCATCGTGATCTTCTCCCGTGAACACTGTATCGGCGCCGGGCTTCGAAGACTTGAGCGAATTAAAGGAAAGTGATACTTGTGACCGTTTTGGAACTCGCCAAGATTCTGGTTCCACTCCGGGAACCCACGTGACAGCGCTCACAGCCCATGGGCTCCTCCCTCTGCTATCTAAGTACATGGTGCCTGAATGCTTGCGGAAGCTCCGCCAGCGCTCAGAATATGTCATGAGTCCTGCCCAATCCTCGGAAAGGGGAACAGACGTGGAAGCGATCGAGCGCGACGGCTGCATCGTTCTTCGCGACGGTTCCCGATGCGCGTACTTTGTCCCCTCCGAAATGCGTCTCTTCTCGCTCGATGCACTCCCTACCATTCCGCTTGAGGCAGTTGCCAGAATGGCTGCAGAAAACTTTTATTCGCACAAGCTGCCGGCTGGGTCCTTGCACCGATATACGGTCGTCCAACGCGAGGCCATGCTCCCCATCCTCAATCAGGATCGCGCACCTGCGCCGACGACCGCCAAGCCGCGCCTTGGGCGTCTCACGCTGAATATCAGCAGCCTGTGCAATCTGGCCTGCAGCTACTGTTACGCCGACCAAGGGCGCTATCACTCTGAGGAAAATTTGATGACTCCACCGCAGGTTGAGGGTGTGCTCCGGAGAATCTTCGACCTCTACGGCGAGGTGACGGTGGTGCACTTCTTCGGTGGCGAGCCTCTGATGAATCTGGAAGCCATCGATGCCGCCTGCCATTTCCTGCAGTTGGCGGTGGCCGAGGGTGTTTTGCCCAGTATGCCGCGTCTGGCACTGACCACAAACGGTACATGGTCTGGTCCGGAGGTCCTTAAAATTCTCGAGCGCTGGAGAATCGCTCTGACAGTAAGCTGGGATGGAGCCCGGGAGATTCACGATCAGTGCCGGCCTATGATCTCGGGAGCGTCCAGCTATGAGTTGCTCGCAGATTCGATGAAGCGCTTCCGCGATCACGCCATCCCCTTTGAAATCGAGTGCACGTACAACGCGTATCACCAGCGCAACGGGATCTCGATCGTGGATCTGATGGAGTTTTTCCATCGGCAGACAGATCGCAGGGTCTTACATATCGCTCCGGCATTTCTTCCCCGGCCTGCGAAGCTTCGCTCGAGAAATTCCGAATATGTCGATCTCGCCAGTCTGGCCGAGGACTATCGCATCGCTGCGCGGGTCTCCATTCAAAATCTGGTGCGCGGCGAAGGACCGATCCTGCAGTTTGCCTATCAAGTGGCGGAACACCTGGCTACACGGACGCCGACGCAGACATACTGCCCCGCCTTTTTCACCCAAATTACCGTGGGCACCGACGGATCCGTCTATCCCTGCTTTATGCTTGCGGGAGATTCGGCTTACTGCATGGGAAACCTTCTCGACGGAAGCTTTCCCGGGCCTGCTGCGGCACGAGCTCTGCGGCAATATTTCGAGGAGTTCAATGCCCGGCCACACACGTGGTATAGCTGCCTGTGCCAAGGCTGTGTGGCAGGCGAAGCAATCGTTGCGGGAACGATGAGCGAACCGGTGTTTGCTCCCATCCAGCAGGCGATTGCCGAAGAGTGTGTGTTGCAGTTAGCGGCTCACATCCAGAACACGTGAGTCGAAAAAGTTGTGACGGTTTAACCAAAGGAGAAGTCAACATGTTGGCTCAAGAAGTGGAAATGCAAGAAGTCTCAGACACGGCCCTACGCGCAATGCTGCGCCAGGCTGTGAGTTTTAACGCAGATGCAATGGGCGATGCGTGCGGCGGCGGTTGCGGACGCGGTGCCAGCTGCTCCCCTCGCAGCAAGGAAATGGAAGCCATGCTTTGCGGGGCCGACTAAACCCCTTCTCCTCCCGCCGCAGCAGGAGGGAGGAGTTTTCAAGGACACTTGCTTGAAACCGGCCGTAGGGGGCGGACACTCGTTATTGCCATTTCACTTCTAATGTGTGCGTCCATTCAAAGCGACAAACGTGGCTTTCTTAACGGAAAGCCGCGCCGGGTTCGCTGGTCCCAGTGCGGCTGAGGAGAACTTGCTCCAGGCCTCGAAAGATCCGCATGGTATCCGCCAAAACAGCCTGTTAAGGGTGCTGGGACGGAACTCGTTAGTCCATCAGGCTGGCCACAGTTTCTCTCCTTTTAATCCTCACTCCCACCCTGACACCCCGTAACTTCAGTATTCGTCGCGACAGAACTATCTGCGCGCCTTGCTGCGCGACGCAAGCGACTGGTGGGCATTGCTTGACTCTGGACAGGTGAAAACTTAAAGTCAGAGGTACCAACATAGTTCCCCTATTCGATCCTGGAGATCGCGAGCCGACGTGCCCAATGCGTAATCCCTACTATTGGAATTATCTGCCCTTCATGCTTCAGGTACTGGCTGCTGTTGCCATTGCGTCGGGCATGGTTCTGGCTTCGTGGTTTGTCGGCAGGCATCGCAGTTCGCGAGTCAAGCTGGAGGCGTACGAGTGCGGAATGGTGGCCCAGGGCGACGCGCGCGGACGCTTCTCGGTTCGCTTTTATATGGTTGCGATGCTCTTCATCCTCTTCGACGTCGAAGCCGTGTTCATGATGCCATGGGCGGTTATTTACAGGCAATTGCCCCAATTGACCGGTTCGCGAATGTTTGGCTTCTGGGAAATGCTGGTGTACCTTGGCTTCGTTCTGGTCGGCTTCTTCTACATCGTCAAGAAAGGCATTCTGGACTGGGCTTCGGACAAGGCGGATCTGTAGCACATGACGACCACCCTGATGGACAAGGACGCGGTTTTCTCCTCGATGTCGGATCATCCGGCAATTACCGCCCTGCGTAACTGGAAGGCCGAGGCGGTTGTCGATGCGAAGTTCGCCTTCGAGGAGCTGACAGTCACCATTGCCGCGGACGACATCCGCGAGGCCTGTCGCATGCTTCAGAGCGCGGGATACGACTTCCTCGAAGATGTAACTTGTGTGGACTGGTATCCCGCCGAGCCCCGCTTTCACGTTACCTACCACATCTGGTCGCTCGGACTGAAGCAGCGTTTGCGCCTTCGCGTCATGGCCGACAGCGTCGATCCGGCGGTGGATAGCATTACCGTTGTGTGGCCATCGGCGAATTTCTATGAGCGCGAAGTGTTCGATCTCTTCGGAGTACGCTTTAACGGCCACCCAAACCTGCGGCGCATCATGATGCCCGATGATTGGAAGGGTCATCCGCTGCGAAAGGATTATCCGGTGGAGGGTTACCGCTGATGCCTGACTTCCTGCCAGCTCCCATCATCGAAAGCCGCGTCGACGACCCCACCAAGGATCGGACCATGGTCCTCAATATGGGGCCGCAACACCCTTCCACGCACGGTGTTCTGCGTCTTGTGCTGGAAATAGATGGCGAGACCGTCAACCGCATCGTTCCCGACATCGGCTACCTACACACAGGCATTGAAAAGACCTGCGAGGCCAAGTTCTATCAGCAGGTGGTTCCGCTGACCGATCGCATCGACTACCTCAGCCCGATGTCGAACAACCTCTGCTACTGCCTTGCAGTGGAGAAGCTGCTGCAAATCGAAATCCCTCCGCGTGCCCAGTGGACGCGTGTCCTGCTCAACGAGCTCACCAGGTTGGCCTCACATTTGGTCTGGCTTGGCACCCACGCCATGGACATCGGCGCGCTGACCGTATTTCTCTACACCTTCCGCGAGCGCGAGGAGATACTTAAAATCTTCGAGATGATCTCTGGACAGCGGATGATGACCTCGTACTTCCGAATTGGCGGGCTGGCGCTCGAACCCCCGCTGGACTTCTACAGCCGTGTGCAGGCTATCCTCAGAATCCTTCCGGAGAAGATTGACCAGTACTCCAACCTACTCACCGGCAATCCGATCTTTTATAACCGGCTGAAGGGCGTCGGCCATCTTAGTGCCGCCAACGGCATTGCACTCGGGGTCACTGGGCCGCCGCTGCGTGCAAGTGGTGTTGACTGGGATCTGCGTCGCGACAAGCCCTACTCCAGCTACGAGAAGTTCCAGTTCGACGTGCCCACCTCCACCGATGGCGATGTGTGGGCGCGCTACCTCGTTCGTCTGCTGGAGATGCGCGAGTCTCTCAAAATTTGCCAGCAGGCCCTCGACGGCATGCCGGATGGGCCGATCAAGGCAGATGCTCCCAAAGTTGTGCTGCCGGAACGCGAAAAGATG
This sequence comes from Acidobacteriaceae bacterium, assembly GCA_025355385.1. GTDB lineage: Bacteria > Acidobacteriota > Terriglobia > Terriglobales > Acidobacteriaceae > JANXZS01. The sequence continues at coordinate 9,689 of JANXZS010000100.1, read as the reverse complement.
AAGACGCAGATGGAGGCCCTCATCTTCCACTTCAAGATCGTGACCGAGGGCTTCGCGGTTCCCGCCGGCGAGGTGTATCAGGCAATCGAGTCGCCACGCGGAGAGATGGGCTATTACGTGGTCAGCGACGGCACGGCAAAACCGTATCGCGTGCACATGCGCAACCCGTCGTTCGCGACCTTGCAGGCTCTTGAGACCATGTGCAAGGGAAGAATGCTTGCAGATGTAGTCGCGGTCATCGGATCGATCGACATTGTGCTGGGAGAGATTGACCGGTGATGGCCACTGCTCCCACTGCGGAAGCTGTGTACATAGAGTTGTGGACATCGTTCGCTTCCCTGCTGCAGTGCTATAGCGCGGCACACGGATTGAATCGGGACATTCAGGCAACGGTTGAAGTCAGCTCCGAGTGCATTGTGTTGCGGTGTCGAAATCGCTGGCTGGAAATATCGCACCAAGGCAGCAAAGGCACATCGCAGCGAGAAGATGGAAGCGGTGGCACTTTCGATCTGCAACTCGATGGGCGGGTGGCCATAAACGACGGCTGCAACCAGGGCTTCGAGGAACTGGATTTGGTGGCGGAGAGGCTGGCTAGGGAGATTACGCAATGAGTGTGCAAGAGACCATTTTTACCTCCGAGCTGGCAGCTCGCTTTGACAAGCTGGTGACTATTTATCCGCTGCGCCGCTCCGCGCTTGTCCCGATGCTGCTCTACGCCCAGGATGAGAAGGGGTACCTGTCCGACGAAGTCATCACGGAAATTGCCCAGCGCATCGGCATCACCGAGCTCGATACGCGGAACGTCATCAGCTACTACTCGCTCCTCCGCACGCAACCGGCAGGCAGATACCACGTGCAGGTATGCACCAACATCAGTTGCATGCTGCGCGGCGCCAACGAGATTTTCGACCATTGCAAAAAGACCCTTGGCATCGGGAACAAGCAGACTACGCCGGATGGCATGTTTTCGCTCGAAGAGGTGGAATGTATCGGTGCCTGCAGCTGGGGTCCGGCCGCCCAGGTGAACTACGACTACTACGAAAATCTGACTCCTGAAGAACTGGACAAGGTGCTGGAGAAGTGCCGGGCCAGTGTCGTGCAGGAAGGCAAAGGGAGCCAGGCTTAGGGCAACTGCTCACAGCCGAGCCCGACCTGGCACTTCAAACAAGACAAGTCGCAATCGTTCGTTTTACCAGTACGCAACTAGAAATGGAATTGCTCAGGCAGCGAAGACAGGAAAGAGCTATGGCGAATCTCGTTTCTCATCCCGATGTAGTTCCCCTACTATCCATGCGTTTTGGAAAGGGCGCGAGTGCCCTTGACAGATACTTGGAACTCGAAGGCTATCAATCCGCGCGCAAAGCGCTCGAGATGGGCCCTGAATGGATCATCAGTGAGATGAAGGCGTCGGGGCTGCGGGGGCGCGGGGGTGCCGGCTTCCCTACCGGCATGAAGTGGTCCTTCGTGCCCAAACAATCAGAGAAACCAAAATACGTTCTAGTGAACGGAGATGAGAGCGAGCCTGGCACATGCAAGGACCGGCTCATTTTTGAGCACGATCCCCACTCCGTGATAGAAGGCACGATCATCGCAGGGCTCGCTATCAGCGCCAAGATGGGATTCATCTATCTGCGCGGCGAATATCGCTATCTGTTGAAGATCATCGAGCGCGCCATAGAAGACGCCTACGCCAAGGGCTTTCTGGGAAAAAACATCTTTGGAAGCGGCAGAGACTTCGACATTGTTTCGCACACCGGTGCCGGAGCTTATGAAGTGGGCGAGGAGTCGGCCCTAATGGAGTCGCTCGAAGGCAAACGGGGAATACCCCGCATCCGGCCTCCCTTCCCTGCGGTTGTGGGCCTCTACGGGGGCCCTACGGTCATCAATAACGCTGAGACAATCGCCACCGTGCCGCATGTATTGCGCATCGGCAGTGCGGAGTACGCCAAGCTTGGCAGCGAGCGTAACGGCGGCACCCGCCTCTTCTGCCTCAGTGGTCATGTCCAGCGGCCCGGGGTCTACGAGCTACCCATGGGCTACAACCTGAAGAAGATGATTTATGAAGTTGCGGGTGGCATCCCTGGCGGAAAGCAACTCAAGGCGGTAGTGCCCGGCGGATCTTCGACACCTGTGCTGCTGCCGAGCGAAATCGATATCGGCATGGACTTCGACCAGGTGGCCAAGGCCGGAAGCATGCTCGGTTCCGGCGGCGTTGTCGTGCTGGACGAATCGGTTTGCATGGTCGAGTTCGCCCTGCGCACCATCAAGTTTTATCAGCATGAAAGCTGCGGCTGGTGTATCCCCTGCCGTGAGGGCACAGACTGGCTCAAGAAGACCTTGACTCGCTTCCACTCCGGCGGCGGGGTCAACAAGGATATCGACAACATCAAGTACCTTGCCGAAAACATGTTGGGAAAAACCTTCTGCCCACTCGGCGATGCGGCCGCGATGCCAACGATCGCCTTCATCAAGAAGTTCCGTAAGGAATTTGAAGATCACCTGGACGGCAAGCCCTGCCCGTACGCACACACAGCAGAATCGGTTCTTGTTTAATTTGCCGGGATCGTAAGTAAGGACAATTTCAAGATGGCTGATGTAACTTTTACAGTCGATGGCAAGCAGATCACGGCCCCTACGGGCACTCTGTTGATCGATGCCTGCCGCAAGGTGGGCATTGAGATACCGGCATTCTGCTACTACCCCGGGCTCTCGCTTCAAGCTGCCTGCCGCATGTGCCTGGTGCGTATCGAAAAGATTCCCAAACTGCAGACCGCGTGCACAACTCCCGTTGCCGAGGGCATGATCGTTGCCACCGAGACCGATGAGATCAAGCAGGCCCGAAAGGCCATGCTGGAACTGGTGCTAGGCAATCACCCTCTGGACTGTCCCGTATGCGATGCGGGCGGCGAATGCGAACTGCAGGATATGACTTTCAAGTATGGCGCAGCGGAGTCCTTTCACACTGAGATGAAACAGCATCGCGAGGAACAACAGTGGTCTCCGGTCGTCTACTTTGATCGCCCGCGCTGCATCCTCTGCTACCGATGCGTGCGCGTATGCGGCGAAGGTATGGATGTCTGGGCTCTGGGCGTGCAAAATCGCGGCGTCACCAGCATCATCGCGCCCAATAAGGAAGACCACCTGGAGTGTGAAGAGTGTGGTGCATGTATCGACATATGCCCCGTGGGAGCACTCACATCCGGAGCCTATCGCTACAAGACGCGTCCATGGGAGATGAATCATGTTGCCACTATTTGCACCCACTGCGGAGATGGGTGCAAGACCACCCTGGGCCTGCGCAGCGTGGACGATGGCGTCGAAATCATCCGCGGCGACAATCGCGACAAGAGCGGGATCAACGGTGACTTCCTCTGCATCAAGGGCCGCTACTCCTTCGACTTTGCCAACCACAAGGATCGCCTTACCAAACCACTGGTTCGCCGACCCGACGGCAACCTCGCACCCGCAACGTGGGAGGAGGCACTTGACTACGCAGGCAAGCGACTCGCCGAAGTTCGCGACACACGCGGGGGCGCATCCATTGGCGTCATCGGTTCCAATCGCACTACCAATGAAGAGAATTACCTGCTACAGAAGTTCGCCCGCAAGGTGCTCGGCACGAACAATATCGATCACCACCGCACAGCGGATTACACATCCTTCGCGCGTGCGTTAGCCGGACACCAGGACCGCGCAGCCAGTCTTCGCGACGCCGGTACGGCACCCGCGATTCTACTCATCGGCAATGATCCGACTCAGCAGCACCCTATGCTGGCGTGGAACCTGCGAACCAATGTCCGCCTCAATCGCGCCCGACTCTACGTTGCCAATCACGCTGAAATCAAATTGCTTCGGCAGGCCAGGGCCTCGCTCGCCATTCCTCAGGATGGCTACGCGGGGCTGATCGGTTATCTCGCTGGTGACGACTCCGCCCTTGCTGGCACGGAGTCATCCGCCGCGTTCCGTGAGGTGATTCGCAAAGAAGAGAACCTGCTCATCCTATTTGGTTCTGAATATCGCGGCCGTGACATCGATGCCCTGGTCAACTTCGGCCTGGGTCTGCCGAACGCAAAATTTGCCTGCCTCAGCGACTACAACAACTCACGTGGGGCCGCGGATATGGGATTGATGCCCGACCTGCTCCCCGGTTACCAGCCGGTGGCGTCCCCAGCGCAGTTTGCGGACGAGTATGGCAACCTTCCCCAGACGGGCGGACTCGACCTTATCGCCATGTTTGACGCAGCAAGCCGTGGCGAGCTGGGCGCTCTTTACGTCGTCGGATCGAACCCGGTGAGCCGTTACAACATTGCACCCGGGGCGCTCAAGGACACCTTTCTCGTAGTCCAGGATATGTTTCTCACAGAGACGGCTGTGCTTGCCGACGTGGTTTTGCCTGCCGCGAATCTCTACGAAAAAACAGGTACGGTTACAAATACATATGGCGACCTCCAACTGGTAAAGAAAGCGGCCGACAAGGCTGGTGTTCGCAGTGATTTCGAACTGATCGTTCGGCTCGCGGACCGGATGGGGGCCAATCCGAAGGAGCTTGTTTCTTACGGAATTGGCATGCGCGCTGATCTAGGGCAATCCAGGGGAGTGCAGTCGGGCGAATCGGACCGCCACGCCGTGTGGCTTGCGGCAAATCATCTCGAACCCAAGCTGAGCCCTTTTGACCCTTTTGCAATTCTTGATGAGATCCAGCGGCTGGTTCCCGACTACCAGGTGGACCGTCTGGCACTGCTCGCCGGCAATGACGAGCGCACCGTGCCCCCGCTCGTCCACATCGATAATGCGTCGTCGAAGACTCGTTCTGATGGCGTCCTTCCTGCGCAGGATACACTCTTTACATCCGGTACTCTTGGCCGCTACAGCAGTATCCTCGATGAGGTGATGGAGTCGAGGGAAACAAAGTCTGCCGGGGCTGCCGCGACGACTTCCCTCGACGTCTCCACTTAAGAGGACGATAGGAATGCGTAAGAAATGCTGACGTTTCTACTGTTGAGCTTGGTGAAAGTAATTGTGGTCACGGTAGTTCTGCTGCTGGCGGTTGCTTACACCGTCCTGCTGGAGCGCAAACTCGTCGCCCGCATCCAGAACCGCTGGGGGCCAAGTCGGGTTGGCCCATTCGGCCTCCTCCAGCCGTTGGTGGATGGAGCCAAGTCTTTTCTCAAAGAAGACATCATCCCCGCCGGCGTCTACAAACCTCTGTATATTCTCTCGCCGATTATCGCGTTGAGCTGTGCGCTGTTGTCGATCGCGGTGGTTCCCTTTGGGCCGGAGCGCCAATTTCGTGGCGTCGATCTCTTCCAGATCACCGACCTCAACGTTGGCCTGCTCGTTATTCTCGGGGTTACCTCCGTCGGTATTTACGGCATCGCCTTGTCGGGTTGGTCGTCCAATGACAAGTACTCGCTGCTGGGGTCTCTGCGGGCCAGTGCCCAGATTGTCAGCTACGAGTTGGCGCTGGGACTTTCGCTGGTCGGCGTGGTGCTGCGCGCCGGATCACTCAGTCTGCGCGACATCGTAAACAGCCAGTCCGCTCACGGTCTCTTTTCCTGGAACGTCTTCGGCGGCTTCCAGTTTTTCGCCTTCTTCATCTACCTGATGGCGGCCTTTGCGGAGACAAACCGCTCTCCCTTTGATCTCCCTGAGGCGGAATCGGAGCTGGTTGGGGGATATCACACAGAATACAGCTCGATGAAATTCGCCATGTTCTTCATGTCCGAGTACGCCAACATGATTACCGTAAGCTGCGTGGCAACGCTGCTCTTCCTCGGGGGCTGGACAAGCCCGTTCGGCAACCTGCTGCCCAGTCTCGGCGGCTCGATTTTAGCGTCGTTCGTACCGTTTTGCTGGTTTGTGCTCAAGGTTCTATTCTTCCTCTGTCTCTACGTCTGGGTGCGCGGTACACTCCCGCGCTTCCGCTATGATCAACTCATGGCCTTCGGCTGGAAATTTCTTGTGCCGCTGGCGATCGCAAACATCATCGGGACAAGCCTGTGGCTGGCTCTGCGCACCAGCTAGTGCATTGTTCTACAATGCACCTTCCGGTACTTAAGTCTCCTGTTGTTCTATCAACGCCGTTGAGCGGCCCAGGAACATGCAACTAGTTCTCTTCTTCATCTTTGGCGGGCTGTGTGCGGCGGCGGCGTTGAACCTCCTGCTGACCCGACACCCTATCAACAGTGCCCTCTCCCTGATCGTCGTGATGACGTCGCTCGCCGTCCTGTATCTAACGTTGGGAGCCGAATTCCTCGCTGCCGCCCAAGTCATCGTCTACTCGGGCGCCATCATGGTGTTGTTTACTTTTGTCATCATGCTGCTCAATGCGGGAGAAGAGGTTCGGACCCGTGGCAGTCGCGCGGCCTATCTCGTCGGCGTTCCAGGAGTCGCAGCTCTTTTCAGCCTTCTCACGTTTGTGTTCCTGTCACAGGGGAACCACCTCGGAAAATCCACCCTCGCCAATCCCGCTACACTCTACGACTTGAGTGCAGTTCTGTTTCGCGACCTGCTGTTACCCTTTGAGGTGACATCCGTCCTGATCCTCATTGCCATTCTGGGCGCAGTCGCGCTGGCGCGGAAGGAGCACTAGCGAATGGTCCCCATAGCCTATTACCTGGTGCTGAGCGCACTACTGTTTTCGATTGGCGCGGGTGCGTTTCTCATCAAGCGCAACATCATCACCGTCTTCATGTCGATTGAGCTCATGCTCAACGCAGTCAATCTTTCGTTCGTAGCCTTTGCATATCAGTGGCACGCAATTCGTGGCCAGATCTTTGTCTTCTTCGTGATGGTAGTCGCCGCCGCCGAGGCTGCCGTGGGACTTGCCATCATCATCGCCGTCTACCGCACGCGGAACACCCTCAACGTGGACCAGATCGATCTGATGAAATTATGAACGGCATGCTCCATCTCTGGCTGATCGCCCTGTTCCCCCTCGCTGGTTTCGCGATCAACGGCATGATTGGCCGTAGAATGCCCCGAGCGGCTGTCTCGGCCATAGCCTTGCTGGCGACGTTTGTTCCCTTGGCGCTGGTGACGAACATTGCGCTTCATTTCAGTCAACTGACTCTGCCTTACGTAGAGAAATTCGCAACCCCGTGGATCCAGACTTCTGCTTTTCACGCCGAATTTGCCTTTTCGCTAGATCAGTTAACGCTAATAATGCTGGGCGTGGTCACTGGCGTGGGATTCCTCATCCACGTCTACTCCGTCAGCTATATGGCGGACGAGGACGGCTATTGGCGCTTTTTTGCCTACCTCAACCTTTTCATGTTTTTCATGTCGGTACTGGTGCTCGCTGAAAACTTCCTGCTGATGTTTGTGGGTTGGGAGGGAGTCGGACTCGCGTCCTATCTCCTCATCGGCTTCTATTACACGCGGAAGTCCGCCGCGGACGCAGGCAAAAAAGCATTCATCGTCAATCGCATTGGAGACTTCGGCTTCCTGCTGGCGATGTTCCTTCTCGTAGCGCACTTCCGCTCGCTTAGCTTCGCCAGCGTTTTCAGCCAGATCTCCAGCCATCCAGAATGGCAGGGTGGATTCCTTACCGCCATCGCGCTCTTCCTGGTCCTCGGAGCGGCCGGCAAATCGGCGCAGATTCCCCTCTATGTGTGGCTGCCGGACGCAATGGAAGGCCCCACCCCAGTCTCTGCGCTCATCCACGAGGCCACCATGGTCACCGCTGGAATCTACATGATCGTGCGCGTGCATATGATCTTCGATCGCTCGCCGCTGGCTCTTTCCGTGGTCGCCATCATCGGTGCGGCAACGGCGCTCTTCGCCGCAACCATCGGCGTCGTGCAGACCGACATCAAGCGCGTGTTGGCCTACTCCACCGTCTCGCAGTTGGGATATATGTTCCTCGGCTGTGGCGTTGCCGCCTACTCGGCGACAATCTTCCACCTGGTCACGCACGCATTTTTCAAAGGCCTACTCTTTCTGGCCGCCGGATCTGTCATACACGCCCTCGGAGGCGAGCAGGATCTTCGCCAAATGGGCGGACTCCGCCGTGCGACTCCCATCACCTTTTGGACCATGACGGCCGGCGTCTTCGCTATCGCGGGGTTCTTTCCGTTTGCCGGATTCTTCAGCAAGGACGCCATCCTTCATGAAGCCTTTCGCTCCCCCAATGGGGGATTCCTTTTGTGGTTTATCGGCATCTTCACCGCCTTTCTCACGTCGTTCTACATGTTCCGCCTCTGGTACCTGGCGTTCTTCGGCAGGAGCCGTGCCGTGGCCCACACCTCCAGTCAGGCCCATGCCCACGCCCCCCACGAAAGTTCCTGGGTGATGCTCGCTCCATTGGTGATCCTTGCCCTGCTCTCGGTCGTTGGCGGTTGGATGGGATGGCCCGAGGCCCTGCGCGGCAGCGACTGGTTCGGTCACTTCCTGGCGCCGGCACTCAACAACGCTGCCCCGTCGCTGAACAGCGCTCAAGGAGAGGGAGCAAGCGGCTTTATCCTCTCCCAACGCGTCGTGGTTGAGACTTCCCCCCACCTGGAACGCGTTTTGAGCGGACTCGCCGTCCTGATAGCGGCGCTAGGCTGGTTTGCCGCGGACACCTTCTATCGCCGAAGTCCGGAGCTGCCCATCAGGCTGGCAACAGCCTTCAGCGGCCCCAGATCGATCCTCGTCAACAAGTATTGGATCGACGAAATCTATCACGCCGTTATCGTGCGGCCACTGCTGCTGACTTCACGCTTTGTGCTCGGCGGAGCCGTTGAAGGCGCCGTTGTCCAAGGTAGCGGCCGGGCATTCTCAGGTGCCGCTAATGGGCTTGGAGCTGTACTGCGTCGCATTCAATCAGGCAACATTCGTTCGTATGCAGGCTGGCTGGCATTCGGTGCTGCGGCCATGCTCTTACTCTCCTATTTCGGATTTGGAACCGGCACTGTATCAAACTGGGGAACGCACTTCAAGATCTGGTAACTGAAGGAACACGAACCGTGCTGAACGATGCAATCCTGACGCTGACGACCTTCGTACCCCTGGCGGGCGCGGCGGTGGTCGTCCTCTTGCCGCGGCGAGGGCGCGTCATCCAGAGCTTTACCCTTGTGGTCACGCTGATCACCTTCGCACTCTCGCTGCATCTGCCCGCCCACTTTGTCTACGGCCAGGCAGGCTTTCAGTTTGAACAGAACCTGCCGTGGATCTCGTCTCCAGCCATTCGCTATCATCTGGGCGTCGATGGCATCTCCATGTGGCTGGTGGTCCTCACTACCTTCCTTGCGCCTCTCGGAGTGCTGGCATCGTGGAAGACCATCGAGAACCGCACGCGGGAGTTTTACCTGCTCTTCCTCATTCAGCAGACAGCGATGATCGGAGTCTTCGTCTCACTCGATCTCTTCCTCTACTACGGATTCTGGGAACTGTCGCTTGTTCCCATGGCCATGCTGATCGCCATGTTTGGCCGCTCTAAAGGACCGCAGGCTGCGCTCAAATTCTTTCTCTACACTTTTATACCGTCGGCCCTCTTTCTGGTCGCGATTCTCTGGCTCTACGCCCACACCGGAACTTTCGACTTTGTAAGCCTGCAGCAGGCCATCGCGGATGGGTCAGCGAATCTGCCCGCACGCGGCATCTTCTGGGCATCGCTGGCGTTCCTCGTGGCCTTCGCCGTCAAGGTCCCGGTGTTTCCTCTCCACGGATGGATCGCCGATACTTTCAGCGAAGCTCCGACCGCCATG
>JANXZS010000081.1 GCA_025355385.1 Acidobacteriaceae bacterium | reverse complement strand
GGGCTGGCCGTGTCCAAAGATTTGTTTGCTCAACTCGAGCACGCGCCCACTTCCCTGCCCAACCCAGCCACCTTCAGCGCCAACGAAGACGCCTACTGGGCCGAACTGCGAAAACAATTTCTCATCCCCGCAGATGAAGTCTATCTCAACAACGGTACCGTGGGTTCCAGTCCTGCGCCCGTCCTGCGCGCCATTTTCGACGGCTACAACACCACCGAGCGCATGGACCAGGTCGAGCCCGAGGACTATCCCATCTGGGGCTACGCAGCGTGGAACGAATTCCGCGACCCGCTGGCGCAGTTTGTTGGATGCAATCGCGACGAGCTCGCACTTCTGCGCAATGCCACCGAAGCCAACAGCTATGTGGCCAACGGTTTGGACCTGAAGGCGGGCGATGAAGTCCTGATGACCGACCAGGAGCATCCGGGCGGAGAAATGCCGTGGCAACTCCGCGCCAAACGATATGGCATTGTAGTCAAGAAGGTCACCCTGCCCAAGCCGGTCAAGGATGGCGCGCAGGTCCTGAATTTATTTAACGACGCCATCACCCCGCGCACCCGCGTGATGTTCTTCAGCCACATTTCCACCAACACCGGCACGGTGCTGCCCGCCAAAGAGCTGTGCGCGCTGGCCCGCAGCAAGGGAATTCTATCGGCGGTGGATGGCGCCCACACGCCCGGCATGATGCGCTTCAACCTGCATGACATCGGCTGCGACACCTATTCCTCCAGCCCGCACAAGTGGCTGCAGGCACCCAAAGGTTCCGGTTTCCTGTTCGTCCGCGACGAAGTGATTGACCGCATCTGGAGCACCATTGCCACCGAAGGTTGGGATGAACCCAAGATCCGCGCCGAGCGCTTTCAGCGCATTGGCAGCTCCAACGTGCCTGCGCTCATGGGACTGCGCGCCTCCATTCAGCTCGCCAACGACATTGGCATGGAGCGCATCGAACGCCGCCATCGTCAGCTCGCCGACTACATCCTGGCCGAAATGCTAAAGCGCGGCGCGGAATCCTGGACCTCGCCGGATCCCGAGGTGCGTTGTGCCATCGTGACCGTGAACGTACCCGGACTGAAGCGCATGGAGTTGGAAAACTGGCTGTGGAAGACGAAGAAAATCCGCATCCGCGGCGGCGAGCCCTCGAAGCTGCGGCTCTCGACCCCCTACTATCTCAGCAAGGCAGACATCAACCGATACCTCGCCGCGTTTGACGAGTTCAGAAAGGCGAATGCATAGCTGTACAGCCAGACATCTTTCTCCAGACACCCCCTCCTATTATTTTATTGAGGAGCGCCAAATCCGCATGTCCAGTTATAATCAGCGCTTAGCAAAAGGTGCAAACGGAAAGATGCAACGTCCTACGGGCAGAGCGCTAAGGTTTACCAGCATTCAAGTCGAGAATTGGCGCAATTTCGGTAAGATCGAAGTTCCGTTACAGCGCCGTACATTCATTGTTGGCCCGAATGCCTCAGGCAAATCGAACTTTTTGGATATTCTCAGATTCCTGCATGACATCGTTTCAGTCGGCCGGGGATTCGAGTTGGCGGTTCAGTCGAGAGGCGGAGTGTCAGGTCTCAGGTCTCTATTTGCACGCAGGTATTCGGATATTCATATCAGCGTAACTATCGGAGTTGATGAGCATCCAGGCATTTGGCAGTACGAGCTTCGCTTCAACCAAGACAACCTCCAAAGGCCGGTGATTCGAGGTGAAAAAGTAACATTCGACGGCGCAACGGTTTTCGAGCGTCCCAACGACTCGGACAACTCCGACCCGGAACAATTGACGCAGACTTAATTGCAGCAGGTGAACGTGAACAAGGCATACCGGGAAGTGGCCGAGTTTTTTTACTCTGTACGCTACCTCCATATCGTTCCACAGCTTGTACGAGAACCAGATCGTTCGGTAGGCCGGAAGGATGATCCCTACGGTGGCGACTTTCTGGAGCAGATTGCCCGAACGCAGGAGAAGACACAGACTTCGCGGCTTAAGAGAATCGAGGAGGCGCTTCGGGTTGCTGTACCACAACTAGAAGCGTTGGAACTCCAACGCGATCCGGTCAAAGGAACGCCTCACCTCCGAGGCAAGTATCAGCATTGGCGCCCGCAAGGGTCATGGCAGACCGAAGAACAATTCTCCGATGGCACGTTGCGTTTGCTAGGTTTACTTTGGGCGGCCTTAGACGGGAGCGGGCCCTTGCTGCTGGAAGAGCCAGAATTGTCGCTCCATCCAGAGGTGATTCGCTACTTGCCGCAGATGTTTGCCCGAATCCAACGGAGATCAGGGCGACAGATAATTGCAACCACCCATTCGACTGAGCTTCTCCGAGAAGGAGTTGGTATGAACGAGGTGGTTCTCTTGGAGCCTGGGCAGGAAGGTACTGCAGCAAGACCCGCCGGAGCCCTCGCCGAAATCCGGGAACTCCTGGAGGGGGGCATCAACATCGCGGACATCGTGATGCCTCGGACCAGGCCGGCGCATGCTGAGCAACTCGGCCTATTCGCCGACGAATAACCATGCCAGTTCCAGTCGTGGTAACCGCAGCCGTAGAGGGTTTGGCGGACGAAGTTTTGATCAAACGAGTCTGCTTGCACCTTGGTGTAACCGTCGGGCAGGTTTACGGACGATACGGCAAGTCCTATATCCTCACACGGCTCAACGGATACAATCACTCCGCGCAGTTTCGCCATTGGGTCGTCCTGCTCGATCTTGACCATGATGCAAGCTGTGTTCCCGAGGTACTGACTCGATGGCTCCCCATCCCCTCCCCCTTGATGCGCCTTCGTGTCGTCGTGCGAGAACTGGAGTCGTGGCTGCTCGCGGATGCTGAACGAATCGCTGCATTCTTGGGTGTGGCAGTTGCAAAGATTCCCGCCGACCCGGATAGCATTGCCGACCCCAAGCAGTTTATGGTGCAACTTGCGCGAGGCTCGAGACGCCGGGCGATCCGCGAGGACATGGTCCCAAACATTGGGAGCGGGCAACAGGTGGGCCCCGCGTATACATCGCGCATGATTGAGTTCATCAGTATCAAGTCGGGTTGGAGACCCGAGGTGGCGGCCAGCAATTCAGACAGCCTTCGGCGTTGCATGTCCGCAATTTCTAACTTGTCGGAGCAAGAATTCGACCCGCGATAACCGCTACGTCAAAGCGGGACCTTGAGCTGATCCACAAGCGACTGGCTGAGGCCGAACGACTCCACCGAAAGGGGATGAATTGAAATGTCTACGAAAAAGAAAACACGCGTCCGTGCGGCAAACAGTAACGATAACGTTTTTGCGGACCTCGGCTTGCCGCATCCCGAACAGGAGCTCTTGAAGGCGAAGCTCACTCTCCAGATCTACCGCTTGGTCAAGAGGCGCGACCTGACGCAAGCCGAGGCTGGCACCATCCTCGGCATCGAACAGCCGCACGTCTCGTTGCTCATGCGCAACCGTTC
>JANXZS010000048.1 GCA_025355385.1 Acidobacteriaceae bacterium | reverse complement strand
GCCTGAACATCGTAGCCAAAGCTCTTCGCCATCTTGATCCATTGACGCCGCTCGTGCGGGGAGAGGTTGGTTGCATCCACATAGTTCCACGGCATTTTGGCGATCAGCCGTGCTCGCAGCAGCGAGCGCAGCGTGGAGAATACCAACCCCTGATAGCGCTGCTCCGTGATGTCGTCGAAAAGAATGCTGCGCAGCATGTCGCTGGAGAGCGGCATGACTCCGCGACGCTTGAACCATGTCGTCTTGCCGGAGCCTGGCAACCCAATCGCGAGCACCACGTAACCGCGAAGGCTCTTTACAGAAGCTGCCTGTGCTTCTGGTGGAGGTATGGATGGCGAATCCGGCTGTGTTTCCATTTCCAGCCTGTCATCACCTTCCGGCTCCAAACCACCCAGTTCCGGGCCTTCTGCGCCCAGATCGTCCTGACATTCAGGAGCCGTGGCCCGCGGTTGAGGGCGGACGTGGGCAGCGTTGCTTGCTGCACCGGCACTTTTCCCCGTTGCTGGGGCTTTTGCCGGGGCCTTGGTTTTGTTTCCTTCTGGCTCTGGGGCTTCCACCCCTGCCAGTCTCGCAGAACGACCCTCGGGATAAACCGGACGCAGTGGTGCTGGCTGGTCCGCCGGGATCTCCTGCCCTATTTTGCCCGTAGACTCCGAAGTATTCGGGCCCCGTTTGGAGCGTTTTCTCATTAGTTGGCGCATCCATTCGCGCATGATGAGGATGTAACACACTCGGAGCACTGTCGCAAATCCGACCTTTGAGTCGGCGGCACATCACACTCAAAACCACGTGCCACCGCACGGTTTCGCTTTGTACTACTTGACAACAGTGATAATATCGCCTGTTTGGTGGTTTCCGGGCAGACCGCCCAGAGCCTCGCCACAACCGCTCTAGCAAAACGGTTTACCTAGATAACAGGAGAGTATTCAGTATGGCAGTCAAGGTTGGCATCAATGGCTTCGGCCGCATCGGCCGTAACGTACTTCGCGCAGCACTCGGAAACTCCGAGATCGACTTCGTAGCCGTCAATGACCTCACAAGTCCGAAAACCCTCGCGCATCTTCTCAAATACGATTCCATCCTTGGCAATCTGAAGAACGAAATCTTTGCCGGTGACGATTTCATCTCCGTGGATGGCAAGAAAATTAAGGTTTTCTCTGAGAAAGATCCGGCCAAACTTCCCTGGGCTTCTGTCGGCGCACAAATCGTCGTTGAGTCTACAGGACACTTCACCGACGCGACCAAGGCGAAGGCTCACCTCGGCGAAACCGTCAAGAAGGTCATCATCTCCGCGCCGGCTTCTAACGAGGACCTCACAATCGTCCTCGGCGTCAACGATTCCAAATATGAAGCTGCCAAGCACAACGTGATCTCGAATGCATCCTGCACCACGAACTGCCTGGCACCAATTGTCAAGGTCCTACAGGATAGCTTCGGCATCGTCTCCGGCATCATGACGACCATCCACAGCTATACCAATGACCAGGTCATCCTAGACTTTCCGCACAAGGATCTTCGTCGCGGACGCGCCGCTGCGCTGTCCATGATTCCGACCTCGACAGGTGCCGCCAAGGCCCTCAAGCTCGTCATTCCCGAGCTGGCCGGTAAGCTGGATGGTTTCGCTATCCGCGTCCCCACCCCCAATGTCTCGGTCGTTGACTTGACATTTGTAACGGAAAAGCCCGTCACCGTCGAGAGCATTAACGCCGCCATGAAGACTGCGTCAGAAGGCGCGTTGAAGGGCATTCTGGGCTATGACACCAACGAGCTCGTCTCCAGTGATTACAAGGGCGATCCCCGTTCTTCCATCTACGACGCGCCACTGACCAAGGTTGTCGGTAACAACATGGCCAAGGTCATCAGCTGGTATGACAACGAGTGGGCTTACTCCAGCCGCGTCGTTGACCTCATTGGCTTCCTGGTGCAGAAGGGTCTGTAGACTCGGATTCATGGATGATTTGTGGCTCCGGCAGAGTTGCTGAGACCCGCTTCAATGGCGGGTCTCAGCCGTACACTCACAGAGGGTTCCTGGTTTATTGGGACAGCTTGCAGTCTTTCCACGAAAGGTTCAGCATGCGCTCGGGAGACGAACGGCAAAGAATTTCGGGCCAGTCTCCTTATGAGCCGATCATCGGATTTTCCCGGGCTGTTCGCTGCGGACACTTCATCAGCGTCTCCGGCACCGGACCGGTAAATCCTGATGGCAGTTCAGCGGGAGGGGATGACCCTGCGCTTCAGATGGCATCCTGTCTTGAAATCATCAGGGAAGCCCTCGAACGCGCCGGCTCCCGACTCGAAGACATCGTGCGAACCCGCATATACCTTACCAGCGCGGCGGACTGGGAATCAGTCGGTCGTGTCCACGGCAAGTACTTTGCCCTATGCCGTCCAGCCTCCACCATGGTGGTAGTAGCGGCACTGCTGCGCCCCGAATGGAAAGTGGAAGTGGAAGCGGACGCCATCATTTCAGAGAAAGACTAAGCCATGCCCAAGCTTTCGATTACTGATCTCGATCTCAAGAACAAACGAGTTTTTATGCGCGTTGACTTCAACGTGCCGCTGACCGACGACGGTTCCGAGATCACGGACGACAATCGCATTCGCGCTACCCTGCCCACCATCAAATATGCCTTGCAGCACCACGCCAAACTCATTCTCGCGTCGCACCTTGGCCGTCCCAAGGGCAAGCCCACACCGAAGTACAGCCTGCGCCCCGTCGCAGACGCCCTGCGCATCCTGCTCGACAAAGAGATCGGCCAGTCCATCAACGTGGCGTTCGCGCCCGACTGCGTGGGAGAAATTGCCTCAGAAATGTCGCGCCAGCTTGAATCAGGCCAGGTGCTGCTGCTTGAAAACCTGCGGTTCCACGCCGAAGAGGAAAAGAACGACCCGGCATTTTCCAAGGAGTTGGCTTCCCTGTGCGACGTCTACGTCAATGACGCGTTCGGATCCGCCCACCGTGCCCACGCCTCCACGGAGGGGATAACGCACTTTGTTAAGCAATCAGCCGCCGGCCTGCTGATGGACAAGGAGCTTACCTACATGGGTAAGGCGCTCGAGTCACCGGAGCGACCCTTCGTGGCCATCCTCGGTGGCGCCAAGGTCTCGGACAAGATCCAGGTGATCGCGAACCTTCTGGGCAAGGTGGACACGCTCCTGATCGGCGG
>JANXZS010000028.1 GCA_025355385.1 Acidobacteriaceae bacterium | reverse complement strand
TACAGGATGAAAAGGGTGGCGTGCTAGGGGAGCTGAGCGAGTTTTTGGGCAGGAAGACCAACAATTACGCCGAGTATTCGGGATTGCTGGCGGCTCTGCAGTTCGCGCTGGACACGGGGCACGATAGGTTGCGTGTGATCTCCGACTCAGAGCTGATGGTGAAGCAGATTAAAGGGCAGTACCGCGTGAATAGTCCGGAGTTGCGGCCCTTGTACGAAGAAGCGAAGCGGCGGATTGCGAGGATGCAGGGCTTCCAGATACTGCATGTGCTGCGGGATAAGAATAAGCAGGCCGATGGGCTCGCAAATCTGGCGATGGATCGGGGTATGGGCAGGGCTCCGGTTGAGCCCCCAGGCAAGACCACGACGGTAAGCGCTGGGGCAGGAGGATCAGGGGCGGGGCATGAGATCCCCATAGTGAGGCTGGGCTCTGCCACAAAACCGCCCGCGAATCCGCCAGCCAGGGCGATCCGTGGATTCGTGCAGGGTGGAGTGGTGAACCTCGTTGAAGGGGAGTTGCCGGATGGAGTGTTTGTGAAGATTGTGCGGGAGTAACCCAGCGAGATTGATGGGACGGGAGCGCTCATTGCTTCCTTACGGAGGCATGAACCCGGGTAGCCTCGTGAAATCCCGGGCACCGTATTTATCGCGTTGGCAGACCCGTTGGCTATTTGGCTAGTTCGGCTTTGACGATTTCGCTCACCTGGCGTCCATCGGCGCGGAGGCCGGTGGTTTGTATTTTGGCCTGGACGGCCTTGATCACATTTCCCATGTCGCGGGGGCCGGGTTTGGTGCCAGTGGCGCTGAGGTCGGCCAGGACAGCGGCGACGCTTTCGCGAATCTCCGTTTCTGCGGCAACCTTGGGCATGTAGGCCTCGATGACGACGATCTCGGCTGCTTCCTTCTCAGCGAGAAGGGGTCGATTGCCCTTGGTGAACTGCTCGATGGACTCGTGGCGCTGCTTGACCATGGTGGTGAGGGCCTGCAGTTCTTCGCCTTCGGACAGTTCGCTGCGCTTATCGATTGCCTTGTTCTTGAGCGCGGTCATCATCATGCGCAGGGTCGAGGTGCGTTCGGAGTCGTGGGCCTTCATCGAGGCAACCATGTCTTTCGTTACTTTTTCCGCGAGGCTCACCGGGGTCTCCTGTCCAACCCTTCATTTCCAACCCCTCATTATAGAGTCCCCGGTTCTGGACTGGCCTTAGTACAATGGGGATAAGGACAACCGCCCGCTATGATTCGTAAGACCCGCCTGTTTACGCCCGGCCCGACTCCACTGCTTCCTGCTGCCCAGTTTGCCATGGCAGCCGCCGATATCCACCACCGCACGGCGGAGTTTCGCACCCTGTATCAGAAGGTGCTTGCGCAGTTGAAGATTTTCGTCGGGACACAGAACGATGTTTTGATGCTGTCGGCTTCGGGTACGGGCGCGATGGAGGCATCCGTCTCCAACCTGACGTCGCCGGGCGATCGCGTGCTGGTTCTCTCCGCCGGTAAATTCGGCGAGCGCTGGGCGGATCTGGCAAAGGCATTTGGCTGCGTCGTCGATGTGGTGAAGGCTCCTTACGGGGAGACCTTCTCGCTGGAAGAGGTTCGCCAGGCGCTGAAAGCAGACACGCGTGCAGTGTTCATGCAGGCGACCGAGACCTCGACCGCCGTGCGTCACTGCGTGCAGGGCGTGGCCGAGCTGCTGAAATCGGCGCACAGTGACGCGCTGCTGGTTGTTGACGGCATCACCGGCCTGGGTACGACCCACTTCGACGTCGATGGATGGGGCGTCGATGTGATGATAGGCGGCTCGCAGAAAGCGGTCATGATTCCGCCCGGGCTGTCGTACCTGAGTGTTAGCGAGCGCGCCTGGAGGGCGATGGCGACCTCCAAAAACCCGCGCTACTATTTCGATTTGCGCAAGGAACGGAAGAATGCCCAGAAGGGCGAGTCTGCCTACACCCCGGCGGTTGCGCTGATTGCCGCGCTGGGCGCGTCGTTCGATTGGATCGCGGCGCAAGGGAACGGCGATCTGGAGAAGGGGCGGGTGCTGCTGGTGGAGAACGCGGAGACATGCGCCGCCATGACCCGTGCTGCGGTTGAGGCCCTGGGGCTGAAGCTCTTCGCGCCCAGCGCTCCGGCTGCCGCTGTAACCGCCGTGCTGCCCCCCGAGGGAGTGGATTCGGGAGTCTTCGTCAAAGAGTTGAAGGGGCGCTTCGCCGCAATCATCACCAATGGACAGGGCGAGATGAAGGGCCAAATCTTCCGCATCGCGCACCTTGGGCTGTTCGACTACATGGATACCATCGCACTGATTGGGGCCCTGGAGCAGATTGCGGTTGATCCGCTGAAGCTTGCCGGGTTTGAGTTTGGCAAGGCGCTGATCGCTGCGCAAAAGGTCTATGCGACGCGGTCGCCGCTGGAGGCACAATCCAGGGATTGTGGCTGCGGACGTTCCGTGTGCTGCCTGACTCGATCTGCAACGATGGTCTAGCAAGAAGGAAAAGAGAAATACATGAAGATTGTTCTGGCGGAGAAGGTTTCATCCGCGACGGTGGACGTGTTTGCTGCTGAAAGTGGCTGGCAGGTGGTCACGCACGATCAGATAAAAAATGGCTTGGCCGCGGAGCTCGTCGATGCTGATGCATTGGTCGTCCGCTCGGCGGTACAGGCGGATGATGCGCTGATGGCGGCGGCTCCCAAGCTGCGCGTGATTGGTCGGGCAGGCGTTGGAGTAGACAACATCGACGCCGATGCGGCGACCCGGCGTGGGATCATCGTGATGAATACGCCGGGCGCGAATGCAGTGGCGGTGGCGGAGTTGACGATCGGACTGATGCTGGCGCTGGGACGCAAACTACCCCAGGCCAACACCAGCATGCACGCTGGCAGGTGGGAGAAGAAGTCCCTGCAGGGCGTGGAGCTTCGCGGCAAGAAGCTGGGTATTCTCGGGCTGGGCCGCATCGGTCTGGAGGTAGCGCGCCGGGCGCGTGTGTTTGGCATGGAAATCATCGGGCACGACCCTTACGTTTCGGCGGCGATCGCGCGCGAGAATGGAATCCGCCTGGTTACGGCGGATGAACTGTTTCGCGAGGCAGATTACCTGACGCTGCATGTCGGGCTGACTCCGCAGACCACCGGCATTGTGAATCAGAAGACGATCGCCACTATGAAGAAGGGTGTGCGCATTATCAATTGCGCGCGCGGCGAATTGATTGTGGAAGCGGATTTGGCCGAGGCGTTGATGAGCGGCCAGGTGGCGGGGGCGGCGCTCGATGTGTTTATGCAGGAACCTCCCAAGGACTCGCCATTCTTTGCGCTGGATAACGTGATCCTGACGCCGCACGTCGCCGGTTCGACGGCGGAGGCACAGGAGGCAGTGGGCGTGCAGATCGCACTACAGGTGCGCGAGTATCTCAAGTTCGGCGTGGTGCAGAACGCTGTCAACATGACGTCGCTGACGCACGAAGAATACCTGCAGCTTGCGCCCTACATGAATGTGGCGGAGCGGCTGGGCCGGTTCCTGGCGGAGTCGGTCACGGGTAATCTGGAGAGCATCCACCTGACCTACACTGGCCGTTTGGCTGAGGCGAAGACGGAGCTGATCCGCAACAGCGCAATCAAAGGCGTGCTGCTGCATTCTGAATCAGTGAATCGCATTAACGCGGCGACTGTGGCAGAAGAGCGTGGTATTCGCATCCACGAGGAGAAGGAAGATGCTGTCTCAGGCGGTGCGGGGTCAGTGCTGACGATCACGCTGCATGCCCTCGGCGGCAAGGCACAGGCCAGTGCCACCGTGTTGCACGGCAAGCATCCGCGCCTGCTCTCGTGTGACGGCATTGACATTGAGGCGCCGCTTGAGGGAACGCTGATCTACATGCGCAATCGTGACGTACCTGGAGTGATCGGGCGAATCGGAACGATTCTGGGTGAGTACAACGTGAACATCGCAAACTTTGCCTTGGGCCGCTCAGAAAAATCGGCAGATGGAAAGCCAGTGATCGCCCTCGCAGTTGTGCAGGCAGATGGCGAAGTAACCCAGACGGTACTGGATGCCTTGCTGGCCGTGGACGCGATCACGGAGGCGCGCTTCGTGCGATTGGGCGATGCATAATGTTCGCGTCGGCTAGCCTGGTTGCTTCAGGTGGTTACAATAGGAATAGTTCAACTTCAGGTCGCCAGGAGCTTCCCGTTGCCGCTTTATGAATACCGCTGCACGAAGTGCGGCCATCAATTCGAGAAGATCCAGACCTTCAGCGCGCCCGATGCCAAGGAATGTCCGTTATGCCAGAGCGCGGTGGAGCGGCTCATCTCTGCTCCAGCCGTCCATTTCAGCGGATCGGGCTTTTACGCGACGGACTACAAGAGCAAACCGACCGGCGGGGCCTCCACTGCCGCGTCTGGCTCATCGGATAGCTCGTCTTCCTCGCCAGGCGATTCGAGCAGCGCCAAGCCCGCGACTCCGGCGACCGCAGCGTCTTCGTCCTCCGAAACAACGTCTGGCTCCTCGAATAAGTCTTCCGATAAGTCCTCGAACACCCCTTCTGATAAGAAATCCTAATCGTTTTGTGTGCAGATCATAGGCGCCCTCAAGCAGGGCGCCTTAATTATTTGCAGCCGTTTTTTTGCTTGGACTGGATAGGTCTGACATCAGGAACTCGTTTCACTCGCGCGCTTCGTAGGCGCAGATGGAACCTTTGCCCCGGACCGGCGCGCCTCCGACAGTCCGATGGCGATGGCCTGCTTGGGATTGGTTATTTTCTTCCCGCTGCGGCCTGATTTTAAGTTGCCTTGCTTCATCGCTTTCACCTCGCGCTCGACGCTGGCGGAGGCCTGCAGACTGTACTTTCTTGTGGAACTCTTTTTCGCTGCGGTCTTTTTTGCCGAGGGTTTTTTCGTTGCCGTTTCCTGTGCCGACTTTTTTGCGTTGCTCGTTTTTGTTGCCGTGTGGTTTCTCCCTAATTTCTGGGAAGCGCGGGATGGAGCGAAGGTTGTGCAGGAGAGTACCGCGACGGTAGCGCGGGCGTGGAGGGAAAGGCATCAGTGGTGCTTACGGCAGGCTGAAATGCTGGCTCTTCGAGACCATGTGCTGCAGCAGGGAGTGGGGCGATGCGTGTTCAGACCTTGGCTGTGGCTGGGAGTATTGCATCCACATCCACCCATTGCGTGGGATAGATGCCGGTGTAGCACGCGGTGCAGTAGTGGTTGCCTTCGCCGCCGTCGCAGGAGTGTTCCAATCCTTCGAGCGAGAGGTAGCAGAGAGAATCCGCCTCAATGAACTGGCGTATCTGCTCGACGCTATTGTTGGCAGCTATCAGGTCTTTCTTGCTGGGTGTGTCCACCCCGTAGAAGCAAGGCGAAATGGTGGGCGGACAGCTGATGCGCAGGTGAACTTCGCTGGCTCCGGCAGCGCGGACCATGCGAACGATTTTGCGGCTGGTGGTGCCGCGAATGATGGAGTCATCTACGAGGATGATGCGTTTGCCGGCGAGGAGATTGCGTACCGGGTTGAGCTTGAGCTTGACGCCGAAGTCGCGCACGCGCTGCTCGGGCTCAAGGAAAGTGCGGCCCACGTAGTGATTGCGAATGAGTCCGAAGCGGAAAGGAATCCCACTCTCGGCTGCGTATCCAATGGCGGCGGTAACGCCGGAGTCGGGGACGGGAACGACCAGGTCCGCAGGCACGCTGGATTCGCGAGCAAGCTGGCGGCCCATTTCTTCGCGGCTGTCCTGCACCCAGCGGCCAAAAATGCGGCTGTCCGGGCGAGCGAAGTACACGTGCTCGAAGATACAGCTGGATTGCCGTACGCCGGTGGAATATTGCCGCGAGGTGACTCCGTCGCGGGTGACCATGATGAGTTCGCCGGGTTTGACGTCGCGCTCATACGTCGCGCGCAGCAGATCGAGCGCACAAGTTTCAGATGCAAAGACGATGGTATCCGGACCGCCGGGGTTGGTGATGCGGCCCATGGAGAGAGGGCGGAACCCACGCGGATCGCGGGCGGCGAAGATGCGATCGCGCGTCATCATGACGATGGAAAAGGCTCCGTCGATTTGCCCTAGTGAATCGGCGATGGCGTCTACCAGGGTATTCTCTGCGGAGTGGGCGATAAGTTGCACGATGATCTCGGAGTCGCTGGTGGTCTGAAAAAAAGCGCCATCCCGCTCCAGGCGTGCGCGGAGATTACCAAGATTGACGAGGTTGCCATTGTGGGCGATGGCGATGAGGCCCTTGGTAGAGTCAACCCGAATTGGCTGCGCATTTAACAGTGCCGAGTCGCCGGTGGTGGAGTAGCGTGTGTGGCCGATGGCCATCTCGCCGGGGAGCTTTGCCAGCACGTCGTCGGTGAAGATGTCTGCTACCAGGCCCATACCCTTGATGTTCGAGAGGTTGGTGTAGTCGGCGGTTGCGATTCCCGCCGACTCCTGCCCCCGATGCTGCAGCGCATACAGCGCGAGGTAGGCCTGACGGGCGGCGTCCGGGTGCCCATGTATGGCAACGACGCCGCACTCCTCGCGCAACTTATCGAAGTGCACGTCGGACGGGTCTTCTTGCTCGTCGGCGAACTTGTCGATGGCAGATTCGATCATCGTCGGGGTCAACTCCTCAGCATTGCATCTGGTGTTTGACTTCCATGGACTTCGCTGTACAGCATGGATTCGAGTGCGCCGGCCCAAACCTGCCGGAGGTCCGCGACTTGCTCGGAAACAACGACCTGGCCATTCAAGCGAATATCCAACTTGCGAGCTGCGGTCACGCCAAGTGGTGTTGCGGCGCAGCCGGACTTGCCGGCGACCGACTGAATCCTCTCCACATCACTAGTTGCGCAGGTGACGATGACCCGGGTCGCACCTTCTTCGAAGAGGGCGCAAAGCGGCATCGTATCGCGGGGATTGGTGAGGGTGATCATTGCTCCCACACTGTTGGCAAAGCATGCCTCGGCCAAAGCTACGGCGATTCCGCCGTCTGAAATATCGCGTGCCGAGCAGAGGACGCCCTCTTCAGAGAGGGTAATGAGGCACTTCTGAAGTGCTGCCTCGTGGGTAAGGTCGAGGGACGGCGGTGTTCCCCAGAGCACTCCGAGGATAGTCTTGGCGTATTCGGACGAACCAAATTCCCGTTGCAGATCTGTTCTGGTGACCACGGGGGCAGAGAGCAGCAAAACCGCATCGCCAGCCTTCTTGAAATCCGCCCGTACGGCCTTCGATACGTCTTCAAGGATGCCGACAATCCCGACGACTGGTGTGGGATAAATGCCCTCGCCCCGGGTCTCGTTGTAGAGGCTCACGTTGCCCCCGGTAATGGGGGTGCCCAGCGCGGTGCACGCCTCGGCGATGCCATCAATGGCTGCAGAAAGCTGCGCCATGATCTCCGGCTTCTCGGGGTTGCCGAAGTTCAGGCAATTTGTAGCAGCCACTGGCACAGATCCGGTGCAGGCCACTTTGCGGGCGCTCTCAGCTACCGCGTGCATCGCGCCTAGTCGCGGATCGAGATATGCCCAGCGGCCGTTGCCATCGAGCGCCATAGCCAGTGCGCGCTTTGTTCCCTTGATGCGCATGACTCCGGCTTCCTGCCCAGGGCCTTGTACGGTGTTGGTCTGTACCATCGAATCGTACTGCTCGTGCACCCAGCGCTTGGAGCAGATGTTGGCGGAGGAGAGCAGGGTCTTCAGGTCCTCGATATAGTCGCGATTATTCTTGAGCTGCGCCAGCACGTCGGCGGGAGGATCGAGAGGAACGGGAGCCTTCCAAGTGCCTACGGGGCGGTGGTAGAGCGGGGCATCGTCGGTGAGTGAGGTGTTGGGAATGTCGGCGACGATGACGCCGTGGTGGCGTATGCGCAGGCGATTTTCTCCGATGACTTCTCCGACGATGACGCCATCGAGGCCCCATTTTTCAAAGACGCTGAGGATCTCACGTTCGCGGCCTTTTTCTGCAACCAGAAGCATGCGCTCCTGACTTTCGCTCAGCATGATTTCGTAAGCGGTCATACCGGTTGCGCGCTGGGGAACCAGATCAAGTTCAACGTCGAGGCCCACGCCGCCGCGAGCGCCCATTTCGCAGGTCGAGCAGGTTAGACCAGCCGCGCCCATATCCTGTATGCCGACGACTGCGCCGGTTTGCATGGCTTCGAGGCAGGCTTCCAGCAAAAGCTTCTCCATGAACGGATCCCCAACCTGCACGTTGGGACGTTTTTGCTCAGAGCCTTCCTTGAACTCCTCGCTGGCCATGGTGGCGCCGTGGATGCCGTCGCGGCCTGTCTTTGCGCCGACGTAGATGACCGGGTTCCCGATGCCGCTGGCTTTGCCGTAGAAGATTTCTTCGCGGCGAACCATGCCCAGGGCAAAAGCGTTGACCAAAGGATTACCGCTATAGCAATTTTCGAACTTGGTTTCGCCGCCGAGATTGGGCACTCCAAAACAGTTGCCATAGGAAGCCACGCCGCTGACCACGCCTTCGGTAATAGAGTGGTTCTTGCGGATGAGCTCATCGGGGGTGTCGTCGTTCGTCTCGTGGACGATGGGGCCAAAGCGGAGCGAATCCATGATGGCCAGCGGACGGGCGCCCATGGTGAAGATGTCGCGGAGGATGCCTCCGACGCCGGTAGTGGCTCCCTGAAAAGGCTCTA
Source organism: Acidobacteriaceae bacterium (assembly GCA_025355385.1). Taxonomy (GTDB): domain Bacteria; phylum Acidobacteriota; class Terriglobia; order Terriglobales; family Acidobacteriaceae; genus JANXZS01. The sequence continues at coordinate 9,439 of JANXZS010000028.1, read as the reverse complement.
TGTAGGAAGGATGATTATGCGACTCGATCTTGAACGCGCAAGCCCAGCCATCGCCGACGTCGATGATTCCCGCGTTCTCACCCGGACCTTGAATGACGCGGTCACTCTTCGTTGGGAGGCGCTTCAGGTGGACGCGGGAGGACTTGTAAGAGCAATGCTCGCTCCACATGACGCTGTAGATACCGAGTTCGGTTAGGCTTGGCGTACGACCCAGGGCGGAGAGGATGCGCTGGTACTCCTCCGGCGTGATGTTGTGCTGGGCAAGAAGCTCAGGGGTCACTGTGGCGGATTGGGAAGCCACGGGTAAGGAATCAGGTTTCATGATGGTTCAACAATTATTGTCGCATGGCGGCTGGCGCTCGTGCGCGCGAAGACGCAGCCCGGCAGCACCCTATAGTAAGCGCAGGGTACCCAAGGCGTTGCGAATGTTGCGGATATGTTCTGGCCTGGTGCGGCAGCAACCGCCGATGGCTTGCGCGCCAGCGGAGTACCAGGCTGCTGCGTGAACGGCAAAGTCGCCGGGATCGGAGTCGCCTCGCCACCCGCGACGATTAGCATCCCATATCTCGCCGGAGTTGGGATAGACCACAATCGGTTTGCCGGTCGCTGGTTGCAACTCGCTAAGAAGCGGAAGTATAAGCGATGGCGAGGTGCAATTGATTCCCACAGCGACTACCTGCGGATGTCCATCCAGGAGTCTGCCGCAATCACTCAGCGGCTCGCCGTGGGCCACGTGAGCCTGATCTCTGCAGGTGAAACTGAGCCACGCGGTGATGTCGGGAGAACTTTCCAGAGCGATGAGGATCGCGCCAGCTTCGTCGAGCGAGGGAATGGTTTCAAAGGCGATGAAATCGGCATTGCTCTCAGCGAGGACTGCGATGCGCTGAGCATGAAACTGAACAAGTTGGTCGAAGGAGATGCTGTAGTTACCGTGGAATTCAGCGCCGTTGTGGAGGATTGCTCCGTAGGGACCGAGCGAGGCACCGATCCAGATGCGTCGAGGAGAGATCGTGCGATACCAGGTGCGGGCGGACTCGGCGACTGCGACAGCGCGGCGCAATGCGGCTGCAGCAGACTGCGGTGGCAGACCCTCTTCTGCGTACCCCTCAATCGAAACCTGATAGCTGGCGGTGAGAAGGCAGTCGGCTCCGGCCTCGAGGTAGCTGCGGTGGACTGCCTCGACGGTGGCGGGCGCATCATCAATCACGCGCGCCGACCATATCCCGCTGGAGAGGTCGCAGCCTCTGCGCTCCAACTCTGTCGCCATGGCGCCGTCGATGACGCGAAGCGAGTCCAGCTCAAGATTTTCGCGCGAGGTCATATCAGGATTCTATATTCGGTGGGGAGGTTCCCTTTCGGCGAGGTCAGGAGCCTCCGGTGAGGACGAAGTTTGAGGCTGCTTGAGGCACGTCGTGAGAGCGTTTCTGGTACACTCAGATGAGCCCGCAAGCACGCAAGAGGCGTCTGCCAGGAGGCCTTTGCTTGGGGTTCAGATCGGCAAGGTTCGGGGAGTGGCTCAGCCTGGTAGAGCACCTGGTTCGGGACCAGGGGGTCGGAGGTTCAAATCCTCTCTCCCCGACCAATAAATCCCGCTATATCAATTAATTAGCGTATTACCCATCTCCGGCCAAACCGGGACTTGGGTCCATTTGGGTCCAATAAGATTCTCTACCCCTTCGACAGCTCTCCGCGCGTCTGCCGGAACCGAGCCGATGTATGTCTCGCGCGTGGTTTCTGAAGAAGAATGACCGAGCAGAGCCTGTACCGTTCCCAGTGGTGCCCCGACTGAATCGAGCAGTGTCGCATTGGCGTGCCGCAGCCAATGCCAATTCACTCCGGTTAAACCGAGTGCCTTGCATGCCGGTTTCAGTTGGCGATTGAGCAGGTTTCTTCGGCTGAGTGGAGCCCCATTGCGCGCTCGAAAGATCAGCGCGGACGGAGCCTCATCTTTGCGGGGAAGGATGCGAAGAATCTCAACTGACTTCGGTCCTAAAGGAACTCGGCGTTTGCTCCGCTTGCTCTTCGGCTCATCGAAATGGCCTTCATAGACCGATTGATTGACGGAAAGAAATCCGTTCTTCAGGTCGACGTCCTGCCAGCGAAGCGCTAACAGTTCGCCAATTCGCAGTCCGGTCATGGCAAGCAAGGCGGCGATGGAGCGGGACGGCTCAGCAAGCTTCTCAATGAGAGTCGTCACGTTCTCCGCTGCAATCGGAGCACTTTCTTTTTCTGGGCCACGTCGCGGCAACCGAGTTCGCCGCACGGGGTTAGAAGCCAACAGCTCATCTCTCACGGCTGCTTCGATGATCCCGCCAAATGCAGTACGGATGAGTTTGACCGTCTTCCACGAAGAGCCGTTCTTGGCCTTCGCAGTCAGGAAACTCTGTACCGCATCCTTCGTAATCAATCGGAGCTGCGTGTCACCGAACACCGGAATGAGATGAGCGTCGACCATGTTGTCGTAAAACTTCTTGCTTGAGAACTTCAATGTGGGATACACATCCGGCTTCCAACGGTCTTCAACAAAATTCTTGAACGTCAAGACCGCTTGAGGCCGATGCTCGCCGCGATTCACTCTGCGCAGCAGATCATCGAGCAGCTGCTTCGCTTCACGTTTCGTTGGGATCTCCGCAACGGTCCCGAGAACCTCCGAGCGTCGAATCCGCTCGATTTGGTTTTCGGAGCCAATCGCATCTTCCCACCAGCGAGCGACCCACACCTTGTTGCGCGTATTTCTTTTGAACAGTGAGCCTTCTTGATGGCGCCTTCTACGAGACATTCTTCCTCCGAATGTTGCTCGCTTAGGTGGTAGTGCGTCTGCTGAAAGAGTATTCCCTGGGGAGCCGTTCATCAAGAGTGCCTCAGGCCATTTACCCAGGTACGTACTGCCGTGATATCGAAACGAAGGTATTTTCCCAGTTTGATATACGGGATACGTTCCGCGCCACGTTTCCGGGTACGTCCGTAAACCCACGAAATTGGGACGTGCAGTGTACGTGCAATTTCCTCGACAGTCAGTAATTCACAATTCCAATCATTCATTGGCATAGAGCCCCGATTTCTCGCTTACGTGTATTCATGATTTCCCGTGTACGTACACCAACGACTGAAGTGCACGTACAGGTGAAAATTCCACCAACGTGCACTTTGCACGGGTAGGCATGCTCGTGTCATTCCAGGATCTCGAATGACATCAATTCACCCTCCGATCGTAGCTCGCGGATCACCGGGCCCTTGTTTCTCGCATAGAAGTAATCGATGGCCGTTTTCAGCACTCGCCACTCAAATTCTGATACCTTTTTCTCGTTGAGTTTTATCGACCGTGAGGTGGTCACGCGACGCAATCCGACAGACGCGTTCAATAGCATGTTCTTCGAAAGATATTTGGATAAATAAGCAGCCGAGCGATGCACGTCTACGTGTTGTATGTGAACGTGCTCACCTCCGCCGACTGCCGACCAAGCTTTCTTGGCCCAGTCCTGCTCGATGTAGCGATCAATCGCGATGTGGATGTGCGCGAGACCTGTCGCTCTCTGAAACTCGATTACCTGCACGTACGTAGGCGCTTGACCACAATGCCGGAGCAGATAGACCCGGAGTTTGCTCCAGCATTTGCGGATGTGTTTGATAGATCTGACTTGCACGCGCGTGCACGTATCGCAGTCACAAGCGGTCCGAGCCAGTTTGGCTTTCTCGAAATGCGCGTAGAAAGTCTTGGCTTCCGAATCACTCATGAGCTTTCGCGGGTCGAGCGTCAATGTCATGAAGCGAGTCAGTTTGTGACGAACAAGCGCTCCCAAAATGCAACCGTGATAATGGCTTGCTTTACGTGGACCGCAACGTGAGCACGACCAACACTTGCAATGTAGACGGGCAAACTTATGCCAGTTACCTTGTAGTTCCGGTTTTGCATTGCGCGGTGTCCACAGTGGGCTAACACCGGTCGGCTTGATTCCTTTTAGCGTCCATGCCCCACAGAGCGGCTTCTTTGGCCTAGTCGAAAGCGCGGATCGCGGCGCATTCGCACCCTTTCGGGCTTTGGTTCTCACGCTTGCTTGCATTGCTTCTCCCTCAACGCTTGTTACGATTACTCTGTAGTGCGGTGAACTAAGAAAAAAGAACGCGCGCAACGCGCGCGATATGAGTGGGGGCCAGCCCCCACACCCCGGCGCGTTTTTAGGCTGATAGGGAGCCGCTGTGCGTCCCCAAGGACTCCACGGTTCATTGAAGGTTCGTTCGCGCTGTAAACACGCGTTAACGCGAAGTGCGAGGCATTGTGGGTGGGAGGCAGACAGCTTTCGGCTGTCATTTGCTGTGAGTGTTGGCACGTATCAGCCACCGGAACGGGCGCGACCCCGTTTTCCCGGATTTTGTGAACGCACCGCATCACGCCTCCCATAACTAATTCCGCTCCGTCGACCGCCGTTGAGCTTCTAGAGTGTTTTCGACCTGTTTAGTCAAAGAGGCGTGAGTTTTCCGCATGTTGTCCCTGAGAGTTCGAAACTCTTCGGGGACATCCGTCTGGCAGAGTCTCTCCAAGCAAGGACCACAAAACGGAATAGAAGGGGTGCATTTTTGAAAGCGAGGACTAATGCGGTTGGTCGAGACGACTGCGCAGACTGAGTAGTCCACGGGACGACTACAGCGGGTACAGATCTTCATGGCATTCACCCCAAAACCGTTTCGCTTACGTCAGCGTTTGCCGCTTACACCGGCATCAACACGCTTAACTTAATCGCAGTTTTGAGAGAGCGGTAGGAGAGATAAAGTGGGGCTACTTTATTTGTCGGTAGCCACCCATAACGAGTTGCTTGGCTCTGCGGAAGTGATCCTTTACCGTATCCACGTTGTTGAGGTGTGGAAGGATCTCAACAACTTTTGCGTGGCTAAGGCCCTTTTCCTTCAAGTCCCACACCTGTAAATAGGATTTGTATTCGTCAAAACGACGGCGAGGTCGCAATTCAGTCCTAGAAAACTTGCCGTACTTTTCTTTGTATTCGAGCCGGGCTTTTCGAATTTCAGCTTCCAGTTTGGCGATGCTGGATTCGAGTGGGAACGAAATATTGACGGCGAAATAGACCCTCTTGTCCAAGTCCCTCTCATGATCGATACTGAGATCTTCAATCACATAATCCGGAACGTCTTCGATTGGGATCACCGCGACATTGTCATGATCGAAATCTCCGGTTCGGTTCTCATATTCCCAAAGTAGGGAATCGACGGAGAGCCTTACGACGTCGCCATCGATTTCCTTCATCCCACGAGATATACCGGAGACCGATTCACTGGCGAGATCAATCACTACCCCAGGACGCAGTTCATACTTGCCCGACTGATCAAAAGACCAAGAGTAGGGATAAATCCTGCCTAGATTCCACCGCCGCTGAATTGTCCGCGATTCTGGGCCGATAACTGATTTCAGGTAGGTTGACTCTTCTTTGCCATATTTACTCTCGGGGTCGTACCACCAACCGCGCTCGTTGAACCATTGAGAGAACTTCTCGATGAAAGAGTCGATCTCTCTGCGAAAATCGGGATTCCGCCTGAGAAATTCCCAGCGATAGTGGACGACCAGCTTTTCTTCCTTAGGAGGCATCGGCTTCCCGCTGCGAGCTACTCCGCTCCAACCGCGGCCGGTTCTCTCTGCCGATCCATGTCAGTTCCAGTTACTGCTTCGGCTTCAGTGACGTTCATCGCCGGAGCCGCTAGATAGAAATCTCCCATCATCATTTCGTAGTGGGCGGCATGTCTCGATTTATCAAAAATGGCTCTGAATACCTGAAGGTAGGTCTCCACCATTGAATCATCAACCGACATATAAAGGTCTTCATGGGCATTATGAGATCCGTCATGAACCCATGAGAACAGAGACTTGCAGATAAGCTTATCTCTCCCCTCAAACAGCGCGCAGATTTCATCGAAGTCAACTCCGCCAAGAATCTTGAAATAGTTCTCCAAGATTCTTCTGAGCGTGTTTTGGATCGTGAGCTTCGAACGGTCAGCTCGTCGGACTTCACTCCACAGGAGCTCGTAGGTGGTCTTGATTGGATTCGTGGGGTGCTTCTCCACCTTCGAAAACAGATCGACTTTGCGGACTATCCAGAAAGTCGGTTTCTTCATTGCTACATTATGGCGTTTAGGATTGAACGTGATCTCCTTGTGAAAATAGACATTGTGGGTGAAGACAAACACCTGCTTGATATATCCAGCGTTATCTCGAACCTCTTCAAAGATGCCTTTGATGAGGCTCGCGACAACAAAAACGATGTCGCTATCGAGACTTGAGACGGGATCGTCAAACACAACCACGCGATCAGTCGCAACGTCAGTATCGGAGTCGCTCCCTTTTAGCAAATGGTAGAAATAGAGGAACGTGACAAATGTTTTTTCGCCCTCACTTAGGGTTCCCTTCGCGTCAGTTCCATTCTGCCGCACTAGTTTGTAGCATTTTCCGTTCGCGGATTTGTCCAATAAGAAGCCGTGGAAACCGAAGGAGGCCAGCAGTGCGTTGATCCCATCTATAGTCGGTTGAATGCTGGTCGTACTCTTCTCAAGAGTGCGAATCTCGGCATCTTTGATTTCCTTCTCGATATTTGCAGATCCTATCTTGCTGGTAATATTTTCAACAGCTTTGGTAAGAGCAGTGCGATCTGTGTCATAGTCCGCCAGGTCAGTCTTTAGCTCCACCTCAATCAGGTATTTCCACACCTCTGAAGTAACTTTGTCTCTTTCCCGAGAGAGATTCAAAACCATGGTGTTGTGTTTAGCAATCTGAGCATTTGCAGCATCAAGAAGCGAACCGATTTCAGACACGACATTACTCACAGAGTCCAAATCGACTACTTGGCTTGGCTCTTTCTTTTTCTGCGCCAGCTTTTGCAGATTGACAATGACGCGCGCATCAAGAAGCTCCTTCTCGATCTTGAGCTTATCTGTGTTAAGAAATCGAGGAGGGTTGGCGATGACTTCCGCGATATGATGTTGAAAACGAGCAGAATCTATCGAGTAGTTGCTGACGAGATCATCGATAGCCTTGCTGTCCGCAATAAACGCTTCATCGAAATACTCATTCAGACTTTTCGCGAATCCCTCATCAGTGCGCTGTTGGCAGAACGGACAAACCATGTCGTTCACTTCATAGAAGGTTCTACCTTCTCTTACCCAGTCGCTTGTGTTCAACTTCTTAATCATCGCGGCGAGATCTACATCTTCTTTCCCGATCACCCGCTTCTTGAGTATTGGGTTAGATTCATGTCCAACGAGCTGCGAGTTATCAATCACGCGAATTGGCTGTTCGTTGGTGGGGTCCGAGCCAAACAGAGTATCTGCTTTTGACACTAGGTCTTCGAGTATCAGAACTGTGGAGGAATTTGCAATTCCCTCTTGGAGCACCTTACTCTTGAACTTCTCAGCACTGCTCATGAATCCTTTGAAGGGACCCGAAAGCGACTTATCATGCTTTTGCTTCTGAGCCCAAATCTTAATCTTGATCCGTTCTTCAAGTACAGCCAACTCGCCCTTCTTACCGCCTTGGCCGTTGTCGCCATGCAATGTGGCGGTATGTCTCGCAATTGATTCCGCCAGTCTATCTCGCTCGTCCCTGGCCGCAGAGATCTTGTTGAGGGTATCGGCTTGCTCTTGCCCAAGGGTGAATATCCCTTTGAGTTCGGCCGATTCATTGAAGTTTTTGGCAACAAAGTCTTGGTTGTATACCAGAACTTGTTGCCTCGTGCCGCCCTTCCATTTCACCGCGCATGCTGAGTATCGAGGATCATCTGGATTTGCAATCAAGCGAGAGAGGGTGGTCTTTCCAGACGCGTTCGAGCCATAGAAGAAGTTAATTTGCGAAAGATCATCAATTGTTTCAGGTACGTCGCCATAGGTCGCTACCTTGGCGATCTGGATTTCGTCGATCATTTCATTCCCTTCGGCCTAGTTACTTCAATGGCAGGCAAGCCTTAAACTGTAAGAGCGTCATCTTGGGGCTGTCCGAGAGCCGGAAACTCCAACCCTTCAATCTCTTGCAGCGACTTCCCTGCAATTCCCTGGAGATCACCGTACATTCCGACCGTCGACATCATTACTCGCTCGATTTGTTCTTCGCGCTTGGCCCACTGCTTCATAATTGCCTTGCGCTCTTTGTCGAGGTCCTCCTGCATAGAGGAGAATGCCTCGACAATCGCCTCAATCCGCAGTCGAAAGCGTTGCCCGGTTAGGTACTGGTATACCAACTCGGCCTTAGTCTGTTGTCCCTCAGAAATCAGGCGGGCTGTACTCACTTGGAGAAGCGTCTGGCGGAGAATTGTGGCAACAGGCAAAATAGCGCGCGGATGCGTGATCCATACTCCATCAATCACATCGAAAGTTTCTATGCCTTCCGGCAGGATTTGGGAGACAAGCACGGATACTTCTGCCTTCGCTGCTCTCTGGTCTTCGCGCAGTTTGACCAGCCAAGCATTGCTCCAATGTTTCGTTCGCTTGGACTCCCAAAGGATCGTGCCGCTCATTAAGCCGCTTGGACTTACAACGCGCTGAATCGTGTCCCCACCGTACTCGCCCTTGGGAACGGGTTCAATCGTATCGAAGGGAAACTTCGCGCGCAGTAGGTTCTCAAGTTCGAGCTCCTGAACTTCACCCTGTAATTGTTGCGATCCCTGTTCCGCTTTCTGTTTGAGTTCCTCAATCTTCTGCTGCATGGAAGCGATCGTCTGATCCTTCTCCGCAACCTTTAGCTTGAGTCCTTCTTCTGCCTCTCGCTTTGCCTGAATGCGAACCTCGGAAAGTTCTTCCCGCACGCGTTTCGCTACAGTCAATTCCAACTCGCGTTTCGCGTCGTCGAGTTCGCGCTGTTTCTTGATTAGCTCAGCCTGAGCCTTTTGGGCTTCAGCCAGCTTCTGCTCTCGCGATTCAAGCACTTGTTGGAGGTCGCTTAACTCACGGGTTACCGACTCTAACTCTGCCGCGCTTGCTTGTTTGGCCTTCTTAGACTCTTCTTGAATTACTCGCAAACGTTCCGTCTTCAGTTGCTCCGCTACCCTATCGGACACTTGCTGTTCAAGCGTGTGTTTCGCGTCTGCAAGTTGCTTCCTTTCCTCGCGGAGTGTTTGTTCTCGGCGAGCGACTTCCGCATCCTTTTGAGATAGCTGCGCTTCAAATTGTAAGCGGGTGGCTTCGATCAAGGGCGCAGCAAGCGACTCCGTCAGCCTAATCTCAGCATGGCACTGGAATGCCCGGCCACTTTTGTACCAGTTGAGATGAGACAAACTGGAATGAGAGGAACTGGCTATGGCACGAGGGAGGTTAAATGAGGCCACGCCCGCGGTCTTCTTACGACTGGGGTTACCGATGACGACGTTCGACCGCGACGTGGCCAAGTTGCACCAAGACTTGGCCCTCGCCTTCGGGAGTGCCTTCTTGATTGCCGTCGCACTCAGTGTGT
>JANXZS010000298.1 GCA_025355385.1 Acidobacteriaceae bacterium | reverse complement strand
GCGGCGGCGGCGGCGGCATTTCTGTATATCCAGGTTAGCTGCGAGTTGCGGCCAACGCGCAGCGAGGCAGCTACATGAGTTGGTTTGACTTAGACTTGTCGCGTCGGATGGCATCGGGTGGCGTGGGCATAGGCTCCACTTTTAGCAAGATCGGCTCCTTCCTTTCCTTCCTTACGCTAGTCGTTGCTTGCTGCGGGCTTGGGTTGGTTAGTGGGTGTGGATTTTATGTCAATCACCCCCTCCCGGCCGTGTCCCTTACTCCCGTAAGCGACGATTTCGGAAACGTCAACGTTGGCGTTCCGAGTGTCCCGCGGAAGTTGACGTTAACGAACAACTCCCCCCATTCGATCAGCATTTCATCTCTGTCAATCAGCCTGAGCGATTTTTCGATGTCGTCTGATTGTCCGGCCGCGCCGAGCACGCTTGCTGCAAATTCCTCATGCACTGTGACGGTTACGCTTACCCCAGCCTCCGTCGGAACCAGATCTGGCACAGTAACTGTCTCGTATACGGCTCCTGGCTCCCCTGTGACTGCCTCCCTCACGGGTACGGGAATAGCGGCGCCTACCGGCGTTTCTCTCTCACCATCCTCTCTATCGTGGAGCAACATCCCGGTCGGTCAGACGTCCGCTGCGCAGGACGTGACTCTTATGAACATAGGATCCGCCGCGCTTACCATCTCTTCAATCAGCGTCGGCTCGAACTATACGGTTACCGCAACGACCTGCCCATTATCGCCCTCCACTGTTGCTGCCGGAGATTCCTGCTCGATTTCTGTCGCCTTCCGGCCCCTTGCCGCGGGACTTAGCTCAGACAACATGACGGTGACCGACAACGATCCTGGTAGCCCGCAACTAGTCACGTTAAGCGGCATGGCGGTAGGAGCGCCGGCACTGTTCGCTCCCACTTCTTTATCCTTCCCGACAACCTCCGCGGGGAGCACGAGCGCGATCCAGACCGCAGTCTTGACCAATCAACAGGCGACGCCGCTGACCATCAGCAGCATCGCCGCCACTGCAGAATTTACCGAGACAAATGATTGTCCAGCGACGCTCGCAGCCAATGCCAGTTGCACCGTCTCTGTCGCTTTTGCCCCGGCCACGTCCGGTTCGAAAACTGGATCGGTCGCGGTGACTATTCCTACAGGCACCGAGTCCTTGTTCCTTTCCGGCACTGCGACCCAAGTCTCAAACGGGACCGTCACTGTTTCGCCGACGATGTATGCCTTCCCCAATCAGGCGATAGGAACTACTAGTGCGCCCGCGACCATCACACTCAGCAACGGACAATCAACACCTCTCGCAATCTCCAGCATCCAACTCGCCTCGCCGTTTTCCCAAACCAATGACTGTGGCACCTCCCTCGCTGCGGGGCAGAGTTGTGCTATCACAATTACCTACTCGCCCACTACCACCGGATCCCACGCCGCAAATCTGGTTATCACCGATGACGCCACCAATTCTCCCCAAATAGTTGCGATCTCAAGCAGCGTCGGGAAGGGCGTAACGACTGTTCCTGTCGTCGGGGGTCTGTATTTTTATAATCAGATAGTTCTAACGCAGAGCACTCCACTGCCGGTCACTATCACCAACAATCAATCCATCCCGCTTACTATCGGCTCGATTACCTCTACCCCCGATTATCCGTTTACTACGGATTGCGTCAACAGCGGTGGGAGCGGCACACTTGCTGCGAACGCGACCTGCACAGTCCAAATTACGTTCTACCCACAGGCGGTCGGCAAGCGGACAGGGGTACTCACGATTACACACAATGCAGCAGGAAGTCCCATAACCATCCCGCTCACAGGCACCGGTATCGCTGGCGATCATGGTTTCACGGTGACTGTGGGACCGCACTCGCCATGCTCTCTCCCGTCCCAGTCGCAGCAGTTTACCGCATTTGTTACTGGGGCGAGCAATACATCGGTAGCTTGGTATGTGAATAGCGTGCTGAACGGGAATAGCAGAGTGGGAACTATTACCGCGGGCGGTCTATATACGGCACCGGCAACTATCGGAAGCTATGGCATCAAGGCAATCAGTCAAGTTTCGCCCAACCCTTCTGGCACCACGACGATCAGCGTATCGAGCAGCCCTGTCTTTACCATCTATCCCTTCACAGCATCGATTCCGCTGGGAGGGCAACAGACATTCCAACCCCAGATTTGCGGTGCCCCCGACTCCGGTTCCGTTACCTGGACTGTAGACACTATCCCGGGCGGCAATGCCAATGTTGGGACGGTGACTAGCAGTGGTGTCTACACGGCACCTTCGGTCCCCGGTAAACATATCGTAGCTATTACAGATCCCGCATTGAATAGAACCAGCGGTGCGGTTGTCATCGTCTTCGCGGATGTCGCAGTCGACTTTGGTTCTCGGACTACTACCGCCTATCCAGTTCCCTCGGACATGTTTGGCGCCGGTCGTGGCGAGTCTATTCACTCCGTTGCCGATAGAACTCTAATCACCCAAGCGGGTGTTACCGTGTCTCGCCTGTACGCGCAGATTCCTCTGGTGTACGCGACACAGACTCCCAACTGGACCAAGATCGATCCGCTAATTGCAGCGATCCAGGCCGCGGGGCAGAAAGTTCTTCTCCAGATGTCTAAGACGCCGCCGTGGCTGCAGCCAAGCACGATTCCATGCGCGGGAAACGACACGGCTGCCCCCACTGACACGACACAGTGGGCCAAGATAGCCGCGTCCTATGTGGCCCATATGGACGCCACGTTCCCGGGAGTCGTGCAGGATTATGAGATCTGGAATGAGCCGAACGCGACTGGTATTTGCAGCAACGACCATCTTAAATCCTACATGGCAATTTATGCCGCGGCCGCTCCAATGATGAAGAATCAGGCGGTGGCAGATGGTGCAACCATCCGTGTCGGTGGCCCCTCGATTTCAGGGTATACGAGCAGATGGCTGACCGCGCTGCTCAATGACCCTACGACTGCGCCATATGTAGACTTCGTTAGCTATCACCAATACCTGTTTGGAGGTACCGACCTGCAGGTGCAGTGGGATACCTACAACGGAAACACATCGATATATCAGGCAACTCAGGATCCAAGTAATGGTGCGCTGGCAAACTATACCAAGACATCCAAAGTCGTAAATGCAGGAAAGCAGCCTTTAGGATCCCATACCCCTATCTACATCACCGAGTTCAATATCAACTTTTCATTCTTCAAGGATTGCTGCCGCAACGATCCTACGTTCGCACCACTCTGGAATTCTCTCTACGTCACTGATCTTCTCAACAGCGCTTACGCGGGGCTTCAAGTGCCGAGTAAGTTAATCTACTTTGCCGCTTCAGCCTACCCCGGGTTCTGCCTGATCGGCGTTCTCGACCAGAACTTGGATTGCCTCTACTCCTTGCAAAGCGTGCCCCAGCCGTATCCGCAGTACTACGCCTTCCAGCTATTGTCCTCCCGCAGCTACCTAGGATTGGTGGATGGCGGCTACATGGCCAAATCCATCAGTCCTCCCGCTGGTGGCGGGGGACTGGCCGTGACCGCCTTCTACAATGCCAGTCAGGATGCGATCATGATCACGAATCCAACGGGTACTGGTTATCCGCAGGTTCAGGTGAGTTTGCATAATGTGGGATTCGGGACGCCTCAGGCTACGCTGTACCAGATTGTCAATGGGGCTATGATCAACTCAACTTCTTTAGCCTTGACCCCACAGGGGACAGGCTATTCCGCCACGGTTAGCATTCCGGCTTACTCGGTCAATGCTATCTCTGTAAAAGGACCGTAGCTAACAGCATCGCGGAAAGTGGCTTGCAATAGCCATACGGTTAGGCTTCGGTTCCGGCTCACCGCTAAAGGGGCGTCGCTAACAGCCATTTTCGCCAGTGGAAGTAATCTGGTCAGATGCCTTCTCCCATGCTTACATACTCCGACGATTCGGACTGCTCCGAGCGGTATTCCTCACGCTCGCGATCTTCGGTGGATAGAATGCCAGCTGCGTCCGAGCCGGGAATTCTGTGCATCAATACGCCATCCACGCACTCCACGCGGATCTCAAGTTGCTGAACTCTGTCTGACAAGGCGATCAGCGCGTCCGACAGCGGATCCTTCACGTCGTGAGGGTCGGTGATCAGCACGCGCTTGCCCTCTCGATAGATAATGTGCGCAGGCACTCCAACCACGGTTGAGTCGGGCGGCACATCGCGCAGTACTACCGACCCCGCTCCCACGCGCGAGTGTTCGCCAATAGTGATGTTGCCAAGAACATTAGCGTTATTGCCGATAAACACGCCATCGCGCAGCGTGGGATGCCGCTTGCCTTTTTCCTTGCCGGTACCACCCAGCGTCACTCCCTGGTATAGCGTAACGTCGTTGCCGACAACCGCCGTCTCTCCAATTACCACTCCAAATCCATGATCGATGAAGAGACGCCTACCAATGCGGGCGGCAGGGTGGATCTCGATGCCCGTCACCAGGCGCGCAACCTGGCTCAGGCATCTGGCCAGCAGGTGGAAATTGTGACGCCACAGCCAGTGATTCGCGCGATAGAACCACAAAGCGTGCAAGCCGGGATAGCACAGCAACACCATCGCCAGCGATGAGGCTGCTGGATCGCGCTCGAAGACGGAGCGAATATCTTCGCGGATGGAGCTATAGACTCCCATGGCGGATCGAGTCCTGCTTTCCCCCGTCCCTTGGAACGTTTGCCTATCCCTTACAGCAGATCTACTTTTACTTCCTCATAGCTGAGATAGTGAAGGGGCTTCTGCTAATTTAGAAGCCGCTCCGCGCTACCTACTGTGACTACACCTGAAGGAGATCGTCTCTAGGCGATCGGCGATACCTTCAACTGCTGTACTTCCTGACGCAACTGATCAAACATTGCTGTGGACAGATAGCGCTCGCCGAAGCTGGTAACGATTACAACGATCAACTTTCCTGCGTTCTCCGGACGGTTCGCTACCTGCACTGCGGCATGCACGGCCGCCCCGGAGGAGATGCCGACAAACAATCCCTCTTCGAGCGGAAGACGCACCGCCATCGCCATGGCTTCTTCATTGCTTACCTGCACAACCTCGTCAACGAGATCCGTGCGCAGGACGCGGGGCACGAAGCCGGCGCCGATGCCTTGGATCTTGTGCGGACCAGGCTTGCCGCCAGAGAGTACCGCGCTGTCCTTTGGCTCCACCGCAATCGCCTTGAAGCTGGGCTTCTTAGGCTTGATATACTCTGCGATGCCAGTGATCGTGCCTCCGGTTCCAACTCCGGATACCAGAATATCCACCTGCCCGTCCGTGTCGTTCCAGATCTCCGGACCAGTCGTCTCAAAGTGAATCTTGGGATTCGCAGGATTGTCGAACTGGCCCAGGATGTGGCCATTCGGAGTGGCCGCGAGCAGCTCTTCCGCTTTGGCGATCGCGCCCTTCATTCCGTTCGGTCCTGGCGTCAGGACAATTTCGGCGCCAAAGGCGCGCAGCACCAACCGGCGCTCAATGCTCATCGTCTCGGGCATCGTCAGGATGATCTTGTAACCCTTGACCGCCGCGACAAATGCCAGCGCAATGCCGGTATTACCGCTGGTCGGCTCGATCAGTACGGTTTCGCCGGGCTTGATCTTGCCTTCCCGTTCGGCGGCTTCCATCATGGCGGCGCCAATACGATCTTTGACACTGCTTACGGGGTTCTGGCTCTCAAGCTTGGCTACCACCCGCGCCAGCGAGCCCTGGGTTACGCGGTTGAGTTGGACAAGCGGAGTGCGACCGATAAGTTCGATGACGTTAGCAGCAATCTTCATTTCTTCTCCAACGATAAGGATGTTCCGTCCCAAAGAACGGATTCTGACTGATAGACACATTAGGGAGCGGGAACCCGGAGCCCTGCACGCCGCATCTGCGCGATAGGGTGGAGAGACGTCCGGTCAGGGGGGCTTACCTACATCGACGCATACTGGAACCTTAGACTAATCGCCAACCCACAACTTTTGCAACAATTTGGACTTTATAGCTCTATGCCACTTGGCTGCCGAATGTACTACTTCGTCCGCTCTCTTTGTCTAGCCATCCGCCCAGCAGCCCCTTGCATCAAAGAGCAGATTGTCGGCTCGATGGAGCGCAAGCTGAATCCATGACCTTTACCCCTACCCACTTTGGTTTTCCTGCACGCCGCATAGTGTCGGGCCTGATTTCATCAGTCCTCGTATTATTGCTTACTATAGCTCCGCATGGCAGCCCGGCCTACTCCGTCCTCTCGCATGAGGAGGTCGTTGATCTCTCCTGGAAAGATCAGATCGTCCCCTTGCTCCTCTCGCGTTTCCCGCACGCCACCCCTGACGATCTGATCAGGGCGCATGCCTACGCCTATGGCGGTTGCACCTTGCAGGATATCGGCTACTACCCCTTTGGAAATCACTTCTTCTCCGACCTGCTGCATTACGTCCGAACCGGCGACTTCGTCCTCAATCTACTCAACGAAGCCTCGGATGTGAATGAGTACGCGTTCGCTCTCGGAGCCCTGGCCCACTACGCCGCCGATACCTACGGACATCCCGCGGTAAATAAGGCGACGGCGGACGAGTATCCCCGGCTGCGTAGCAAGTTTGGCAACAAGATCACCTACGATGAGGCTCCGGTCGCTCACCTGCAGACGGAATTTGGCTTCGACATCGTCGAGATCGTGCACAACCGCTATCCCCCGGAGGCGTACCACAGCTTCATCGGTTTCGAAGTGTCAAAGCCGCTCCTGGAACGTGCCTTCCGCGAGACATATGGCTTTGAGGTAAAGCAGATTCTCACCCATGAAGACTTGGCCATCGGCACCTATCGCAGGACGGTCAGTTCCCTGATTCCGAAGATGACCAAGGTCGCCGTTCTCGAATACGGCAAGCGGGTGGAGAAGGATAACCCCAGCTATGACAGCCGCAAGCTTCGCTACCGCATCTCTCGCGCAGAGTACGAAAAAAGCTGGGGGACAACCTATCAGAAGCCGGGTTTTGGATCGCGAGTGCTTTCGTTTTTTATTGACCTCATGCCCAAGGTTGGGCCGTTGCAGGGGCTGGCGATGCACCTGCCCAACGCCGACACGCAGCAGTCCTTCCTGCACAGCATGAACGACACGGTGGATCACTTCAACGGGTACTTGAACCAGCTCCGCCAGCAGCCGCCGTACCGTGCCTCACTCGATTTGCCAGACCGTGATCTCGATACCGGAGCCCTGACCGCCCCGGGCCAATACGAGCTGGCCGACTTCACTTACTCCAAGCTACTTGACACCATCGTGAAGAAACCGGAAACGCCCATCCCCGGGGCCCTGCGCGCCCGGCTGCTGGACTTCTACGCCACTGGAGCGCCCCACCACGTAACGGAAAAATCTGAAGTCTGGAGCGCTACGCAGCAAAACGTCGCACTGCTCCGCAACGCTAAACTCGATGTGCTCAAAGTCTCCGATCAACCCACCGCCACGCAGCAACCGGCAATCCCCATCCACCACTAGAGCAGAACAGCGTTGTTTTAAAATGACTCATAGATCGCGACTAAGGCCGGACTCGAAGAGCTCTCGTTACTCCTAGGGTTTATTCACCGTTGGCTTAGCATGCGGCTTGCCCACGAAGCGATACAGCACACCGACGGACATGGCGAACTGCTCCTGAAACTGGTTTCCATGACGCGTCACCATCAAGTCCGGTGAAAGCCTGAGTGCCCACCGAGGCGAGCGGTTCAGGTCCAACGATCCGCCAAAAGCTCCGGCCACACTCAACCCGTTGTTGTAGAAGCCAACAGCTCCGGGGGGGATTTTGCCGAGGTCAGCGTCGTAGATGCCGTAGGCTCCGCCAACCAGTGCGTGGAAGTTCACGGCGGCATGCTCGTTCCTCGGCCCACGGTATTCAGGACCTGCCAGAAAGAGATACTCGCTCACCAGCGGCCCGGCGATGCCGTACTTGTTGGGCGTCGCGCCGCTTGTTCCCCAGTAGCCGCGCGCATTGCCCGTGGCGGCCCAGTGGGTTGACAGGCGACGGGTAATCTGAACGTCGGGGCCGCCCATGTGTGCGCCCTGGAACAGGTTTGGCCCGGCGTTGAAGTGCCGGTACCCCGCGCCGAAATACAACTGCCAGCGGTTGTCGTAACGCACACCCGCGAGGGTGTCGTTCTGCAATGAATAAGTTGAAGGCGGAAGGCTCTCTGTTGCAGCCGGTTTTTGGGTCTGAGCGAATAATGCTTGCCCGCACATTGTGGCTCCCGCACACAAAAGGGCGAGCCTCATTCTGAAAACAAAAGTCAAATTGCGCATCCCTTCTCCCAGAGGAGGTCCTGGAGCGATTGCACCCTATTGCGTCCGGGCAGGAGTAGCGAAGTACGTCTTTTCTTGACGAGAAGCCGCGTCCGGGCTTGGCTACTTTGGCAGACACTGGTGGTGAAATTGCTCTAACGTCACGATACATGGGTCTGCGATTTCCTGTCAGACGTGCGGGAGTGCTCTCTCCCTTCCACTTGCTGGTAGCAAAAGCTCGGAACAGGGTAATCTCAAGGCATGAGTGGGAAGAAAAGCCTCTCGGAAGCGGTATTCGATTCCCTCGACGGGATGATGCTGGCATATGCTGGCGAGGCCGTGATTGCGGCTGCGACGCGGGGTGAACAACTCGACTTCACCGCGCAATCCGTCCCTGCGGTCGAACGCTGTTTGACGGCCATCGCCGGGTCATCCGACCACCCTGACCTCGAATACGATTCGCGGGTCTGGGGCGCGTACCTCGGTGAAGTCGTGCGCCGGCGCTATGGAGGCGACTGGCAGATGAGCCAATATCCCGGCGGGAACCTCGCGGTACCCTCGCTCGAAGTGCGCGGCTCCCACCTCTATCCCGTGATGAAGGTATTCCGCAGGCTCACCCTGGGACAGGCCGAGAATGTATCGGATTTCTATGGCATGGTAGCGAAACGACTAGGCCCCCCATCCCTCCAATGACGAATGATTACTTCGAGATCCTCAAACCTTGAACTTGGCAGGACTCCCTCCTCTTGCAGTGGGACACACTTCGAACCACGCCCCGCAGTGTGATGTCCCCGTCCTTGTGCGACAATATTGTCCGTTGGGGAAGAATCTGTTTCTCTGTCCCCTACGTTCAGTGTTGTAGAAGGAGTTTTTATGGGCGAGTTTCAACCGTGGCATCTGCTGGTAGTTCTTGTCGTTGCACTACTGCTTTTCGGTCCGCGTAAGTTACCTGAGCTCGGTAAAGGTCTGGGCGAGGCGATGCGTGGCTTCAAGGACGGCATCAAAGGTACTCCCGATGCGCCCAAGGATACGACCGCGACCAATTCGCACCCCATAGACACGCGCCCCATCGACCCTAAATAACGTTCAGGCTCGATTATTAGCCGAGTTTACGGGTGATCTCGTTCGGATGAAATTGAAAGTCAAGGTCAAGTCCCCTTATCTGGTCGCACCCCACAGCCGGGTCCGCTTGGCCAAGGTATCCGCTTCAGACTCCGGCCCATACAAGACTGAGCCGGAGGCAAATGCCGAGCTGCATCGGCACCTGGAAAAACTGGCAACCCTGCAGGAATTGCTGACGGCTGAGAATAAGCACGCCGTCTTCGTCGTGCTGCAGGGCATGGACACGGCCGGCAAAGACGGAAGCATTCGCCACATCTTTACCGGCGTAAACCCCCAGGCGTGTAGCGTCACGTCTTTCAAAGTTCCTACTCCGCTCGAGCGGCAGCATGACTTCCTGTGGCGAGCGCACAACGCCGTCCCCAGGTCTGGCACCATAGGTATTTTCAATCGCTCCCATTACGAAGACGTGCTCGCGACCCGCGTCCACAAGAACATTACGGATAAGGTGGCCCACCAGCGCTTTCGGCAGATTGTGGATTTCGAGGAGTCTCTGGCGGAAAACAACGTCACCGTTCTCAAATTCTTCCTCCACATCAGCAAAGACGAACAGAGCCGCCGCCTGGAAGCGCGCCTCGCAGACGCCAGCAAGCATTGGAAGATCAGCGAGGCCGACTTCGTCGAGCGCCGATTGTGGAAGGACTATCAGGCCGCATACGAAGATGCGATTAACAATACGAGCCGAAAACACGCGCCCTGGTTTCTAATTCCCAGCAATCACAAGTGGTATCGCAATGTGGCCATCTCCCACATTCTGGTAGAGGCCATGAAGAACCTGAATATGCAGTACCCCGTGCCAACTTTCGACCCCGCTAAGATCCAGCTCTGAGAGGTCCCCCCCGCTTCGGGGAGTGGGTGCCCCATGTCTCGCTTTTGAGACATGGGTTCTTTGTCTGACGCAGAATGAATGTCTAGATATAACCCTGAAACAGGCTTCTACAGAGCGATCAAAATCACTGCTCCCAGAGCCAGCGCCATGCCCAGCGTCTGTGTCCGCGTAGTTCTCTCTTTGAGCAGCCACGCGGCCAGCAGGATGGTTCCTACCGGGTAGAGCGAGGCCAGCACCGCAGCCACATCCAGCCGTCCAGCTCGCGTCGCCATAATGTACAGGAGGTTTCCTCCTGTATCCAGCAGGCAGGTGGCAATCACCAGGCCAACGAATGCCGGAGCCAGCAGCGACGCAGGCGATTTCTGCGCTTCCGCACCTTCCTCCGGGAAAGCGCGGGCTTGTTTTACTCGCCGGCGCACAATTCCCTGAAACACGCACACCACAGTTGCCAGCGTAACGCTGCCCACACGCGCAGAGATCAGCGACCACGCCACACCACCGGCGCCCGCCAGCTTCAGCAGGACGAAATACAAACCAAAGCCAGTACCGGCCAGGGTCGCCAGGCCTAGTCCCCGGGGGTGGGTGCTTCCGCGCGGCGCGGAGGCGATCATCCAGATAGCCACTCCAGCCATGAAAAGCCCAAGGATTTGAATGGGTCGCGGCAGACCTTCGGTAAGGAAGGAGAAGGCCACGGGAATCGCCGCGGAAAGCAATCCGGCGATGGCCGCTGAAAGCCCCATCTTTCCCAAGGCCAATGCTTCGTAGAACAGTGCTACTGAGAGCCCGGCCACGATGCCGCACAAAATACCCAGCAGGGCCGTTCGCGTGGAGGGCGGCTGGGTGCCCCGCCAAAACACCGCCGCAAGCAGGAGCAGTAGGCTGAGGCCGTTTGCCAGCGCGACCGTCAAGAAGGGTGAGGCGCGCCGCGCTGCCATGCCGCCTGTGAAGTCACCGCCGCCCCATGCCGCTGCCGCCAGCAGCGCAAGAGCGGTAGCCCCGTAAGCCGACACGCCCGGCATCACTTCCGCTTTGCGTCCTCTGCTGAAGGATAGTAACCGTCGCGCGCAATCACTTCCAAATTGGGACGCGTCACGGTTACGTCTATCTTGCGATACTTGCCGTCAATCACCGGCTGGTGGCTGACGTAGCCCAACGTATACTGCGTGCGCACTGCCTGCGTCAGGTTGGCAATCGATTTCTCGATCCCGTTCACTGAGCTTTCCGCGTCCAGCGTGCCGCCGGTTGCCAGCGTGTATTTCGGCAGGATGTTGTTGGTCGGTAGACCCCAGATGTGGATCTTGTCGAGATAGCCGACGCCCCAGGTCGCCGAGTCGCCCACCAGCGTGCCATACACCGCGATCTTGTTCGTCAACAGGTAGCGGACCACTTCCTTGTACGAAGCCTTGCTCCCCGCTTCCTTACCATCGCTGATTACATAGATCACGCGGCGTCGGCCCTTTTCTCGTCCAGCCGTATCCTGCGCCGCCCGCAGGATGGCATCGTTCAGGGTGTGAACTTCCTTGGGAATAGTAATCACTCCGCTGCTGTTGCCACGCTGTGGAGTCAGGTTGGGATCAACCGAATGTCCATTGATCATCGGACCCTGTGCCAGTGGACCGGAATTCACCGGCACTCCCATGTCGCGCCCCGGCTTCTTCGAACGGTCAATCGCCATCGCCAGTCGTCCGCTCTGAGAAGCGGTGAATACGGTCGCCGGCTCAACTCCGTTGCTATACGTAAATAGCGCCACTTCATCCTGCGGCGTCAGCGCGCCGGTGATCTCGGCCAGTGACTCGTTGACCTTGCGCATCGTCTCGGTCGACAGGCTTTGGTCGATCACAAAGGCAATCGAGAGAGGGAAAGGATCCACTGTGAAAAGTTGCAGCCGCTGCCGCTGGTTGTTCTCCGATATCCTGAAATCGCGATACGTCAGTCCTGCCACCAGGCGCCCCTTGGAATCGCGGACCGTCACCGGCACCTCAACAAAGTTTACAGGGACGCGGATTACCGTAGCCGGGCCCTGGCCGGGTTCCGGGAGCATCTCCGGCGCCTCTTCCAGCTGATGGCTAGATCCTGGCGCCGCCTGTACGGACTGCGGGGTGTTGGCGGGCGCACCGCCAGTCGGAGAGTCAGGAGTGGCAGACTTGCCAGGTGCGATCTGATTGCGCAGATCACCCAGGCCGGGCGCATTCTGCGCCGAGGGTGCATCCACCAATCCGCCCGAGGAATTGCTGGTCTGGGGCGCTGGCGCGTCGGGAACATCCTGCTGCTGCTGTTGTTGCGGCTGCCCCAATACCAGAAAGGCCAGCACAATCGACACAAAACCTGCAGTCACCAGAGAACCCCCGAACAGTATGGAATGAGATGCAATGACTATTGCCGGGCATCGCATTGCCAACTGTCAGAGTACCAGATTCAGGCCCCCATCCTCCCCGCGGTTGCTATGCTGACCTTAGCCATGAACTTCCGTCTAACTAAAATGCCGTTGCGCATGTTGAGTATCGTTCTTCTGCTGGCGGGGGTGCTGGCCGGGGCTCCCCTCGGGCTCCCGGCACAGGTCGCACCGTCGCCCGGCGCCCCGCCAACCAGTACTGCACCGGATACCGAGAGCCCCAGCCAGGATGCTCCGATGGAAACTTTGAAGGTCAACGTCAACCTGGTCAGCCTCTACTTCACCGTCCACGACAAGCACAACGGACTTATCCCCAACCTCACGCGGGACGACTGCAGCGTTTTCGAGGATAAGGCCGCCCAGAAGTTGAAGAATTTTTCCGCCGAAGCCGATCAGCCCCTCACCCTCGGCATCCTGCTCGATACCAGCGGCAGCCAGCAGAATGTTCTTCCGCTGGAACAGGAGACAGGCGGCCAGTTCTTGACGCGGATTCTTCGCGCGAAAGATGAAGCTTTCCTCATCTCATTCGACGTGGGAGTGGATCTCCTGCAAGACTATACCGGCAATGCCCGCCAACTCCAGAAGGCCATGAACAAGGCCGTCATCAACACTGCTGGCGGAAACGGCGCGGCGGGAGTGCCCGGTATCGGCCAGGGGCCGCTCCCCCAGCATGGCACTCCAAAAGGAACGCTGCTATACGATGCCGTCTATCTCGCAGCCAATGAAAAGCTGAGGCAGGAGACCGGCCGCAAGGCCATGATCCTACTCACAGACGGCGAAGATCAGGGCAGCCAGGAAAAGATCACTGGCGCAATTGAGGCAGCGCAGAAGGCGAACACCATCGTTTATGTGCTCCTGATTGCCGATCGCGGCTTCTACTACGGGGGTATGATTGGCGGCTATTCCGGCGATGCTGCCATGCGAAAGCTCGCCGAAGAAACAGGCGGCCGCGTGATCGACGTTGGCAACAACGGCAAGAAACTCGAAGCCGCATTTAAGCAGATTGAAGACGAACTCCGCACCCAATACCTCGCCAACTACACCCCCACGAATCCGAAACTTGATGGCAGCTACCGCCACATCGACATTCAGTGCAAGGGCGAGGGAATCAAGGTGCAGGCGCGCAAGGGTTACTACGCACAAGGACAGGACGAGCCATAAGTCGAGGCATAGCACGGTTCCTTGCTGGCCACTAAGGGGAGCAAATTAAAGCCTACTGCGAACCGTTCCTCACTGCGGGCGACTCGTATGGCTTGCCGTTATCCCTCCCGCCTTCACTCACCAGATCGCTTAAGGTGCATCCCGGTAACAGGCCTTCGTCGCTGGGGTGGAGAATGTCGCACTCCATCGTCACTCGCGCCGGCTCGGCTCGTAAACGACTAATTCCCATCTGCTCAGCGGTCACCTTCGACCGGCTAGCCGCGCCCTTCAGCTTGCCTTCGCGATGAGCCTTGACCCAGTTGAACAACGTCTGCTCAACCAGGCCCAACGTCCGCGAGGCCGCCTCTTGCTTGAACCCGAGCGTGTAACGCGCCCGCGTCGCCTTAATCACCTTTGCCCCTTCGCTGATTGTCAGCTATGGGATACGTTTCGCGGGGGCAAGATCAGATAATCCGTACCTTAGCTACTCATAGCAGGACACTATTCAAGGGGATTGCCTGGACTGGGCAGGCATTTGGTTCGGCCCCGCCTTAATTCGCCCTTGCAATCGTTGGGGTTGCAACTATCGCTTGCACTGCCCCCCGCATCCCACACTTCATGGATTGCACCGCGACAGCCCCAATCCCGAGCTTATGGAAGAGAGGTCGTGACATGAAGCGTCTTATCCTTTGGAGTCTTCTGCTAGCCGCGTTGTACGGTATGGTTCCACGCTGCGCAATTGCGCAGAATTATCCCGGTCAGAATTCCCAGAACACGATTCGCTGTAGCTCGGACGATGGCGACCGCCATCACTGCGCCGCCAATGTGCGCGCCGGCGTGCAGCTTTCGCGGCAGATCAGTGGCTCTCCCTGCGTCAGAAACCGGAGCTGGGGCACTGACCAGAACGGCATATGGGTAGACAAAGGATGTCGCGCGGAGTTCGTGACGGGCAACGCCTATAGCGGCAATGGCCAGACCGTTCGCTGCAACTCCGACGATGGCGATCGCCACTATTGCAATGCCAGCGTAAGCGGTGGCGTGCAGCTTTCTCGGCAGATCAGCGGCTCGCCCTGTGTGCAGGGTCAGACCTGGGGTTACGACCAAAGAGGCATATGGGTGGATAAAGGATGCCGCGCTGAATTCCTGGTTGGTGGCGGCGGTGATAGCTATAGCGGGGGCAACTACAACGGTGGTAACTATAACGGCAACGACGGTAACGGCCAGATGGTTCGCTGCAACTCAGACGACGAGGACCGCCACTATTGCAACGCCAACGTAAGCGGCGGCGTGCAGCTTTCTCGGCAGATCAGCGGCACTCCCTGTGTGCAGGGCCAGACCTGGGGCTATGACCAGAGAGGCATATGGGTAGACAAGGGATGCCGCGCTGAATTCCTCGTAGGCAGCGGCGGTAATGGGGGTTCTGGAAACAATGTCGGCCAGCAAGTGAATTGCTCTTCGGACGACGAGAAGCTCCACCGTTGCGATATAGGACAACATGGCTACGTCAGGATGACCCGCCAGCTGAGCGGTTCCCCGTGCGTTCGTGACCGGACGTGGGGCGTTGACGACACCAGCATCTGGGTCGACCGAGGCTGCCGAGCTACCTTCTCCGTGCAGCGCTAGGGTGTGATCGCATACAGCAAGATCAAAGACTGGCGTAGCCATTCCGCGAATCGACGGTTGCGCCAGCAGATGTTCAATTCTTCTACCGCGTCGCTCGCTGTCACGGTGGCGCACACATGCAGTTCTACGGCGGCGAGAGGGGCCACTGGATCGGCTTGGCGCACCAGTATTTTGTTAACCCAGGTTTTGCCGGGTGTTGTTGCCAAAGTGCACCGCATCCAGAGCATTCATCTAGGGAGGCTCAATAAAGCTAGGCCAGCACGAATCGCAAAAAGCGGAAGCGTCGGTCAGACAATGCGTCGAAGGCAGCACCGTTCCTGTTGCAATGGGCCGCTTTTCCCTTGCGGGATGCACACCCTTTCAACAGCCTGAGACGCACGCATCACCAGTAGAGAAGGCATGATTACAACTTTGGTGTAAAGACCAGACCAAAATTCATGCTGTCTTCGCCCTCTCTTCCCCGTTTACAGGTGGCTTCGCGCTTCGTAGTCTTGGCAAGCGTTCCGGGAACATTCGGGATACAACTTTCGCCTATTGATCCACAACTTGAGTTAGAGCAAGAGCCCGCAAGCATGCGCGCCCTGCTGCGATCGCAAGAGTAACTGCCATGTTCCGGCCAACTGCCGCGAAGGGATGCAGCTACTCTCGCCACCGCTCGGTGCCCGGCAACCATGACCTGCGCCTCCTGCTCTCCGCAACCCGGTCCGAAGCTGGGCAGAGCGGCACCGCGTGAGCGGACGGTAGAGCCTTGCGCTTTTTCGTCCAACACGGGGAGCGGCGTTCTATTTCCTCCGGACCGGGCTGTGTCACCTATCGCGTTATGGTGCACGGTGACGTGTGCCTGGAGCCGGCTCCGCTCGAACGACGGGAGCAGTCAGGATGTCATGAGACCGAAGAAAATTATTCTCTGCGTAGACGACAATCAACAAGCACTCTCAGTACGTCAGTTCATGCTGGAAACATGCGGCTATCGCGTATTGAGCACCACCACTCCCGAAGAGGCGCTGGAGATCTTCTCCAAGGGCGCAATCGATCTTGTACTCAGCGACCTGCTGATGCCTCGAATGGATGGCAACGAAATGATCCGGCGCATGAAAGAACTCATCCCGGAAACGCCGATGATCCTGATCAGCGGCAGCGTTAAGGCTTTTGAGCGCGCCAACCGCGCGGATGCCTTCCTACCCAAAGGAGCCTGCTCCGCGGCCGAAACCCTCGACCGCATTCGCCTGTTGATCGCCCGCAAGCGCGGCCCTAAGCGGTCCAGCCTGGCCCAGGTGTCCGCAGCCCGCCCCCAGGACGGCATCCCTTCCGAGGTTCTCTCTGAGGTCGCCGTCGCATCCTGAATGTTCGCCCTCTCCACGCTTTTTTGAGAGGCTCGCCATCAAAGCACGGTGGCTGTCTCCCTCCGACCTCGGGCATTTACAATCGGGATGTGCAACCCATCATCACCGCCGAAAATCTGGGCAAGATGTACCATGCAGGCAAGATTGAAGTTCCAGCCCTGCGCAATATCTCTTTCGCCATCGAACCGGGGGAGTTCGTCAGCGTTGTCGGCCCCTCCGGCAGCGGTAAGTCGACACTCTTTTACGTGCTCGGTGGACTCACTCACGCCACCGCGGGGAGCGTGAAAATCGATGGCGTCGACTTCGCCACGCTTTCTGATGCGCAACGCACGAGCATGCGCAAATCCAAGATTGGCTTCGTCTTCCAGAAGTTCAACTTGCTGCCCACCCTCTCCGCCTTTGATAACATCCGTATCGCCTACGACATCTCCGGCCGCAAGGAGCCATTAGACCAGGCGTATCTGACACAGCTCACGGATCTGCTTGGCATCAGTGGGAGACTGCAGCATCGGCCCTCTGAACTCTCCGGCGGAGAGCAGCAGCGTGTGGCCATTGCCCGCGCGCTCATCACCCGTCCCGCCATTGTCCTCGCCGACGAGCCCACGGGGAACCTGGATACCAAAAATTCCGAAGCCGTCCTCGAAATGTTGCAGCGATCCAATCGCGAGTTCAAACAGACAGTGCTGATGATTACCCACAATCCTGAGGCCGCTGCCATTGCAGATCGCATACTCCACATGCGTGACGGTGAGATCGTCAGCGTGGAACGGGGGACCGGCGCGATTACCCGCCTCGCAAACGTGGGCGCTTCAAATGCAACTGCGACCCAGACTTAAAGCCTTCCACCTTGGTGCATCGGGAGTAGCGGGCGACGCTTAGCGTCAAAGGAATGCCCTTCGCTACACGCGCAGGAACACACTATGGATGGATTGTTTACCTGCAACACAGCGGTAGAAACATTGCTCGAACTGCAGTACAGGCATAGGCGTGCATCCGTCCTCGGTTCGTTGACCGCAGGCAAGGCTACCGATATACTCGGAATGTGCCGAGCGGGAGTAGCTCAGTGGTAGAGCATTGCCTTGCCAAGGCAAGGGTCGCGGGTTCAAATCCCGTCTCCCGCTCCAGTCAGCCGAGCCGCTCGGGACAGGTTGTTCTCAACGCCCTGTTCTCAACAATGCAAGCCGAGAGACCTCCATGGCTGACAACACCGCAAGGCGCCACTGAAGAGTTTTTCCAACCCGGCGCGGTACCCAAGTGGTAAGGGAGAGGTCTGCAAAACCTTTATGCGTGGGTTCGATCCCCACCCGCGCCTCCAATATTTTCAATAAGTTAGTGAAATTTTGGGTGTTTTGTTCGAGCCTCTAAACCGGCTGTGGTCATTCTTTTCATTTTGGGCCGGGCCACGAAGGCGAGCACCACG
>JANXZS010000295.1 GCA_025355385.1 Acidobacteriaceae bacterium | reverse complement strand
CTCAGGTTTGCCGAGGGAGCACGAGCTACGAAGGACATCGACATCGGTGTGCCGCTCGAACGGACGAAGCGGCTACGGGCATTTCAGGATGCCGTTGCGCTGGGCTTCGACGACTTCATCTTTCTCTTGAAAGGCAAGCCCTTGAACATGGACAAGGTAGACGCAGTTCGATTGGAACTCGCCATCCGATACCGAACCCGCGCGTGGCAAACCATCGACGTTGATCTGGGACCATCTGGCCGGGGAGCGGTGGAACTTGTCGTGCCAACAATTCGAGGACTTGCCGCGATGGGATTGCGCGTCACGTCCCCGGTTCGTTGCCTCAATCTGAGCGAACAGATTGCCCAGAAGCTCCACGCCTGCACCGGGCCGTACTCGGCGGGACGCGCCCGCGATGTTCTCGACATTCTGTTGATCGACATGCTCGGCAAGTTGGACGCGAAGAAAGTACGAGCGGCTGCGGAACAGGTGTTCGAGGAACGCGCTACCCATGCCTTTCCGCCGACCGTTCAGATCGCAGCGGAGTGGAAGCCGGAGCTTGAAGTCCTGGCAAAGGAACTTGGCTACCCGACAATATCGGCTACGGAGATCGAGACAAGGTTTCGTGCCTTCGTAGAGGCGCTGGCGAAAGCATAGGGAGTTCGATTCCGTTCACGCTCGCTTCGTCTGGTTGCACAGGGGGAGTCCAAAGAAGTCCGACGAAGCGCAGTAGAGCGGGATACACATCCTTAAATTGCGTTTGGGGAAGAACTTGGGGAAAGCTGGGGAAAAGACTGTATCTCATTTATTTTCATAACAAGTGGTTCCCTGGGGGGCAACCATGAAAAGTCATGGGGTCGGATTCTTCCTCTGCTGCTAAATGTCTTGGCTGTAATCCTTACCGGCAATATCTTTCACAAGCCGAAGCGCTAGAGGGAGTCAGCCCATCGGTAGGATTGGCCAAGATCGTGAGCGCGGGCGGCGGTTAGTGCACGCTCACAGCTCACCCGGCCTCAGATAAATTCAGCACATCCTGCGTAGCGAACCGGTCCACTGGTGGCACCAACGCATGAAAGCTCTTGCGTTTGGAGCTGAAATGAGACTGCATTCACTTGAGGCTCGAAACCTAATCCTTTGCTGTCCAGATTCGAACATGTTGGATTCGATTTTGAATAGCAGTACGGGTCTCATCGCGATGGTGAGAAGCGCATCTGCTTTACTTTCAGAGACTCCTCCGGAGCATCGACTGGTTCTCAGAGTGCTTCTCCCAGATGCGACATGGTATTCAGGAGTCGATGCCTATGCAAAATTTGCTGGAATATCTTGGAGTCGTGGTTCGCCGGTTAGCTGGAAGCAGCGGCATTACAGTCGTTGCGCTCTCCGCCCTAAGCATTGGCACCGGTATCATAAGCTTGGCGGAGATGGACTTAATCCCGTCACAGTCGCTCACGCGCCCAAATGCGTCCCGGTTGTTCCAAATGGATGGCGGCCCCGCCTACGATAGTCGCTCCAGCAACGGGAGGGGCGAATCCAAGGGGGCGCTCGCCATTATTCCCTGCGATTTCTGAATACTCGCCCAATTTTTGGATGCGACTTTGTCGATCAGGCGGAGAGCAAACAGCTACTCGATCGCCTTGATTGGGGCTGGACGGCGCGCCGTTCGTCTACCCCTGCAGAAGATGGATTCGGCGGGGGCTGCGGCGTCGCAGTTAGCCGTGCCTATTCACTACAGCGCATTGGGACTGGCTACAACATCGTTGGGCATAATATTTTGATCCGTTGGGTGAATCGAAAAGTTCTCAGGATTGAAGAGAAGGAAATCCACTTCTCCAATTCGATGACCCAGTACTCGATCACTATCTCCATTGAGCCGGGAGACCACCGGCTGGCGACCGTTGGGCTCAGAGCGATTGGGAGTTTACGGGACGACGTTGATTCGAGGCAGACACAACCCAACTTCTATTCCCGGCATACGCACCTGCTCGCTACTTTTGGGGAAGGAGCGCCTAGGGTAATGGCAGCCCAGTTTACGGTCACGTCGTTACTTCCCTCGTCAGGGAATAATGCTGTCCAGGAGTCTTTTTCCGCTAGCTGGAGGAGCGCGCCTAGCTCCGCCAATCTTCTCTCCCGCCCTCACCAGCCTCATGCGTGCGATGGTGGCCTATCCGCGTGATCACTTTCCTCCATCTCAGAGAAACCACAATGGCCGAAAAACGGAAAGGAGCGCAACACACTACAACGCCTGGATGCTCTTTGTCCGCGGATCCTTCACACGCTGCATAAGGGCCGCTGCGATCAGCATAAAGACTCCGCCAGCGATGATGGCAGAGATGCGGTTGTTGTGGAGAAAGCGATTCATGATCCATCCGAAAAAGAGCGATGCCAGAATCTCCGGAGTTACGATGAAGAAATTGAAGATGCCCATATAAACGCCCGTCTTCGCCGGCGGCAATGATGCCGCAAGCATGGCATAGGGCATCGAAAGTGTACTGGCCCACGCAATTCCCACTCCCAACATAGTAAAAAGCAACAGGTATTTGTTGTGCATGAACGCTACCGACATCAAGCCGATAGCGCCACAGAGCAGGCACAAACTGTGCGTGTTCTTCCGGCCAAGATTTCGAGCCAGCTTCGGCAGCAGGAAAGAAAATCCAAAGCAGACGACCGAGTACGCCGCGAAGCAGATACCTCCCCACTCCACTCCAGCCTTGTAAGTGGGTGAGTTTGGATCGTTGGCTCCGAACATATTATGCGCGACGGCGACGGGGAAGTAGAGCCACATGCAGAAGAGTCCGAGCCAGGTGAAAAGCTGAACTGGCCCTAGTTTGCGCATTGTCTCGGGCATGTCACCAATTGCCGTGAAAATCTCCTTTGCATTTGCTGCAATACCAATCTTCTTGGCCTTCGATCTGCGAAATGCTTCCATGTCATCTGGCGGATATTCCGGTGTCGTAAAAATTGTCCACAGGACGGCACCCATAAAAGCTGCGGCCCCGACGTAGAAGGAAAGTCGCACTGTTGCCGGGACGGCTCTGGTATCACCGGCGGCCTGGGTCAAGTGAAAGAAGTTGGTCAGTAGCCACGGGAGAGCTGAGGCAACTACGGCTCCCAATCCGATGAAGAGGCTCTGCATCGCAAAGCCGCTGGTCCGCTGTCCTTCTGGCAGGATATCGGCAACAAATGCACGGAACGGTTCCATGCTGACATTGATCGACGCATCAAGAATCCAAAGCATGCCCGCTGCCATCCACAGGGTCGAACAGTTCGGCATCAGAACCAGCATGAGCGAACTGAGGATGGCACCCGCAAGAAAATATGGCCGGCGCCGTCCCAATCGTCCCCAGGTGCGATCGCTGGCGTGGCCAATAATCGGCTGAATCAGCAAGCCAGTGAGCGGCGCTGCCAGCCACAAGATAGGAATCTGATCGGCTCTTGCGCCCAGGTATTCATAGATAGCGCTCATATTCGCCATTTGCAGACCCCAGCCAAATTGAATGCCGAGAAAGCCGAAACTCATATTCCAGATTTGCCAAAAACTACGCGGTAATTTGTTCATTCGCTCTCATCATTTTCTTCTGTGCAGTTCTGTTTCTTAGGGGCGATGACTAGAGCGGCCAAGCCCTTTCGGCTCTACTCTGCGGATTGCTTGAAGTGGAATTGCTTTAGCGCTCATAGAGGAGTGCCAGTTGCCCTAACTGCGCGGCCAGTTCGGGAGTGAAGACGCCTGGTTTCGCTCGCCACCTCCAATTGCCGCTCGAAGTCCTGGGCAGATTCATTCGCGCCTCTGAGCCTAGTCCAAGCAGGTCCTGCAGCGGCACGATGGCCGTGTCTGCGACCGAAGCCAGCACCGCGCGGATGAACGCCCAATGCACGGGTTCATCGCTGAAATTCAGATAACTGCGTGCGAAGGTATGCTCTTTCTTTACCTCCTCCGGCGTGCTTATGCTATCGCCGGCGTCGCCCTGGCTTGACCACCACCCTGCGATCGTGTCGTTGTCGTGCATGCCAGTATAGGCCACTAACTCACGAACAAGATTATGGGGGCGGAAGGTATGAGACTGCTCATCGGTGCCGAATCCAAATTGCAGGATAGCCATACCCGGAAAACCGAATTGATGGCGAATCGCTTCGACTTCTGGGGTGATGCGGCCGAGATTCTCTGCAATCACGGGCAGTTGTCCGAGCTCTGCCTGGAGAACTGTGAACAGGGCGGCACCCGGACCTTTGATCCACTGGCCATTGACAGCGGTCGTGTCGGTGCCGGGAACCTCCCAATGCGCTTCGAATCCGCGGAAATGGTCGATGCGCATGATGTCGTATAGGCGCATGGCAGATTGGAAGCGGTCGATCCACCATCTGAAACCCGTCTTCTCGAGCAGTGTCCAGTTATAAATTGGATTACCCCATAGCTGCCCGGTTGCGCTGAAGTAATCCGGCGGCACCCCGGCCACCTTTAAGGGATTGCCTTGGTCGTCGAGCGAAAACAAACTCCGATTTGTCCAGACATCAGCGCTGTCGTGTGCAACGTATATTGGAATGTCTCCAATGACCTGGACGCCTCGATCATGTGCATATGCTCTTAAGGTCTGCCACTGGTGGAAGAATTCGAATTGCCAGTATTTGATAACTTCAATTTCCGTTGCCAGCCGATTTGACCATTGTGAGATTGCCAGGGGTTGCCGCCAGGCAATTTCAGGCGGCCATCGCGTCCATGCCACGCCTCCAAGCGCGTTCTTTACGGCCATGAAGAGTGCGAAGTCATCGAGCCACGCCGCATTCTCGCCACAGAACTGCTGGTAGGCAACTTGAGGCGCTGGCGACGTTGAGTCAAAAAATGCGACTGCTGCTTTCGTTAAAAGAGCCGTCTTGAATGCGATGACTGCCGGGTAATCTACCTGTTCCCAAGGAAACGATGGGGACGCGTCAATCGCTTCCCTGAAGCAGTCCCTGATCCAGCAACCGCTCCAGGCTGAGAAGAAAAGGATTGCCCGCAGTCGCGGAAAAGCACTGAAATGGAGAGTCTCCATAACCCGTGGGGTTGAGCGGAAGGACCTGCCAAAGCTTCTGACCTGCGGTTTTCAGGAAATCGACAAATCAATACGCCTCTGGCCCAAAGTCGCCAATGCCGTGTGGCCCAGGCAATGAGGTCGGGTGAAGTAAGATCCCGCTGGATCGGGGAAACAACATGCTGTTCTCCATCGCGTTCGACAGCCGAAAATGCACACCAAAGACTCGGACCGTGTCCAACGAACACGTGGCAATATGCAGAATCCCTAAGACGCAAGAAGTCTAGAAGTTACGTTTGACTCAGGACCACTGTCAAGACGGCCAGAGCAATTTCACTTCAGGTTGGTTGAAGTACTTGGCTCGGCGCGTTCCGTTAAGCGGGGCTCTTTTCGCTATTGGTGACCAGAACAAGGTAGACGATGAGTTGCTAATGGTACTCCAAACTGAGATGCCTCGACGGGATGATCGGATGACGTTAGTGCGCAACAGAAAATGGCGCACGCGCAATCAAATGCGCAGGTCAAGCGTAAGGCGACGTGCTCGATCCAGGAGGAGAGGCAGCACTCCGCAAGGCCTGAGGGCGATTGTATGCATAGTTGAGGCGCGGACTACGAAGTGGGGCGGATCAGCGCTACAACGGTCAGGTCTTCCTTACCGTCGGATCCTCTGGATAGCAGATTCTGCATACGAGACCAACGGTCTTGACTAAACCCACCAGCCGCCTTCAGCGTCTCACGGCAAAGTTCAGCCGCCGATTCGGCCTTGGAGTCTTGAATAAGGCGACGCACGCGCTCCACCCCGAATTCGCTCCGACCCCGTCGACTTTCGATGACGCCCTTAGTGACGATGACCAGACGGGCACCAGGGTCGAAGGCCTGCATCGAAGGTTCATGCGTCATATGAGTGAAGAGACCCAGGGGCATGTCAGTGCTCTTCAAAATGCGCGTGCCATCTCCATCGCGAAACACCGCGGTCTGTCCGCCAGAGTTTATGTAGGTCAGGATTGAAAGCGGTAAGTTATAACAACCCAGGAATGTTGGTGCGAAGCGTACTCCGTTTGAAGTTTTGATCAGCGTGTCGTTGACCGCATGCGCTAGGCGGACGAGGGCTTCTGACTCATTCCCATCAGGAGTGCTAAAGAATTCGCGCGACCTATTCCGAAAAGTAGGCTGGACTTCGGCTGCTATGGGCGCGGTTTCCGATAACCTGCCGGCAATATCACTCAGCAGAATAATCACGCGCGAAGCGAGAGCCACTGCATCAAAGAAGTCGCCTCCGGTTCGGGCGGACTGGTAACTAGCCTGGAGGTCGAGGCCTTGCAGCTGCTCCAGGTCCGCTCGAACCGGCGTGCGGCCGGATACGGCTAAGTCTTTCGGAGAAGAAGCCATCCGTCTCTCTCCAGCTAAGTGCAATGATGCCCGAGTCTAACTTGTTTTTAGTTCAAAGGAACAATTGATGAGAAACCAATGACTGATCTCATTCTCGCGAGCTAAGTGGGCCCCGTGCGGTGCTTGGTCTCAAACATTGCAATGCACAGCATACCCTCTTACTTTCTCGTCGCACTGACTCAGCCATTGATCAGCGTCATCATTCCCGGCGTATACCGCTCTCCAGAGGCAGCATCTGGAGGGAAAATATTATTCAGTTGCGCTATCTGGTCGGGACTTAAAGTAATGTCAACCGCGGCAACGTTCTCCTCGAGATACGTTCGACGCTTTGTTCCGGGAATCGGAACCATGTCTTTTCCTTGAGCCAGCACCCAGGCGAGTGCTAGTTGGCTGGGTGTATATCCACTCGCCTTCGCAATCTCTTTCACCTTTGAGACCAGTTCAAGATTCCTGGCGAAGTTCTCTCCTTGAAATCGCGGGCTTTGACGGCGGTAGTCATCTGCGTCAAAGTCATCGGGGGTGGTAATGGCGCCAGTAAGAAAACCGCGCCCGAGAGGGCTGTAGGGGACAAATCCGATTCCCAGCCTGCGGCACATAGGGATCACTTGCGGTTCGGGATCGCGTGTCCATAAGGAGTATTCCGTTTGGACTGCCGTGATCGGGTGGACTTTATGCGCCCGCTCGATAGTTTGTGGAGACGCTTCGGATAGACCGATGTAACGGATCTTGCCTTCGCCGACAAGATCTGCAAGCGCTCCGACGGTCTCCTCGATCGGCGCCTTCGGATCGACGCGGTGTTGATAGTAGAGATCCACTGTATCAACCTGCAGACGCTTCAGGCTGCCCTCAATCGATTCGCGGATATACTCCTTGCTCCCGTTGACTCCGCGCTGGGATGGATTGGCGGGATCACGAACTATGCCAAATTTAGTGGCTAGAAAAACCTGATCGCGCTTGCCTTTGATGGCCCTGCCAACAAGTTCTTCGTTGGTGTGGGGGCCGTAGATGTCAGCCGTATCCAGGAAGTTGATGCCTAGCTCGAGGGCGCGATGAATGGTGGCGATAGATTCGGCGTCGTCGCCGCGGGAGTAGAACTCGCTCATTCCCATGCAGCCGAGTCCGATAGCGGATACGACTGGGCCGTCAGTTCCGAGTTTGCGTGTCTTCATGGTTCTTCACCTTGCCTACCGTATAGCAGCATGCACTTACTGCATCAATAGTTCAATGACTGGTAATTGTTTGAGAGACAATCACGGGATGAAGCTCGACTGGACGCGCGGAGGACTAGCCGAGGGGCTGCGATGCTACAGGGCGCGGGAGTTTTTCGATGCCCACGAGCATTGGGAGGGTGTCTGGCTCCAATTACAAGAGCCGGAAAAGACTTTTCTGCAGGCATTGATTCAGATGGCAGCAGCCTTCCATCACCTGCAACGCAGTAATGTGCGAGGCGCGACCTCACTCTTGCGCACGTCCCTACGGCGACTTGAGAGTTGTTTGGCACTCTCTGCGGGTATTTCGGTAGCTTCGCTCTGCGAGGAAATTCGCGAGTGGCTGAAATTGCTTGAAGCAGGGGAGGCGCCGACTGGCCTTCCTTTCCCTGAGATACGGCTGAGCAGTTAGAGCAATCCCAGTCCACGGCTTACTTGTCGGGGGACTGTGGGGGTTTGGGAACAAGTGGCCCGGGTGCCGCAGCGGGACCATTGATGAACCCTGGGTCCATTCGAAAGATGTCTGATCGATAGCTGACTGTATTGGCGGTGGGGAAGGTGGACGGCACCTTCTGCGTTACTTTACCGGTGGCTGCCCACTCCGTTCCCCGCTGCAGTGTGGTGATAAATCCGACGCAGCTTAATGCCGCCACATCGTGTCCCATCGTCGTGTGGAAGACTCTGCCTTTTCCATATTGGACCACCAGCATGGCTGGCTCGTCGCGGTCCGTGCCATGGTTTTTCGGGTCCGAATGGGCTGTTGCCAGGACGGTCATATTTTTGCCCGGTCCGCGCAGCGTCGCGTATAGCTCGTCTGGGGCGTGCATCCAGAGCGGCGGCAATCCTTTCATAATTGGGTGCGCCGATGCCCTCGTCGTGACCAGGAATGGCAGGCGAGCACCATGGGATCCGGCCGCGCCGGCCGATGTATCGGAGACCGGGTTTCCATCTTTGAAATACCATAGAGGGCCGGACTTTTCGCTGCGGCCCCTCCAACCGCCAATACCGATCATTCTGTTGTAGGCAGGCCAATCCGGGAACGCGTTGTCGGCGGCGTGGACAATAACGAGCCCTCCGCCATTTCTGGCGTATTCTTCGAGTTGCGATTGCAATTCCTCGGGCCACGCGGGAGCGTCGTAGTTCGATACAACCACCTGGAAGCGGGTGAACGCCGGTTTGAAATTGCTGAAGTCACCTCCGGACGGCGGCGCGGTTACAACGGAGACATTGAACAGACCAGTCTCCTCCAGTTCTCTTTTCAGTACGGGTGTAGTGACCTGCCAGGCGTGATACGTCCCTGCGCTTTGCCCGTCAAGTAGCATTACCTGGATGAGGTCAGAGGCCGCACGCGCGAATGGGGCAAGCATAAGGAGTGCGCTCCACACTGCCGTAATCACGAGTCGAATCATGCTACTTTTCTCCTGGACAAACCGGCGTGGCCGCGTCGTAGAACTTGTTCGCGGCGGAATTAAGATGTATAGACGGCGACGGCTGAGTTTATAACACCATCCATGAAAATCGCGCAAAATGCTGGCTTCCGTTACTATGGCGGTCGGATGCGCAAGCGCGTCGAACTGCACTGGAGGACGAATAAGGATGAAAGTCGGTGTATTCACGCCACTACTGTCGCAGCTTTCGTTGGAAGGCGTGCTCAAGAAGTTAAAGTCCCTTGGCATGAGTATCCTTGAGCTAGGCACGGGGAATTACCCCGGCGATGCACACTGCAAGTTGTCGATGGTGAACGACAACTTCGAGCTTTCAGAGTTCAAGTCGAAGCTTGCGGACCATGGCGTCAGCATCAGTGCGCTTAGTTGTCATGGGAACGCGCTTCATCCCGACAAGGATCGCGCGCTGCGGGCCCGCGAGGTAAGTCGCAATACAATTCTGCTAGCGGAGAAGCTGCGTGTCCCCGTCGTCGTCGATTTCTCCGGGTGCCCAGGTGACTCCCCGAATGCGATTGCGCCCAACTGGGTTACCTGTCCCTGGCCACCGGAATATCGAGATGTTCTCGATTGGCAGTGGAGCGAAGTCGTTGTGCCTTACTGGACAGAGCACGGAAGGTTCGCGGCAGAGCACGGCGTGAAGATTGCGATCGAGATGCATCCGGGGTTCGTCGTCTATAGTCCCGAAACCATGCTGCGGCTGCGCTCGATTGCCGGACCATCCGTTGGCTGCAATTTCGACCCGAGCCACCTGTTCTGGCAGGGCATCGATCCTATCGCGGCCGTGCGCATCCTGGGGGATGCGATTTTCCACGTCCACGCCAAGGACACGCAACTCTATCCGGCGAACCTCGCTCGAACGGGAGTGCTCGATACCAAGCCCTACAACGACGAGCGTAACCGGGGTTGGATCTTCCGCACGTGCGGCTACGGTCACGGCGCGGAATGGTGGAGGGAGTTTGCATCCACACTCAGGATGTTCGGCTACGATGGCGTGCTCTCAATCGAACACGAGGATAGTCTGCTTTCTGCCGAAGAAGGGCTGACGCGGGCAGTTCAGTTCCTCAACGAGATCGTGATCAGGGACAAACCCTCGGCCGTGTGGTGGGTATAGCGAAGCATCCGAACCTCAGTGGACTGGAGTGAGATGAGAAGGTTAAGAACGGCTGTAATCGGAACCGGGTTTATGGGGCGCGTGCATCTGGAAGCGCTCCGGCGCGTGGAGTGGGTAGACGTGGTTGCGATTGCCGGTCGTGAACTAGAGCCGGCCAGGAGGCTCGGCGCTGGCTTTGGCGTCGAGAGGGCGGAGAAAGATTATCGTGAGTTGCTCCACGATGCCAGTATCGATGCGGTGCATATCTGTACTCCCAACGTATCGCACT
This sequence comes from Acidobacteriaceae bacterium, assembly GCA_025355385.1. Taxonomy (GTDB): domain Bacteria; phylum Acidobacteriota; class Terriglobia; order Terriglobales; family Acidobacteriaceae; genus JANXZS01. Next base: position 11,078 of record JANXZS010000295.1, on the reverse strand, counting down.
ATCAGATTGCAAAGGATGCGCTGCTGGCTGGCAAACACGTGCTTTGCGAAAAGCCGCTGGCAACTTCGGTGGAGCAAGCAGAGGAACTCGTGAACCTGGCGCGGGAACGCAGACTGCGCAACTGCGTTTGCCACAACCTTCGCTGCTACCCGATGGTCCAGCAGATGCGGCGCATGCTTGAATGCGGGCAGCTTGGCCGGGTGCTGGTGGTGCAGGGAACGTACTCTCAGGATTGGCTTCTCTATCCGACTGATTGGAACTGGCGGGTGGATGCGCTGGCTGGCGGACCGTCGCGCACGATGGCCGACATCGGTTCGCACTGGTTTGATACGGTTGAGCATGTGACTGGTCTGAGCGTTCGGTCATTGTGCGCCGACCTGCAGACATTTCATCGCACGCGCAAACGCCCCAAGGGAAGAGTGGAGACCTTCGCGAGCCAAACATCGGTCAAGGATGTTGAAGACGTTCCAGTCGATACGGAAGACTTCGGGACGGTTATGTTTAGTTTGGGAGAGGAAGCTCGCGGCAGCATGACGGCGAGCCAGGTCTCCGCCGGGCGCAAGAATGGTTTTAGGCTTGAAATCTATGGCACAGAGTCTTCGGTCGTCTGGAACCAGGAGCGGCCAGACGAGCTGTGGATCGGGCACCGCAATAGCCCTAACCAGATCATCGTCAAAGATCCGGCGCTGATGGAGGAGAGAGCGCGCGCGTACGCCGATCTTCCTGGGGGGCACAGCGAGGGCTATGACGACACGTTCAAGCAGATCTTCCGTCGATTCTACAAGTCAATCGCAGAACCAGAGAGCGCACTGGAGTATCCACAGATGACGGATGGGTTGCGGCAATTGATTCTGCTGCGTGCGGAATTTGAAAGCCATCGTAATCGGCGATGGGTCGAAGTAGCGGATTGATGCCGCAACAAAATTTCGCTGCCGCTGCAGATGGCTCCGGGCCAGCAGCCAGAAAGGTCTTTAAGGGTCCGGCGGTACGCCGTGTGAATTTGTCGTGATAAAGGAGCGTATCGTGGCGCGGTTCGAGGCTATTGATGGGGACATCACCAGTCTGGTAGTAGACGCGATCGTGAACGCGGCGAATACCTCGCTACTGGGGGGAGGGGGAGTCGACGGCGCGATTCACCGCGCGGCGGGTCCGGAGTTGCTCGCGGCTTGTCGCAGGCTGGACGGCTGCGCTACTGGCGACGCGAAGGCTACACCAGGGTTTCGTCTTCCTGCAAAATGGATCTTCCACGCGGTGGGTCCTATATGGATGGGCGGTGACCATCACGAGGACGACCTGCTGGCCAGTTGCTATCGTCGCTGCCTGGAACTTGCCCGGGACCACGAGGCGAAATCCGTTGGGTTTCCTGCAATCAGCACTGGTGTTTACGGATTTCCGTCCGCGCGGGCGGCAGGCATCGCCTTTGCGACCGCGCAGCGTGAGGCGGAGCTTAAGGGGGTGGAAGTAGTCAAATTCGTTTGCTTTGACAAGAAGACTCTGTCGATCTACGACGATTTGCTACAGTCACTCGATTCGCAAGGGGGGTGACGGAATAGCTACTCGTTCCGGCGGGCCGCGTTCTCGTTCGCTCCTGAGCTAAAAGCTTTATCAATAGTGCGTTATGCACCCATCCGGATCCACAGGCGTGGTATACACTTATGGAATTCTGACCTGCTCTCAGAGGGACGCGCCTTGCAATTTCATACATTTGACGCGGCATATGTAAAGAAGCTGCAGGATGGAGATCCCTGGACTGAAGCGCATTTCGTCAGCTACTTCAGCGAGCTGATCCATCTCAAGCTGCGATCCCGGTTAAAATCCCGTGATGCAATCGAAGACGTCCGGCAGGAGACCTTTATCCGGGTTCTGGCAGCCTTGCGCAGCGAGGGCGGGATCCGCCAGCCAGAGCGGTTAGGGGCCTACGTGAACTCCGTCTGCAACAATGTCCTGCTGGAGCACTACCGCGCTGGAAGCCGTAACGACCCCATGGACGAGGAAACGGAATCCAGCTTCACCTCGCCCGAGCCCAATGCCCTTAGCGTTTTGATATCAAAAGATTCCGAGCGTGTGGTGCGGGAGATTCTCGACGATATGTCTCCCAGGGATTTAAAGCTGTTGCGGGGGGTATTGCTGGAGGAGAGAGACAAGGAAGAAGTGTGCCGGGAACTAGGAGTCGATCGCGAATATCTAAGGGTTCTTATCCATCGAGCGAAACTCACCTTCAAAGGCGCGTATCTAAGAAGGTTTGGAGCGGACCGACCTTATTAACGTGCACACAAACGTCTTGTTGACGTGTCACGATCTGGATGTTTGCTGCACTATCCCATTGAGGCAAAACAAATGGAACACAGAGACGTCGCCAAGAGTTCCGCTGTAGAAAGATATCTGTTCGGGGAGATGTCTCCCGTCGAACGCGACGAGTATGAAGCACACTTCTTCGATTGTGAAGAGTGCGCTATGGACCTGCGCTTAACCGATGCTTTGCTGGTAGAGACCCGGAAAGAGCTGAAAGCACAGCCCGAGCACGTGACAGATGCGGCACCGCGCCGGGGAAAGATTCTGCCGTTCCTTCTCCGTCCTGCATGGGTTATTCCCGCGCTGGCGGCCATGCTGCTGGTGGTTGCCTATCAGAATATCGTTGTTTACCCGGGACTGAAGCATGAGGTTGCCACCCTGAGCCAGCCCGAGGTCCTGCCCTCTCTGTCGCTCGTGAACGGCAACAGCCGCGGGGGTTCGATCCCTTCATTCGCGGTTCGCAAACTGCAGCCATTCCTTCTTTCCGTGGACATTCCAGGCGAAGAGGGCTTTTCAAGTTATCTGTGCTCGCTGTATTCTCCGTCAGGAACGCTTGTCTGGCGAAACGAGGTTTCGACAGACCAGGCGAAAGATGCAGTTTCCATTCGAATCCTGCCGACCGCGGAGATGAACGGACTGAATCTGCTACTGGTGCAGGGCGTGTCAGTCTCGGGCCAGCAAAAGACCCCCGTTGATCTCGTCCGCTACCGCTTCAATCTGACGATTCAGAAGTGAATCCAGCACGACCGGAGAAGCCATGGAAGAGACGAATAGAGTGCACTATTTTCATGCCGATGCAAGCTCGCTCGGTGGAGCACTTGACCACCCCGTTCACAAGATTGTCCCCTCGCAGGCCGCCGTTTCATTGCCCTCGACCGGAGGATTCACCTCCAAACGTTCCGGATCCTTCAATTTTGACGAGATCGTGTCGTGTGGCGGAACGTTTACCCATGCTTCCGGTGGCAGGAGCCTGAAAAACGGAGCGTTTACAACTCTTGTTACCTCCGCCGTAGACAAGTTGAATATTCTAGAGATAGTCACGGCTGACCGTGTCGTCGGACAGATCTCAATCGAGCATCCTCGTGAAGGACACGATCCAAAAGTGACCTTCGTTGGCTCGCAGTTTATAAATCTGCGAATCGGCGGAGTTCCGGTTGAGCCCGTGATGAATCTGGGATTGTTGACACCGGAGGAAGGCTACCCAGGCTGTCCGTGGATCCGCCACGAAGGATTTTTACAGAGGGTCCGGGAGCAACATCGCCTGAGACACGAAGGGAAAAAGGTTCCCGCCTGGGCAGTTGACCGGTATGCATGGATCGAATCGCCAAAGGGTATCGAGGAAAGAGGCCACGTCGTATGTTCTATCGTCGACAGCTTGAAGGGAGAAATTCCCGGCAAGAGCTTTGGGCATGTGGTCGAGATAGAGGAGTTTGGCAAGTTCTTTTTCGGCGAGGTCATCGTCAGCCACGGGGCCTTTCAGCTAACCATGGTGCGCGCCGAACTGGGCTGCGCTGTGCATGGGTCGATCGGGGTAGCCTCCGCTCGTGGAAACGGAAATACTATTCCGTAGGCGCCGCTGCTCTTGTACTGATTTGTCTTACGGGATGTAAACAAAGCTCCTTGCCAAATCCGCAGGCCGCCTACGGTCGTGTCCAGAGGCTTGTTCTTACTGGAGAACTTCCACTAGCTCAGACTGCAGCCCGCAAGGCCCGTGATCAATTCGGGGATCACAGCCCGGAGTGGAGTTGGAAGTTCCGTCTGCTTGAGGCGAGGACACTCGTGCTGCGAGGCCGCAGTGACGATGTGCTTTTGTTGTTATCTGACCCTTTGCCGCCAGCGCTTGCGTCTGGTGATTTGGCCATTCAGTGGAGCATGAATCGGGCAATGGCGTGGTCAAGGCTGGGACGGCCCGCTCCGGCGATCCGGGCCCTTGACGATGCCCAACGGCTCGTCGATCAGAGTCAATCCTCCTTGCGTGGCGAACTATTGAGCACCCGCGGTGTCGTAGACGTGGAACGAGGAGACTTGGATCGCGCCGAATCCATGTTCCGGCAAGGGCTGGAGTTCGCAAGGGGGCAGAACGATCAGTATCTACAAGCTTCAATTCAACTGAATATCGGGGTAGTAGCGCTTCGCCAGGAGCACTACGATGAGGCACTCTACTGGTGTCACGCAGCGTCTGAGCTGGCTCGCACGATCGATGCGAACCTTATCCTAGAGAAGGCTCTGGCCAACGAGGGCCGGGCATATTACGACTTGGGAGACTTCGAGCGTTCTCTGGTGAACTCTCAGCAGGCGGCGGTTCAGGCCGAGAAACTTGGCTCCGCGTTCGATCAGGTCACTTGGCTCAACAACGCCGGCCTGGCCATGTTTGGGCTTCATGATTACAAGGCGGCTGAAACCTACTATAAGAAATCGCTCGCCATTGCTGAGGCAACGCAGAATCGTACACAGATCATCGACGCCCACGTGGCTCTCGCCTTCCAGTTGTTGCAAAGGGGGCAGGACGATCAGGCAGGGATTCACATCGATCAATCGCTCGATTCAGCGCGCTCCGGCGGGAATACATCTGCAGAACTTGAGCCGCTCTTTCTCAAGGCGATCCTTGCAACTCGTCAGTCCCGATGGGGAGATGCGGAAGCGATACTAAAGTCGATTTACGTCTCGCCATCGCTGACGCCATCGTTTCGGTGGGGGGTCGAGGACGCATTCGCCAACCTGTATGCAAACCAGATCAACCCCCAACGAGCCGAGGAGTGGTATCTCAGATCAATAGAGACCTTTGAGCGCCAAAGATCGTCCCTTCGGGAGGAAGAGAACAGGCTACCGTTTTTCGGTAACGCCAATGAACTCTATCTCGATTATGTCGAGTTCCTGATCAATGCGGGCCGGACGGATCAGGCGCTCCGAGTCCTCGACGCGGGTCGGGCGCGCACGTTGCAGGAGGGCTTGGGAATCGGCTCACGCAGCGATTCCGCTGCTGCGGGCCACCCATGGAAAATTAGCAAATCGGCGTCACCCCGGACGGAGCCGCGAGCGATTGCAAGGGCGGTTGGTGGTACGGTGCTTGAGTATCTGCTAGGTGCCAAGCGTTCCTACCTGTGGGCGATCACACCCACCGCCGTACATCTTTTTGAGCTGCCGGGCCAGGCCGATATTGACCACGAGGTCGAGGCGTATCAGCGTGATATCGCAAGTTCGAGCGATGTCCTGGCTAAAAGAGCCGACGCAGGAAGGTGGCTCTATGACAAACTCGTAGCTCCAGCCCAATCCATGATGCCGGAGCATTCCAAAGTGTTCCTGATCCCTGATGCGAGTTTGAATAGGGTCAACTTCGAGACTTTTTTGGCGCCCAGCCCGGCTCTGCACTACTGGCTCGAAGATGTCACTCTGACAACAGCGGACTCGCTGCGGATGTTGCAAACGTTCCATTCGCATACGGTTCATACCACGGCAGCGAAGCTGCTGCTGATAGGTAACCCTATATCCCCTGCGGATGAATTTGCTGATTTGCCGAATGCATCGGCGGAGGTAGCTAGCGTCTCAAGCCACTTTCCAGCTACCAGCCGCAAAGTTTTGACGCGTCTCGAGGCCTCGCCGGAGGCCTATAAAGCGAGTCATCCCGGCCAATTTAACTACATCCACTTCGTCGCCCACGGAGTTGCCAGCCAGTTGAGTCCGCTGGATTCGGCCGTGCTTCTTTCCCGCACTTCGGAGCGCCCCGATGACTTCAAGCTCTACGCGAGAGATATCGTGCATCTCCCTCTGCATGCTGAACTTGTTACTATCTCTACGTGTTACGGCTCAGGCATAAAAAGCTACGCGGGCGAGGGACTCGTTGGACTATCGTGGGCGTTTCTTCGCGCGGGATCGCACAATGTGATCGGCGCCATGTGGGCGGTTAGCGATGCCTCGACTCCCCTGTTGATGGATCATCTCTATAGTTCGCTGGAGCAGGGCAGCGAACCGGATGTGGCGTTGCGCGCAGCCAAACTGGCGTTGGCCCACTCTAAGGGCGTCTACCGCAAGCCCTTGTACTGGGGAGCCTTCCAGCTTTACGCCGGATCGTGACTTTTCTCTATTTCCTTGTAACGATTTCGGCTTTCTTTCCACCACTCTTGCAGAGATTCTGGCTTGCCGCGAATTGAATACGCAATCCAGCTCGTTGTTTGCATACGGCAATTTTCTGCCTGGGTTCCGGGGAAGCGGGGTGGCAAGAGCTGCACCGCTTCTGACCGTCTCATTGTCAGCCAAGGAATTGTTGTGGGCCTAGAAATTCAGAAAGCGCTGGTGAGTCATGTCTGAAATAAACCGTGCCGCCTCCGTGGCGATCGAGAGCCGCTTTTCGTGCAAAGGCGATCCAGCGACTGGGCCGACTTTAATCGAACAGGTCACCACTTTTCTGGAGCGTTACCGGCTTCTACCGCGCGACCTTGCATCCGCAGGACGCTCGAAGCACTAGGCGCGATTCAAGCCTGACCTGCGTTCCTTGCCTCGGCGGGCCGGTGCGTTTTGCTTTCCGGCGATTCAGGATTTCCTCAAACAATAGCTCTGCGGCGACGCGCCCCAGATCCTCCGCCGGCTGCTGAATCACGCTGATGGATGGGCGAAGTGTGCTGGCAAGCTCGAAGTCGTCGAAGCCAATCAGCGCAATCTTCTGCGGAACAGCGACCTCGAGCTTCTGCAGGGTTTCAAATGCGTAGATGGTAGTGCTGTTTTTGAGCGTTAAGATAGCGTCCGGGGGGTGGTTGCTGGAGAGGTGACTGTCAATGGCATACTCGGCAGATCGATAGTCTTTCACAGTCATGTCAAACACGCAGGGCAGGCCAGCCTCTTCCATTGCTTTTCTGTAGCCACGAATACGCTCGCGCAGGGTATAGAGCTGCGACTCGCCACAGAGGCACAGAATCCTCTGATGCCCATGCTGGATAAGGTGTTGAGTAGCCTTGTAGGCACCTTCCAGATTGTCCACGACTACGGCTCCGATTCTTGACGAGGAGACAGGCCGGTCAAAGGCAATCGCGGGCACATTCATAGAGTCGAGAAATGCCGCCAGTTCGCTGTTCTGGTCGTTGGCCGGCACCAGCAGGAAGCCATCTGCGCGATGGCGAAGCAGTAGCCTGATATTCTCCATCTCCATACGCGGATCGTTATTGGACCCCATCACGATGAGCAGGCTATCGTTGGCGCGCGCGATTTGTTGCGCGGCCTCGGCGCAGGCGGAAAAAAAAGGATCGGCGATACTGGGGATGAGAAGTCCGATGATTCTGGTGCGTTCCCCCTTCAGGACTCGCGCTGCCTGATTGGGTATGAAACCCATTTGCTGAATCACTTTATTTACCCGCAGCAGGGTCTGTGCGCTCACCTGATCCCCGCCATTCACAACACGCGACACGGTCGTTATGCCCACTCCGGCTTTGCGCGCGACGTCGGAGAGAGTAGCAGGAGAACCGTTTGTTTTCATTCTATGGGCCAACGACCTATCTTCCGGAACTGGCAGCAAGTGTAAGGGCTAAATCCATTTTCCACCAGAATTCGAGTTCTAGTCCAACGGTGAAGCTCACACGGCGTCGCTTTGGCGCCCGGTAGACAACTGCGCTATCTGCATTACACTGTTCGCTGGTAACAGCGTTTCGAGAGGCGGCAGGATGAATACGCTGGCTGTTCTTGTGGGCGTTTTGTGCGTCTTTACTCTGGCTTATCGCTACTACAGTGCCTTCATCGCGGCCAAGGCGCTGGTGCTTGATGACCGGCGTCCTACTCCTGCTCACACTTACAAAGACGGCCATAACTTCGTGCCGTCCCCGAAGTGGGTGCTGTTCGGACATCATTTTGCCGCGATTGCTGGTGCTGGTCCTCTCGTCGGTCCAACCCTTGCCGCACAGTTTGGATTCGCACCCGGTCTTCTGTGGATTGTCATGGGTGCCGTGCTTGCCGGGTGCGTTCAGGACTTCACCGTCCTGGTTGCCTCCATCCGTCATAACGGTCGTTCTCTGGCGGATATTGCGAGGACCGAAATCGGCCCGTTTGCCGGTGTTGTCGCAATGATTGCGGTCTTGTGCATATCCATTGTTGCGCTTGCCGGGCTGGGAATTGTAGTCGTGAACGCGCTCTCCGATAGCCCCTGGGGCGTGTTTACCATCGGCATGACGATCCCGATCGCACTGGCCATGGGCTGGTGGATGTTCAGAAGCACACCGGGCGAGATTCGCGTCACCCTGCCCAGTATGTTTGGCGTGGGTCTATTGCTGGTCTCGGTGGTTGGAGGTCACTGGTTCGCGGCTTCATCGCTGGCGCACGTGCTCGCCTTCTCTCCTCATCAGATTACCTTGCTCCTGGCCATCTACGGCTTCATAGCCTCAGTCCTCCCAGTGTGGCTGTTGCTGACGCCTCGCGACTATCTTTCTACATACGTCAAGCTGGGAACCATAGCGTTGCTGGTGATCGGCGTCTTTGTGGTGCATCCCCAACTGCAGTTTCCCGCCTTCACCCAGTACGTACACGGCGGAGGCCCAATCATTCACGGGCAGTTGTTCCCGTTCCTCTTCGTCACGATCGCCTGCGGAGCCGTCTCCGGATTCCATGCACTCGTGTCCTCCGGCACCACCCCTAAGATGCTGGACAAGGAGCGGGATGCCCGCTTCATCGGTTATGGCGCGATGCTGGCGGAGTCGCTGGTAGCGGTGCTCGCATTGATCGCTGCCTGCTCGCTGCATCCCGGGGATTACTTCGCCATCAATGTCTCCCCTGCAGCCTTTCAGAAGCTGGGCTTACATACGGTTGAGCTCGATGTGCTTTCGCGGGAGGTGGGTGAGAATCTGGCAGGCAGAACCGGAGGCGCCGTCTCACTTGCGATCGGCATGGCGCACATTTTTCGCGGGCTGCCCCGCATGGATCGTTTGGTCGGGTACTGGTATCACTACGCCATCATGTTCGAGGCACTGTTCATTCTGACAACCATCGACGCAGGAACGCGCGTGGCCCGGTATGTTTTGCAGGAGTTGCTCGGCCACGCGTACAGGCCATTCGGAAATGTGGGCTGGGTTCCCGGTGTCGTGCTATCCACGACGGCCGTGGTGGCCGCATGGGCATATCTGATCTATACCGGATCGATATCGACGATCTGGCCGCTCTTCGGGACGGGGAACCAGTTGCTGGCAACCATTGCACTCGCAGTCGCTTCAACATTCCTGGTAAACATGGGGAAGGCGAAGTATATGTGGATCACCGCAATGCCCATGGTCTTTGTAGGGGTCACTACCATCTACGCGGCTGTGTTGTCGATTCACGACATCTTCTGGCCGATGACCCAGGTGCGGGGAACAGAAGTGCAAGGCTACCTCGAAACGCTGCTGATGGCGGTCTTCCTCCTGGGAGTAATTTTGGTAGTCACTGCCGCCGTGCGCCGTTGCTGGATGACGCTGCACGGCGCACCCGTCCCCGTAGAGGCCTTCGGGCCTCCGGAGATCGGCGAGACAGTGAACAGCCGTTGCTGCTGACCTTCATCGCTCAGCCGTGGCGCCTTCTATTACTCGATGCGTTGGTGGCGGTAACCATCGTGGGTAAGGGCTGCAAGGATCTCGGCTATGTGCGCAGTGCCGCGGGTCTCCAGCGTCATATCGATAACGGTATCGCCAAGATTCACGCCATAGTAAGCACGGTCGTGCTGCGTCTGTACGATGTTTGCGCGCTGATCCATTAGGATGCGGGTCAGCAGGTGCAGGGCACCCGGACGGTCCGATAAGTGAATTCGCAGGCGCATGCGGCGGCCGTCCTTTACCAGTCCACGCTCAATGATTTTTGCCAGCAAGCTGACATCGATATTACCGCCGCAGATCAGAACTGCCGTTCTCTCACCCTTCAGTGAGGTCTTCTTTTGCAGGAGAGCGGCGAGCGCTGCCGCACCCGCACCCTCGGCCAGCAGTTTTTCGCGTTCAAGGAGTACCAGGATGGCCTTGGCTATTTCCTCCTCATCTACCGTGACAATTTCGTCCACGTACTTCTTGACTAGCGGGAAAGTCAGATCACCGGCGCGACGCACGGCAATGCCGTCGGCGATAGTGGCTTCCGGCGGAAGCGTCACCGGCGCGCCTCCTTCGATCGCACGCAGCATGGAGGGGAGGCGCTCGGTCTGTACTCCCACAACCCGGATCCTGGGATTCGATTCCTTGATGGCGCAAGCGACACCGCTGATGAGACCGCCGCCGCCAATTGGAACCACTACGGCTTCCAATCCCGGAACCTGATCGAGCAATTCGAGCCCGAGAGTGCCTTGGCCATTGATGACCGCCGGATCGTCGAAGGGGTGCAGGAAGGTGAGGCCATCCTCCCGGCAAATCTCCATCGCCTTTGCGCAGGCCTCTTCATAATTGGCACCGAACAAAACTACCTCGGCGCCGAAGCCGCGCGTGGCTGAAACCTTTACCAGTGGAGTCATCATCGGCATCACGATGACGGAGCGAATGCCCCGCTGCGAAGCGTGGTAGGCGACGGCCTGCGCATGGTTGCCCGCGCTGGCTGCGATCAGTCCCCGGCTGCGCTCCACATCTGATAGCGTCAGGATGCGGTTGAGCGCGCCGCGCTCCTTAAACGCCCCGGTGCGCTGCAGATTATCCAGCTTGAGATAGACCTGCTGGCCGGTCAGCTGCGAAATTTCTTCGGTGTGCGCGCAGGGCGAGCAGTAGATGAAACCATGGATGCGATCCCGCGCACGTTTGATTTCAGCCAAAGAGACTTCTGCAGGCATGTATGCCACGCTTTCCGGAACAAAGATTTTGCCCGAGTGT
>JANXZS010000257.1 GCA_025355385.1 Acidobacteriaceae bacterium | reverse complement strand
GGTCGGCCCCGACTCCGAATTAGAAAAGCAGATGGTGGATCACCTGGACACGGATCTGGACAGCTTCTTCAGCTGGCTGGATAAAAACATCGACGGGGGCCTCGCCAATGTCTGGATCACGCTCTCTGCCGATCATGGAGTTGCTCCCATCCCGGCCGAGGCCGCCAAGCTTGGGCTTAACGCCGCTACCCTCGACTTTGCCCGCTTCACTGCTGCGTTGAATGAGGCTATAAACCAGAAATTCTCTCCCGGCGAGAGGCTCGATTACCTCCTGCCACACCAGAGCCTGCCGTACCTGGCCCTCAACAAGCCCACTTTTGATCGCGCCGGCATCAACGAGCTGGAGGCCGAGCTTGCTATTCAGAACGCGATTCAGCCCGCCGTTGCTGAAGCCAGCAAGCCCCGTGAAGATGCCGATGCTCCAGCAGCCCTTAACCCCGGGGACCCCGGTTTCAAGCCATCCGAGACGAGGCTGCCGCCACAACCCGTCGTGATACGCACCTATACTCGCGAAGAGCTGGCCGCGGGGCAATTTCCGCCGACGGAGTTCGGATCCATCCTCGCCCACAGCTATACCAACAACGGGGGATGGTATGTGATGGTGGTGCCTGCGGCCTACCAGATGGAGGCCCTGAACAAAATCCAGACAACCCACTACAGCCCCTGGTCCTACGACCGCCATGTACCGTTGGCCTTCTTTGGGGCTCCGTTTACCCCTGGCACCTACCCGGGGCGCGTCGCGCCGGTGGATATGGCCGCCACCCTGGCTTCGCTGCTTGGCGTCAACCAGCCTTCCGCTTCGATTGGACATATCCTGACGCAGGCGATTCATCCGCTGCCGCCGGTCGCGCCCATTCGACCCGCTGCGCGTGGCCGGCGAGCGACTGCACCCCCTTCACCCGCAACTGCCCCGGAGAGTCAGAAGACCCCTTGAAGCCAGATATGCATGTTCAGTTCGCAGGGATCAGCATGACGAGCCCCATCGTAGCCGCCAGCGGAACCTTCGGCTACGGAATTGAATTCGAAGATATTGTCGCCCTCGACCGCGTGGGCGGCCTGGTGACTAAGGGCCTCTCCCGCGAGCCGATGGCCGGAAATCAGGCGCCGCGCATCATCCAGACCGCATCCGGAATGATGAACGCAATCGGCCTGCAGAATATCGGCGTCGAAGCCTTTCTCGAAAAAAAGCTGCCACCCCTGCGCCGGTATCCTAACTGCGCCATTTTCGTGAACATTTATGGCTATAGCGTCGCGGACTACATCAGCGTCATCGACCGGCTGAACCAGGTGGACGGCATTGCGGGCTACGAGTTGAACGTCTCCTGCCCCAATGTGAACGAAGGGGGGATGGTCTTCGGCAGCGATCCGCGCCTGCTCGACGACTTGGTAACCCGGGCTAAAAACAAGGCGAACCGCCCCCTGATTGTGAAGCTGTCTCCCAACGTGACGTCCATCGCGGAAATGGCCCGCTGCGCCGCCAACGCTGGTGCCGATGCGCTGTCACTGGTGAACACCTTTCTTGCGCTCGCCATCGATCCCATTACGCGCCGCCCCCGCATTGCCAATGTGACCGCAGGCCTGTCCGGTCCGGCAATCAAGCCCATCGCGGTCAGAATGGTCTACGAGGCGTCGAAGGCGGTGTCCATTCCAATACTGGGCATGGGTGGGATTAACACGCCAGAGGATGCGGTCGAATTTCTCCTCGCCGGGGCCACTGCGGTACAGGTGGGCACCGCCAGCTATGCCGATCCGCGCGCCGTAGAGCGCATCGCCAAGGGACTGGAGCACTGGTGCCGGAGTCACTACGTGAAAGCCGTCTCTGAACTGACGGGTGGATTGCTGCTGGACTGAACAGCTGGCGCTGTCCTCTGTTCTTGCGGGCGACTCCTTCGGCGCGACGATGTGTTTGCTTGGCAAAACCAGCGTCTATGTTCAACAGAAAATGGCCCAAAAGCGGACAACAATTAGAAACTCCTCATTAATTTTCGCCCTACTCCTCAGAATTCCCGTTCTGCAGCCGAAATAGGTAGCAGGGTCCCACGAAGGAGGGGGAGCCGCATGCGAGTGGAACGAATGTCCGCCATCTCCAGCGCGCTCCCGTCGCCGGAATTTCAGTCGATGAGCGAGCGCCCGCGTTCCTTTCTCTCACCTCAGGGAGAGGCCTCGACGTCGGCCAGCCGAGTGCTCGAAGAGATAGCCATGCAGTTTGATCTGAGGGATATGGATGCCAGCGGAGCGGTGCGGCTGGCGGATCGGTTAATGCAGGAGGAATTGCTGACATCCGCAGCCCATTTCTGCCTGACCGGCGTGCCTATGAGGATGGTTGCGGGCGAAGGCTGCCGGTCTTCACGCAGTTCCCGCTCGAGCGGAGAGCTCTACGACTACATTGCCGAATTCGAGCGCTACGTTGCTTTTGACGACAGCGAGGGGAACCTGGACGCACGCGAATTGCTGCAGAGCGTGCTGAATCTCCTCTGCTCCTTGGATACGCTGCGCCACAATGGGCCGGTAGACATCTCGGCCTGAGAATCGGGAAAGCGCTAGAGCAGAAGCAGGGTCACTGTAAGGTGAGCCACAGATCTCTGCAGGCATTTTCATCAAGGAAAATGCCTACATCGCTGACGCTGGATACATCACGCTAGCTCTGCTTCTGCGCTAGCCTCACAAGTTAAAGCATTCGACTTAATCGACATTGGGTGGGGTGGTGCTTCCATCACTACAGCTAGTAAATGAACTTCAATGAGAATTGAATCTGCCGCGAGTTCCCCGCGGTCTTGCTGATCTCTCCGAATCCAGCGCCTTTGATTGTGTTCGCCGGCAGGCCCATGGTCACTATGTTGAAGATGTTGAAAAACTCCGAGCGAAATTGCAGATTTACCAGCTCCGCGCCGCCCTTGCGCTTGCCGAAAGGCGTGTCTTTGATAAAAGCGAAGTCGAAGTTATAGAAGGCAGGCCCACGAAATGTATTCCGGCCCAGCATCCCAAAGCGGCCCTGGTTGGGCCCCGTTCCTCCCGGCAGATTGACCGGTATTGAGAAGAACGAAGCATTGTTCGCCCCCATCCCAAAATAGTCTTCGCGCGTCTTCCTCGCGGTGGAGAGATGCGGCTTGGCGATTTGATCAGGCCGGTCCACGCCGTTCGAACCAGCGCCTGTCTGCTGCACGCCGGAGAAGACCGTAAACGGCGATCCGCTATTGATTGAAGCGATACTCAGCATCTGCCATCCGCCAGTGGCTTTGCGAGTGAAGCCGTTCAGGAACCCGAGCCGTTCAACCTGGAGATCCTGGACCGCGCTCACCGTAAACCCATGGCCCACATCGAACGCGGATGGCCCTTTTTCGAGGTGAGTATTGAAGGGATCCTGCGGGTACGACTGGGACACAGCGCCGGTTGCACCAGAACCGCCAAAGACCGAACTGGTGTCGTCCAGCGACTTGCTCCACGTATAACTTGCCTGCAGACTGGGCCCGCCATGCCCGACATTCCCTGAGAGGGAGGTTTGCATCGCGTGATACGTCGAGTGCGCGGTCGCTGTGATCAGATTCTCGACGCCAAAACCACCCGTCACCGCACCCGACGAGTCGAACTCGGTGTAGGGTGCAAATCCCGGATCTGCTCCGGGATAGGCGTTGGGAAAACTCGTCCGCGGCAGTTTGACGCCGGTGGTTCCCACGTAGTTGACATCCGCTGTCAAAGTACCAAAGTGCCGCTCTAGACCGGCCGTCCAGGTGTAGAGAGAGCCATTGCCAAATGAGCGGTCTACTCCGCTCAGGCTTAGTGGGCTGAGCACATGGCTGGGGGTAAGCGCTGCAACATCCTTCTGATACCGATCCACATCCATCACGGTGTTCGGCTTCACCGCCTTGGTCCCGCCGTGGGCAAAAATGTCGTCTCCCCCCGGGGTATACGCCCGCGGCAATTGCGATGGCAAAATCTGGAATCCATACGCAATAGGTGCCCCCCGGGCGGCCGTCAACCTGGGATAGACGGCAAATGGCGTCGACCCCGTAAGAAAATTGTCCTGCCAGATGTTGGGGGGGATCACTGTCACCGCGCCTCCCGCATGAAACTGCAGCCGATCCGACGCGTTCCAGGTCAACTGCACCCGAGGTCCCCAGCCATTCCAGTTCGTCCTGTATCCCGGCTGCGGATTGACCACATATTCCTGTCCGCTCGCCGTATTCAGAAAGCTGGAAGTCCGTTTTGCACGCTCGGAGATAGGCGTATACAGCTCCCATCGAACGCCATAATCGAGAACTAGCCGGCTGGACATCTTCCAGGTGTCTTGAATATAGACACCCGCGGAATTGCGGCTGGCGGCCGCTGGACCAATGTGTGGACCGTTAGAGAAATAACTGGGAGCTACCCCCACCGTATACTGCGACGGGCTTCCCGAAAGCAGCCCCGTCAGCGCATCCGGCAAAGCATCGCCCGCATGGATATCGTGGGTTCCGCTTTGCGATGGAATATCAGCCCTGGCATACGACGCGCCACCGCCAAAATCGTACTCGCCGTTGGGGCTGGTGCCGTAGTATGTAGTGTCGCGGTTCAGGCGAATCTCGCCGCCAACCTTCCACGCATGACGTGCCGTCGTAAACGAAATATTCTCCTGCCCCTGAAACAGGTTGCCAAATGCCGTCATCACCGATCCCGCCGGCAAATTGAATGCTTCATAAGATCCATCAAGAAACTTCAAGGCAGGGTCGGTCACGTTTGCGGTCGGAAAAGAAGGCGTGCTCCGCGTAACGCTCAGCGACGATGCCATCGTGAGACGCGGCGATACCGTGCGCGTCAATGCGGCGACCAGATTGCGCTGCCGGTCGATATATTTAATTCCAAACGATGGGTCGACCGCCGTCTGGTCAGGATTCGTTGTGGGCCCGGTCAGATTGTTGTAGTTGAAGCGCAGCAGTAGGTGGTTCTTCGGCGAAAAGTTGTGGTCCAGCCGGATGGAAAACTGATCCGCATTGGTCACTACCTTTGACGAAGCTGCATAGGTGTGAATTCCATAAGGACCCGTCGCCAGGTTGGGCAGCGGGTACCGTGCCAGAACTTTCGCGACCCCTGCATCGACCGGAACCAGCAGCGTATCGCCCGGGTAAGCCGTCGAATCCATTCCGGTGCGCTCTTCAGCCGTGGGTACAGGAAACACCTGCGTCGTCCCTAGAACCTGGCGAAAGCCCTGGTACTGACCAAAATAAAATGTCTTTTCCCGGCCGTCATAGACGCCTGGTATGCGCAGCGGCCCGCCATTCGTAAATCCAAACTCATTGCGCCGAAACGGCGGAATTCTCTCCGGATGGGCCGCCGAGGAGTGGTCGAAGTAGTTGCGCGCATCGAACGCCGAGTTCCGCACAAACTCAAATATCGATCCGTGAAATCCGCTGCTCCCTGACCGCGTGATGATGTTCGTAAATCCCGCTGCGCCCCGGCCGACTTCCGCCGGCATCCAACCCGAGTCCGACTGGATCTCCTGTACCGCATCCACGTTGAAGTTTGAAAACGTTGACCCGCCCATCTCAGGATCACTGATATCCGCGCCATCCATGGCGAATACCGCCTCCACTCCACGCTGCCCGTTGATGGCAAATTGCTGCGTAAAGTTGGTGGTTCCGTTGGCATCCGTCATGGTGCCGGCTGCCAGCAGCAGCAACTGGCTGAAGTCACGCTTGTTCAGCGGAAGCTCGCTCACCGCCTCGCTGGATAGCTCCTCGCCACCCGTAGCCGCACGCTGTTCCACCAGAGAAGCTACTGACAGGCCACCCTGCTCTGAAACGGTCACGAGCACCGCCGGACCACCAGCGGTTACATCGATAGCTTGAGGATATTCAACCTTGCGGTGGTTCGCCTCCACTGAAAGCCGATATTGCCCCACCGTAGCGCCCGCCACCAGGAAGTGCCCGTCCGCGCCTGCGGTCGCATCGAGATTTCCGCTCTTGCCGCGCAGGCGTACCACCGCGCCGCTGACTGGCGTACCGCTCGCGTTCCGCACCACTCCCTGCCATCCAGGTAGCGCAACTCCTCCCTGCGCCACTGTCCCGATCGAAGACAGCAAACATAGGACGAGTGCCAGATAACAGAGCCATTTAGCTTCCCAGCGAATCATCGTTAGACCAGTCAAACAATTTAAGTAGGACTTACTTCTTTGTATGTAGTTCACATCGCCTCGGATAGGTGTCAAGTGCTCTTTGGATCGATAACAAAATCGGTCCGCCAGGAGCGCACATCGTCATTCGCGTCGCCGCACTTGGGTCTCATTTATGTAGCTGAGACCACAAGGCGATGAGCCTGACTAGAGTGGATTTGCTCCTAGTGTACAGCGGAGCCGCGCAGGAGTGTGCGGCTTTTCCGTCAGGAAAGCCGCACGGAACACCACTCGGCGGTGCCTTGCAAATGGAAATCCGCTCTACTGTAAGAACAGCGTATGTTTGAGCGGTAGATCCTGCGAAGAACCTCCCACGGCGAAAGTGTAGTCTCCGGGTACCGTCAACCAGCCATTCTTCTGCTCATTAAAAATCTGCAGATAGTTTGGATTGACGTCCACTTTGACGCTGCGGCTTTCGCCTGCGGCCAGCTTCACCTTGGCCCACCCCACCAGCCTCTTGGGCGGCTCATCGGCTGCGGCAGGCAGCATCGCGTATACCTCCGCGATCTCAGCGCCCGCGCGTTTCCCCGTGTTCTTTAATGTAAAAGTCACAGTCCTGCCATCCGGGCTCACCTTCAGGTCTGAATAGGCGTAGCTTGTGTACGACAATCCGTATCCAAACGGGAACAGCACAGGCTTCTTTTCCGCGTCGTACCACTTGTAACCGACCTTCAGCCCTTCGTCATAGTGGACGGAATATTTCGACTCCTCATGCGTCACACCGTTCACCGCTCCGCTGCCCTGCCCTATATCGTCAGCCGAGAGCGGGGCAATCGCTGGACGCGGCAAATCCTGTTCGCTCTTGGGAAAGGTGACCGCCAGCTTCGCCGTAGGATTTACCTCGCCCAGCAGTATATTCGCGACTGCTACATGACCCCGGCTGCCTGCATACCACGCCTCCAGGATGCCGCCCACCTTGTCCGCCCATGGCATGGTCACCGGACCACCCGTTTCCAGCACCACAATGGTGCGCGGATTTGCTGCGGCCACCTGCTCGATCAGCGCATCCTGGTTGTCAGGAAGCGACAGGCTCGGTAGGTCCATGCCTTCTGACTCCCACTGATGCGCGAAGATAATCGCCACATCCGCGCCCTTCGCCAATGCAGCCGCCGAGGCCGGATTCTCGCCGGAGTCGAATTCAACTTTCGCGTTGGGGAGCTTCGCCCGCAGCGCCTTCAAGGGCGAGGTGGGGAACCAGATCTGCTGTTGCCATGTGGTTGCGCGCGTGCCGGGCGCGGCGATAGCATTGCCGATTGGCGGGTCAACCTGCGCCGAGCCTCCGCCGGAGATCATGCCCACATCCGCATGGGGTCCAATCACAGCCACCGTGCGTAGCTGCTTTGCATCAAGGGGAAGAATTGACTTCTCATTCCTCAACAACACAATGCTCTGTTCCTCCAGGCGCTGCGCTATGTCCAAGCCCCCTTCGGCATCGACCACCGACTTTTGCACCGGATAGTCCACGATGCCGGAGGCGAACTCCGAGCGCAGTACGCGCCGCGCATGGTCATCGATCTCCGCCATCGGCACTTTGCCAGCTTCCACGGCAGCCTTCAGCGCGGGCCCAAAAAACTCGGCCATCGGCTGCTCCTGATCGAGACCAGCCGCCGAAGCCTTTGCCGTACTGTGGGTCCCACCCCAGTCTGAAAGTACGAAGCCCTTGAACTTCCATTCGCCCTTGAGCACTTCCTTCAAAAGATAAGGATTCTCGCACGCATAGTCACCGTTCGCGCGGTTGTACGAGCACATTACCGCAGCCGCATCGGAAATCTGCAGCCCAATGTGGAAGGCCAGCAGATCGCTCTCCTGCATCGCGCGCTTTGAAATGACGACGTTCACTATGTTGCGGCCAGTCTCCTGATCGTTCAGGGCATAGTGCTTGATGTCGCCGACGATGTGCTGTGCCTGCACGCCCTTCATCAGATTTCCAACCAGCGTCCCGGCCAATATCGGATCTTCGCCCAAGTATTCGAAGGTGCGCCCATTACGGGGCTCGCGCGCAAGATTCACCCCGCCGCCCAGCGACATGTTGAAGCCCTGCGCTCGCAGTTCGCGCCCAATCAGCGCCCCATACTCAAACGCGGCCTCAGGGTCCCAGCTTGACGCCGCTCCAGCATTCGAGGGTAGCGCAGTCGAGTAACGGCCGTTGTCCCCACTACTGCGAACGCCGTACGCCGCGTCCGAGACATAAAGTGGGGGAATTCCCAGCCGGGATATTCCCTCGACGTACCCCGCGCCTCCGTTCGCCAAGTGAGTCAGCGGTGTCTGCCACTGGTCGACATGCGCCATTCCGTTGCCATGCAGCAACGCGATCTTTTCCTCGAGCGTCGCTTCCTTCAGCACCATTTCCGCTCTCTCATCGGCGGACAGGCCCGCGTTCATCCACGGCCACTGATTCACTTTGGCTGCATCCTGCGCCATCAGCGACATACTCATCGCACATACCGCAATCGCGACAATACCCTTCAATTGCTGCAATCCCTGCATCCGCTTCAACCGTGGGATCCCATTCAAGCCTTCGATCTCACCCATTCTCATCTACCCTCGTTCATTGGCGATCGATTCCCTGCACGCGCAAAAGAGCAGCGTGCCCATCGGCAACTCTTCGAAAATAGTCTCGTGAAGAGTCCATAGGAATGAGTGTGCCGCAGAGGACCTCTCCTCTAGGTATACAGTAGGAGTCGATTTCCGCGCAGCCAGTTCCGCGGCACAAGAATCTTAATTTAGGCGCTCTTACCCTGGAACAATAATTCGGGAATCGCTGGAGAAGCGCACGTATCCGGAAGTCAGATACTGCAAGTTCCCCCAAAGGGATTGAGAAAGTGGAGATGATACGAGAGATGAATAGTTCGCGGAGTAGTTGCACCAACAGTCTCACCATTCTGGTCGCGTTGCTTGTGGGCCTCACGCTGTTGCCTTCTGCCTATGCCCAGTCCCTCACGGGAAAGTGGGCCGGAGTAGACAAGATCATGGACAATGGCCAGCCGCACAAGATGATCCTGGAAATGCAGCAATCCGGCAACGACCTGACCGGAACCGTCAAGTCCCTGGGATTTTCCCTGGAGATAACGGGGAAGGCCACAGGAAATCATTTTGAGTTGTTTGCGGATGGGGATAAGAAGCCGTTTCTCATCGGCGATCTGATGGGCAGCGATCTACACGTAGTCACGTGGGGCACCGACTCCATGGTTGCCAAACCGGCCGCGGCTGACGACCAGATTCCAACGGTAAAGTACATCGATCCTCCGGCACTGCACAAAGTCCCGTCCAACGGACTGGCCAAGACTCCCCCCATGGGCTGGAACAGCTGGAACAAGTTCCAGGACAAGATTGACGATGCCACCGTGCGTGCGATAGCCGATGTCATGGTGTCGAGCGGTATGCGCGACGCTGGCTATATCTACCTCAATATCGACGACACATGGGAAGGTGTTCGCGATGCCAAGGGAGTATTGCCGGCCAACCACAAATTCCCCGACATGAAGGCACTCGCGGACTATGTCCATTCCAAGGGCCTCAAGCTGGGTATCTACTCATCCCCCGGACCGGCGACTTGCGCTGGCTATCCCGGCAGCTACGGGCATGAGGAGCAGGACGCGAAGACCTGGGCAGCCTGGGGCATCGACTATCTGAAGTACGACTGGTGCAGCGCCGCCACGGTTTATAAGGCCAAGGACCTGCAACCGATCTATCAGAAGATGGGCGATGCCCTTGCCGCCAGCGGACGCCCTATCGTCTACAGCCTGTGCGAGTATGGCCTGGGAGAAGAGCAGAAGTGGGGTCCGGATGTCAGCGCCAACCTGTGGCGTACGACCGGCGACATCAATGACAGCTGGGAGAGCATGTCAACCATCGCGTTCAGCCAGGGTCCCCTGGCTCCCTATGCCGCGCCGGGACACTGGAACGATCCCGACATGCTGGAGATCGGCAATGGCCACATGACTGAGGATGAATACAGGACGCACATGAGCATGTGGAGTCTCTTGGCTTCGCCCCTGCTCGCGGGCAACGATATTCGCTCCATGACGCCTGCGACGAAGGACATCCTCCTCAACAAGGAAGTCATCGCCATCGATCAGGACTCGCTGGGCAAACAGGCAACCAGGCTTTCGGGCAATGGGGACGTAGAGACATGGAGCCGGCCCCTTGCGGATGGAAGTGTGGCCGTGGGTGTGTTCAACCGCGGCGCCGCCGCGACCAACGCAACTGTCAATGTCAGCGACCTCAAACTGAGCGGAGCAGTAAAGGCGAGAGACCTGTGGGCACACAAGGACGTGTCATCCAGTAGCGGCGCCTTCACTGCCTCGGTACCTTCGCACGGCGTGTTCTTGCTTCGCGTGAGCGCAGCGAGGTAAGCAGCTGGGCGTAGAGCGGCGGCCACCGCCGCTCTACGCCATTTGCACGCATCCTTGCCCTGCCATCGAGCGCAATCGGTTCTGCCAAACCTGCCCTACGGACGACCCGATTCACCTTCAACGATGGTCATATAGCGATCGATAGGCAGATTCGTGAATGTCTCCACGCGACCACTCGGTTGCGGCCAGCGAATCTCCAATTGATCGATCCTGGCATTTGCCCCCAGCCCCAGAACCATGCGTGGATCGTGGCTGGAGAGATAGCTGCCGCCGCCAGTCTTGAGTCGTGAACGTTGCAGCGTGCCAGCCTTCCAGGTCACGAACGCTCCCACTGCGTCGCGATTGCATTTCTTGCCCACCAACTTTAGCCCTAGCCAGTGGTTGCCTTGCGCTGCCTGGTTGCGCAGCAGCAGGGGAACGCCATTGTTAATGGCAATCAACACGTCCACCGCGCCGTCATTGTCAAAGTCGCCCAGCGCCAGCCCGCGCGCGGAGAGCGGGACCTTAAAGATCGGCCCGGCCGAAGCGCTTACATTCACCAGCTTCTTGCCATCATGGTGAAAGAGCAAAAGAGGCTCGCGATAGGTCACGCTAGCGGAGTGCGCCTCAATCTGGTCATCGGGATGCCCGTTGGCGATAAAGAGGTCGAGATTGCCATCATTATCATAGTCGAAAAAGCGAAGTCCCCACCCGCTCATGCTGCGGCTCGCATTTGCCAGCCCCATCGATGGCGATAAATCCTCAAAGCTGCCGTCGTGATCGTTGTGATAGATCGAGTACATCTCCTGATCGACGTTAGTGAGTGATAGATCCTGCCAGCCATCCTGGTCGAGGTCGGCCGAGTCGACACCCATACCCGAGCGGGTCCGTCCATCGGCGCTGTAGGCTATTCCCGCCTCAAGGCCCTGCTCTTTGAATTTGCCTTCGTGGTTCACGAAGAGGAAATTGGGAACCGTGTCGTTGGCGACAAACAAATCCATCCAGCCGTCGTTGTTGACATCGGTTGCGACCACCCCCCAGGCCTTGCCCAGCGATGCCGCTACACCCGCCTTCTCGGATACATCCGTAAACGTGCCATCGCTATTGTTGTGGAACAGCCAGCTGCGTGTGGCCGGGTAGACGCTGGGAATGCAGTAATAGCGCTCCCCCGTCCTCTCGTTTCCGCAGAATTTGTTGGCCTGCTTGCTGAACTCCACAAACCGGCAGATAAACAGGTCCAGGCGGCCATCATTGTCGTAATCAAACCAGACGGCGCTGGAGCCCCATCCCGGAGTCACGATGCCAGCTTTCTCCGTAACATCTGTGAAGGTGCCATTACCGTTATTGCGATACAGAATGCAGCGGTTGTATCCGGTGACGAAGAGGTCAGGGAAGCCGTCGTTGTCGTAGTCACCGACCGCCGCCCCCATCCCGTATCCCGCACCGGCGACCCCTGCCTTTTCCGTTACATCCGTAAATGTGCCATCGTGATTGTTACGATAGAGCGCATTGCGCAGCGGCGTCTTCGGAGCCAGAAAGTCGCACGCCCCACTGTTGACCACATAGATGTCCATCCACCCATCGTTGTCATAATCCAGAAAAGTACAGCCGGCCCCGGTAGTTTCGGGCAGGTAATAGCCCGCCGAGCGACCGTTGGAGTGGGTCCAGGTGATCCCCGTCGTCGAGGCTGGCATGGGCTCAAAAAGGGCTTTGGGGGGGGCAGCGGCAGCAAATGGAAAGGCGCGATGCAGGGCCAGGGATGGAATGCCGGCGGCTAACGCGGTAAGCAACTGTCGTCTGGTCACGCCTGCCATCAGTTCTCCAAAGCCAGTTCTCAATCGAAATACGCTGCCAGGGCAAGCGTAATCCGCTCACAATCGAGTATCCCACGGCAGGGGCGACAACCGCAGATCGCGCGGCTGGTGCCCGGCCGTAAGGACCGCAAGCTTTTCATAAAAAACAAGTTATGATCCTGGGCGGTCGAGACAAACGGGACTTGGGCATTTGTGCGCTACTTGGATCCGGATCCACCAGCATTCCACTGTCCAGACCAGTGGGACAGCCAGCACCCGGATTGACAATTAATGCCCCCTTTGAACTTTAGTGTTGCGTCTCCTTCTTGGCACCACGTACATTTCTCTCGCGACTGTTTTGAAAAATGCAATCGCCTTCATAGGTAGCAGATGAGGTCTGGTTTTGAAGAAATGATAGAAAGTTCAAGGGAAATGAAAACGCTTTCCCAAAAGCTTCCGACCCCTTCGAAGATCTGATCAGAATTCGAGAGTCAAGTGGCCTCGGCGTTAGTTGTCCGTTAGTAAATCCTCCCCATTTCCGGACGGTAGGATGAAGATCAACGAATCAGAACAAATAAAAGGAAAAGCTATGACAAAAAGATTGTCAAAAGTCATGAGCTGTCTGTTGCTATCATTTCTTGGGATGTGCCTGTTGGCGGTGACGAATCCGAGTTATAGCCAGGATACCAATGCCTCGCTAAGCGGTACCGTAACAGATCAAACCTCAGCAGCTATCCCAGACGCTAAAATGTCTCTGACCAATGCCGCCACCGGGTTCACGTCGAATTATGTGTCGGATGGCGCGGGTCAATACACCTTCCGTAACCTCACCCCCGGCACCTACAACCTCAACGTATCGGCCAAGGGATTTCAATCCACCGTTCAGCAGGGCTTGGTGCTTTCCATCAACCAGGCAGCCCGCGCCGATATCCACCTCACCGTGGGTACTGAATCGCAGACCGTCACGGTCACTGGCGATACTTCGCTCATCAACTACGATAACCCCACCCTCGAAGGCGGTATCTCTCCTGAAACGCTGAATGATATGCCGCTGACAGTTGCAGGCGCGCCCCGTTCGTCTATCAGCCTCGCCACCATGATGCCCGGTGTAAGCACGGGTGGAAGCGGCAACGCATTCAATTCCCGCATCAACGGCGGCATGGTCACGGGAGACGAAGCGCTGCTCGACGGCGCTACCATGACCGAAGG
>JANXZS010000226.1 GCA_025355385.1 Acidobacteriaceae bacterium | reverse complement strand
ACACCTCAGAAGTTTGAAACGCCAGCCCGATTGCAACGACGGCGAGTGGCTCGCCGACGTCTCCTCGGTCTGCAGTCAATATCATTACGCGACTTCTCCGGCTGCGACGCGCGCGGCGTGGAGCAATTCGCGTGCATGCTTTTCTGGATGCCCATGGCCGAATACCGCATTCCCGGCAACCAGCAAGTCCGCTCCCGCCTCTACCACCTGGGCGATAGTGTCGGGAGCAATGCCTCCGTCCACTTCAATCCTATAACCCAAGCCTAGTTCGCGTCTAAGTTCGTGCAGCCGCCGGATCTTATCCAGCGTAAAAGGGATGAAGCTTTGTCCGCCAAAGCCAGGATTGACGCTCATGACAAGAACATGGTGCACCATGGGCAGGACGTCGACCAGAAGGTTCACCCGCGTCGCGGGGTTGACCACCACCGCTGGCTCCATGCCGTGCTGGGCGATAAGTTCCAATGTGCGATGGAGATGGCGGCATGCTTCGTAGTGAACGCTCACCCAGTTCGCACCGGCCTCAGCAAACGCCGGGATGAACTCATCGGCGTTTTCAATCATTAAATGACAGTCCAAGGGGAGCTTCGTTGCCTTGCGCAGCGACTTGACCACTGGGGGGCCCAGCGTAATATTGGGCACGAAGTGGCCATCCATGATGTCAATATGTATGACGGTTCCCCCTCCTCGTTCAGCGGCTTCGATCTCCTCAGCCAGCCGGGAAAAGTCTGCCGACAGGATGGACGGAGCCAGTTCAACCATGGTTGCTCTCGTTCTTGAAAGCCAAATTCACACCCTCCCCGCCTGCCTCCAGTGTACCAGTTTGAGTGGGCGGCTCTGCGCCCGGAGCGAGTGGTTTACGTGCCTCAACTGGCGTCTGCGCCGCTCGGAACACCCGCGAAATTCCGCGAAGAATCGCCTTTCTAGCAAAGCTGCCATCCTCACCCGGGAAAAATATCTCCCCCACCCTTCGCGCGGCGGGACGATAGTACCAGCGGGTGAGCAGGCAGAGGTGAGCCCCCAGCATCTCCTGTCGAGCACGTTTTGACCCTCGCTTGTCGGACGCTGCAAGCGCGGCGAGGGCGTCGTCAAGCCTCTGCTCCAATACGTCGCGAGAGGCCGCCGTGACGGGCATTGCCGGTTCGCCTAAGTTTTGCACCACGCTATCCAGGGGGATCGGTTCCATGGCTGTGGGATGGGCGAACAGGGAAGATGAGCCTGATTGTTCATTGGGATGGCGCATGCCCACGGTGGAATAAAACGCCGGGCCTGAAAGCAATCCCTTGGTTACAAGGAAGACTGCCACCTGGAGCGGTTCAGCGGACGGTTGCAGGATGACGGCATTCAACTCAGAGAGCGGCCGTACGATCTCCGCAGCTAGCTCTGCCACCGTCTCCACCTTCTGCATGCGCGCGTGTGTTTGTGCGGCCTTTTCAAATTCCAGTGCCTCGGATGCGCGACCGCGCTCGGCCTCAAGCAGTTTCAATAGGCTCGCACCGCGGGTGGCCAGGAATTGGCGAACAGCCTCTGCCTCCTCGGCATATCGCTCGTCGCTACAGCCTTTGAAACACGGCGCCAGGCACATCTTCATCTCGGAGTAAGCACAGCCGGGAAACGCGGGATCGGGGTTCAAATCTTCGTGGCATCGACGCAACAGGAAAAGGTTCAGCGCTTCGTCACAAAAGCGCTCGGCGGCGACTCTGGAAGGGAATGGTCCGAAAAGAGCGTCTGCGGCTAATTTTGTAACTTTGCTGGTTACATATACGCGAGGGTAAGCATTCTGTATCGCCATCCGCAAAAACGCGGGAGCCAGCAGGTGTAGTTTCCTGTTGGCACGATCGCCAAACGCACTGAGTGACGCATCGTAGAGCGCGAGTTGCGATTCAAGGTCTGAACCAGTCGGAGTGTACTCGATGCGGACGACTATTTCCGCGAGCTGAAGCCGCCGTGACTGCCCGGGTTGGGGGGACAGGAAGCGCGTAAGCCTGCGGCGAAGATTCGTGGCCTTGCTTAGGTAGGGCTCGGCGGCAGGATCGGCCCCGAAAAGCGCAAAGACCCCAGCCTGCTCCGGCAGAGCAACCAGGCTGCTCCTGGCATCCGCGCTAGAAAACGAGATGGAGTGCGCCAGCACGAGCCAATTCTACTGGGTCCAGGGGAGAGCTGGCATACGGGCGCACACTTCGAGGCGCAGGGTGCATTTAGGATCCCGCGATCGTCAAGCCCTCGACCCGCAGGGTAGGTGAGGCCACAGACCCGCGAAAGACCAGATCATTCCCGATCGCAGCGATGTTCTGAAAGATGTCTTTTAGATTTCCCGCAATCGTGATCTCTTCGACCGCGTATGTCAGCTCTCCGTTTTCGATCCACAGTCCGGTAGCGCCACGGGAGTAGTCGCCCGTCACCATGTTGACGCCAAAGCCCATCAGCTCCGTGACGTACAGCCCCGATTTTACGTCGCGGATAATTTCCTCTGGGGTTAGCTTGCCGGTCTCGAGAAACAGGTTTCCGGGACCAATGCCGGGATTGCCCGCGAGACCTCGAGAGGCATTGCCCGTGCTGTGCATATTGAGTTTGCGTGCGGTATAGGTGTTGAGCAGGTAATTCTTCAGAACACCGTCTTCGATGATGACGGTGCGGCGTGACGGCAGGCCCTCGCCGTCAAATGGTGAGGTGCCAAAGCCTCCCGGAATGGTGCCGTCGTCGATGACATTGATGGAACCAGCGGCTACTTTCTCGCCCAGCTTTCCAGTGAAAAACGAAGCCCCGCGATAAATGCTGTCGCCATTCGCGGCTTCAAAGATGTTGCCGATCAGTGACCGCGCCATCTCTGGGGAAAAGATCACCGGAACCCGCTGCGTGGCTACGCGGCGTCCATTCAGACGGCGAATGGTGCGGCGCGCTGCTTCGATGCCGACTGACTCCGGCGACTCCAGCCGCGCCAGCGTTCGCGCGGTGGAGTACCAATAATCGCGCTGCATGCCGCCCTCTTTTTCCTGGGCGATGGGCGAAGCGGAAACCGAGCAGTACGAGCTGCGGTTCTCACCAACGAAGCCGCGCGAATTCGCCAGAACCTTATGCCCGGTCGCAGCGTCGAAGCTGCCGCCATCGCTATTCTGGATGCGGACATCTGTCTCCATCGCAGCGCTCTCGGCACGTCTCGCATAAGCGATTCGGTCTTCGGTCGGGAGGGAGTAGACATCGTCATAAAATAACGCGAGATCTCCCCCCAGCACGCCGTAGGCGCCATCCTCGGGCAGTCCCGCAAATGGATCCTCCGACGTTACCCCGGCGAGCGAGATCGCACCGGACACGAGATGCGCAATGCCCTCTGGCGAAAAGTCGCTGGTGCTTGTGCTGGCCGTGCGTTGTCCGCCGCCGCTCGCTCGAAAGAAGACGCGCAATCCCATACCGCGCGATCCGGACTCTTTCAGAGTCTCGACCTGGCCCAGCCGAACCAGGGTGGAGAACTCATCGCCCTCACGAATTACTACCTCGGCGTCTGTGGCGCCGGCGCGCATGGCCTTCTGGACGACGTCGGCGGCGAGCTGCTTCAGGTCTAAGGCCGTCAGATCTACGGCTGTGACACCATTGGCTGTCAAATCAACGGATGAAAGTGCTCCTGCTTCGATACCCACTCTTCGATCTCCTCTGGAACCTTGAATATGCCGGTTCTCGCGGCCTGGATCAAATCGCCAACGGTAATTTCCTGCATCCCCGGCTTTTCCGGGCCTCGGTTCAATCGCTCGGCGATCTTGCACGAAGCCAGTATGATAAGAAAAATACCAAACACTGTTACAAATCCTGCGAGAGCCGAGAAGTGGGGAAATAGCGCCCACTGCAGCAGGCCCGCGCTCCCCGCAACGATCAGGGCCAGCGTTGTTGCCCGGCTTAGCTGAATGCCCTCTCGACGAAAAAAGAAGGGCCAGCTTGCCCGCAATTCCTTCAAATCAACTTCGAACTTTATGCCGTAGGCTTTAAAAAATTCGACTGCTCGATCGCCCTCCAGGCCGAGATCGGTCTTCAGGCGATAGCTGGCGGCGAGTTCCTCGACATCGCACCCGAGGCTCTCACCGAGCATCTGCTGGATGCGCCATTCAAGCTCGTGATCGCTATCTATCGGCGTCACACGGAACATAAGTACTCCAGCGTCAAGCCTGTCACTGAACGGAAGCGTTATGGCCGACCTTCCACAAAAAGCGCGGAGAGTGACGGGTCCGGCGAAGGTGGGGCAACCGGCGAATGTGCAAGGATGTGTCCTCGGCAGTTAGTTCCCCGTGCCGCCCACAGTCATCCTGTCCAGCTTGATTGTGGGCATGCCAACACCGACGGGAACGCTTTGCCCATCCTTGCCGCAGGTGCCGATACCTTCGTCGAGCGCCAGATCATTGCCCACCATGGAAACGTACTTGAGTGCCTCGGGTCCGCTGCCGATCAGGGTCGCATCGCGCACAGGAGATGTGATCCTGCCGTCCTCGATCAGATAAGCTTCTGAAGCGGAGAAGACAAACTTGCCGCTGGTGATGTCCACCTGTCCGCCGCCAAAGTTCACCGCATACAGGCCGCGCTTCACGCTGCGGACAATATCCTCCGGGCTGTCTTCGCCCGAGAGCATGTAGGTGTTCGTCATGCGGGGCATGGGGATGTGCTGATAGCTCTCGCGGCGTCCGTTGCCGGTATCCGGCAGGCCCATCAACCGCGACGACAACTTGTCGCTGATGTATCCGCGCAGAATGCCATTCTCGATCAGCACCGTCTCCTGCGTCGGCGAGCCTTCGTCATCCACGTTCAGTGATCCGCGGCGGGAGGGTAGTGTGCCATTGTCCACCACCGTAACCTTTTCGCTGGCCACTTTCTGCCCGATCAATCCCGTAAACGCCGAGGTCTTCTTGCGATTGAAGTCCGCCTCCAGGCCGTGGCCAACAGCCTCGTGCAGCAGTACGCCGGGCCATCCCGGACCAAGCACCACTTCCATCTCTCCCGCGGGAGCAGCCACTGCGTTGAGTTGCAGAATGGCTTGCCGTGCAGCGTCGTTGGCGAAGTGTTCTGGAGTCTTCTCGGTCTGAAAGAAGTCAATCTCCACGCGCCCGCCGCCGCCGGAGGTGCCTCGGGTGCTGCGGTCGCCGTCCTTTGCTATTACGAATACATTGAAGCGCGCCATGGGTTGAGCGTCGCTGGCAAAGGTGCCATCCGAAGCCGCGATAAGAATGCGGCGCAACTCCTCGGCGTAGCTGGCACGCACCTGCACAATTCGCGAATCGTAAGCGCGCGCGGCACGGTCAGCGCGCATCACCAGTGCTAGTCGCGCGGCCAGGTCCACGTCGACCTCGATGGCCGGGATGGGATACAGGTCAGGCTTCTTGGTCTCGGTAAAGCCTGCCATAATCTGCTTTGCCGGGCCGCTGGCAATCAGGGCTGCCGTACGCGCGGCGCGCAGCAGGCGCCCGGCCGAGAGGTCGTCCGTATAGGCGTAACCGGTACGTTCGCCGGAGACCACCCGCACTCCGCAACCCGCACTCACACCCTGGCTCGCGGATTTGACTAGCGACTCATCCACGCCGATCGCAGTCGCCGCAACCGACTCAAAGTAAAGGTCTGCAAAGTCGCCACCCGCAGACAGCGCCTCGCCCAGGCAACGCTCCAGAAGCGCTTCTGTCAGACCAAACTTGGTATAAAAAAACTGCTTCTGATCGATTGTCGGAGAAGTCATTGGCACCCTTCGCGTTCCGGGCTTGTATGCAACGCCACGCGCGATAGCCCTATTTTAAAGCAATTTCTCTGCCTCTGCTAAAAGGCAGCAGACATGCTAAAGATCTAATTCAGTCCCTGTAAAACTGGGATGGAGGGCGGATGTTGCCACTGAGCAAGGAGTGTGAAGCCCAAGTCAATTTTCTGTTCCGGCGGAGAGGAGCAGATCGGAATCAAACACCTCCTCATGCATGATGCGGATTCATATACCTCTTTATAAATTGTTCAACGACGCACCATAAGGTTATGACGCAGAGGGTGGCCGGCCCACAAAAGTGTTACCCGATAAGATTCACCTAGATGGAAAAGCCGCTTCGCGGCTGGGCTTTATTGCTACCATTTCAATATGAAAAAGATGTTGCTCTTCGCAATCATGTTGCTCGTCTCTTCGTCTGCTTTCGCTAAAGTCCGTCACCACCACCACCACCGCCACCACGCCCAAGCGGCTGTTCAGCAGCCTGCGCAGTAAACATCTTCATTCTTGAAAAACGGAGCCCGTTGCTTCTGGAGTTTCATTTGAAGCAGCGGCTCTGTTTGTTTTTAGCAAGTTGCCAGCGACTTTCCATCCCGCGTCGTGCTACCTTTTTGGCATGAGCACCGACGTCCTCGACTCCCTCCGTTATCCCGTTGGAAAGTTTCAAAAATCTACTGCCGACCCCGCTCAGCGCGCAGCGTCTATCGCGACCCTGCGCATTTTGCCTTCATCGGTCCGCGAGGCAATCTCTGGCCTCAGCGATGCGCAACTCGCCACTCCATACCGCGACGGTGGATGGACAGTTCGGCAGACGGTACATCACATCGCGGACAGTCACCTGAACGCGTATTCGCGCTTCCGTCACGCGCTAACACAGGAGTGGCCGACTATCTACGCGTATGACGAGGCCAAATGGGCGGGTCTGGTCGATGCCCATACCGCGCCGGCGGAACTCTCCCTTGGGATGATCGATGGCATTCATGCCCGATGGGCGCTCCTGCTGGAGTCGCTGTCGGACGCGGATTTCGTGCGTGGCTATATCCATCCGGAAAACGGCCGCCAGACGCTCGAACAAGTGCTGGCGTTGTACGCGTGGCACAGCCGCCACCACGCTGCCCACATCACTCAGTTGCGTAAGCGCAACGGCTGGTAGCGGATCGCGCTCAGGCGCATAGAACGTTCTGACTTATATCCCGCACAAATCCCAAACCACTTGCAAGTAATGCGGCTTGCTCCGATCATCAGTGCAATGCCTCCGGTAATAGATACTTCTGCCGCAGAGTTCGCAAAGGCGCTCGAGCTATTTCTCGCTGAGCACCCTGGCGCGGCCCTGTACGAAGATGGGCGAGTGCTCTTCGAGATGGAAACGGCCCGCTATTCGCTCTCCGCTGAGCATGGACGCTGCACCGTCCATCTGTGGTCTGAGGAACGCAACCTTGTGCGCACCATCGTTGGGCTCGAATCGCGCAAGGGTATGCTGCGGCTGTTGGCCACCCGCTTCGGTCAGACTCGCCCACAGACGCTACAACTGATGGCTGACCGCGACCAGCGCACACCTTCCACCCGCAACGCTTCGCGAACACGATATATGCGCCTCCTGGAGCGCGTTCTCGGGCGCGGCTTTCCTGAGTTAAAAGTGGATGGCATGCGTACAGCCATGGATCTCGAGCACAGCTTCGGCCCAGCATACGCGCGCGGATTCCTGCTGCGTGGCACCCATGCTTTTGCGGTGATCGGCGTGAATGCCAGCGAGGGGCAGGCCACCATTGACGGCGTGCTCACGCTCGGCATTCTGTGGCTTGCGCATTGCCGGGAACACGGCGGCAACCGTCGCTTATTCCAGGGCCTGAAGGTCGTTGTCCCCGCTGGAACCGCGGAACTGACGCGCTCGCG
This sequence comes from Acidobacteriaceae bacterium, assembly GCA_025355385.1. Classification (GTDB taxonomy): domain Bacteria; phylum Acidobacteriota; class Terriglobia; order Terriglobales; family Acidobacteriaceae; genus JANXZS01. The sequence continues at coordinate 7,212 of JANXZS010000226.1, read as the reverse complement.
CATGGCGGCACTCAATATCGCCATGGCTCAGTGGGAGCTGTTCGAGCTGGACGAGCAAAGTGAAATGCTCACCCAGATCGAGGTTCACGACGGCAATCTCGAGATGCACATGACTCACGCCTTTCGCCCCGACACGGCGCTGGAGCGATGCCGGGAATCTGTGGCGCATCTGCTTTCCCTTCTGCCAAGTGAAGTGCGCGATCGCGTGCAACTACTCCCGAGGGGTCCGACCGAAGTAGCGTTTTTGCTGCACGGGCTGGAATTCGCACGCGCGCGCCAAGGCTTTAGCGGCAACTCGTTTGCGCGCCAGGAACAGCTTACTTTCGGCGCGGGCGCGAATGAGACTCCGTTGAATGACGATACCGAGGCTCTTTTTGTGGATCTGCTGACCCGCCTCTCCGCCAGTCGCCGGCCTGGCGGCAGCACCAGCGATCCCCTCTACCGCCTGCAGCCGGAACGGTGGATGGAATCTGTCCTCAGAACTTCGCTCAAAGACATTCTCCCCGGCATACAGCAGCAGTTCATCTATACCCAGGTGCCTGCCTTTGCGAGAGGCGATCGCGGCATGCTCGACCTGCTCTCGGTGGACAAAAACGGTCGCCTGGTGGTGATCGAACTCAAGGCGAATGAAGATCTGCATCTGCCTCTACAGGGGCTGGACTATTGGTTGCGAGTGCGTTGGCTGAATCGCCAGGGTCGCGAGCACGGCGCAGTGGGAGACTTTGAGCGCAATGGCTACTTCACCAGTGAGTCATCGCAACCAGTGCTCTCCACGGCTGCGCCGCTGCTGTGTTTCGTGGCCCCCGCGCTGCGTATTCATCCAACCAATGAGGTTGTGTTGAAGTACGTCTCGCCGGAGGTGGAGTGGACCATCATCGCGCTCGCCGAGCACTGGCGTGAAAAGCGTACCGTCGTTTTCCGAAAACATAGCGGATCGCCCGCAACCTAGCGGTTTCTCTGGACTCCGCGCAAGTCTGGCGGTCAATCGCCGCAGGTAAGCGCAGCGTCGTCGCGGAAGGGATAGGGGTCTCCAGCGAGCAACTCCTGCGCAACGCGACTTTCATCGCCGTCGCCATGCTCCGTGAAAAAGCGATCCACAACTTCGAGTACCGTGTCTCCGGTCTTCGACTGGTAGATGGCTTTGCGGAGTGCTGCTCCGCCTACCACTCCGTGCGTGAACCAGGTCGCGAACTGCTTCATCTTGCCCGAGGTTTCTTCGACGTGACCTTCCTCCAGCAGCATTTGAAAGTAGCCACGGATCATGCGGTAGCGATCTTTATTGGTCGGCTGGTCGTAGCGGCCGAGTGCGGTGTATTGCGCAATCTGGCGGAAGATCCAGGGATTCGATGGGGCCGCGCGGCCAATCATCACGGCGTCACAGCCCGTCTTGGCCACCATGGCGCAGGCGTCCTCGGGAGTGCGAATGTCACCGTTGCCCACTACGGGAATGCTCACCGCGTCCTTGACCGCCGCGATGTATTCCCAGCGCGCCTGCCCTGCGTAGCCCTGTTCGCGGGTGCGCGCGTGCAATGACACAGCGTTCAGGCCGCTCTGCTCCGCCAGTCGCGCCAGATCTACGCAGACAATCTGGTTGTCGTTCCAGCCCATGCGAAATTTCACCGTAAAGGGAATTTTGACTGCCCCGCGCACCGCCACAAAGATCTTCGCGATCAGGGGAAGGTCGCGCAGAAGGCCGCTGCCACCGTTGCAATTGACCACGCGCTTTGCCGGGCAGCCCAGATTGAGGTCAACCATATCAAAGCCCGTTGCCTCCACAATGCGCGCCGCTTCGGCCAGTGTCTCCGGGTTGGATCCGAAGAGCTGCGCCGCGATGGGATGCTCATCCTCGTAGAAGGTGAGGTAACGTTTGCGCTTGGTCTCACGCATACGCGATAAGCCGTCGGCCGACGTGAACTCCGTCATGATGAGCCCACAGCCAGACTGCTGATTGCTTACGGGCTTGTCTACGGATGGATTCTCTCCGCCTTCGGCCGAGCCCTCCGCGGTGAAGATGCTGGCATTGCGAATGAAGCGTCGGAAGACTGTATCCGTCACCCCAGCCATGGGAGCAAGAACCGTAGCCGGGGAGACGCGAACGCCGCCGATCTCGACGACCGCCGGCACCCGCGTCCCGGCGGGCATGGTGTGCTGCAACGGATTATCCCAGTGCTTTTGCATGTTGAGTTACGCTGTTTCGGCGGAGTGGCCCAAGTCGAGCGTGGAGTGACACAGAAAAGCCTCCGCACTTGCGGAGGCTCTTCCTCGCGAACTTTGTAATAACGCGGACGACTACTTGACGACATCCTTTGCAGCTGTTGCTGCTGCTTCCTTGCCTGCGTCTGACTTGGCATACTTCCGGCGAAAGCGCTCGACTCTGCCTGCGGTATCGATCAACTTCTGTTTCCCCGTAAAAAACGGGTGGCAATTCGAGCAAATTTCCACGTGGATGTCGCCCTTGTGGGTCGACCGGGTCTCAAAACTGTGGCCACAGGCGCACATGACACGGATTGGGTTATAACTCGGATGAATTCCTGGCTTTGCCATGGTCGTTGGAACCTTTCCTGCAATCCCCCAATTTTATTCAATTTTCAAGGCTTTGGCAATGACTTGCACAGGTGGGTAGCATCTCAAGTTGACCTGAACGGAGTTGGGATTCGGCGGGTCGATCCCATGCAGCAGTCCGCGAGTAGGCGACTATGGGGAAGGGGTGTAGGCCTTCTGGAATCGCCAAATGAGATACGGCAGCACCGCCAGCGAGAAAATGACCAAGGCATGAGACATGCCGTAGGAAATACCTTGAACAGAAGGCCCGAGCGTGAAGTCCATGCTGATATGTCTGACTTCCCCGGGGAGTGCTTGGCGACTCACGTGCACCTGGGCCGTGCCGCCGATCAATGCGATCAGGAATAGGCCCATAGTGGGCCAAACCGCCTTCAGTCTTTGACGGGCGGCGATGAGTCCGATTCCCCAACCGATAAGAATCGGCGCGCTGAAATAGAGCAACCTGCCAACGCCAAAATAGAAAATGGCGAACCCATGGATTGCGACGAAAGGCGTATTGGTTCCCGGCAGAAAGATTTTCCAACCAGACCACAAGACTAAACAGGCAGCGAAGTAGGCCACAGCCAGAAGGACGAGCGGGGCGAGACCGAACATCGCCCACGGCGCTCGGACGCACCAGGATTGGAATTGGCGCTGCTCTATCATCGCCCTGGCCAGATTATCCGTCCCGCCTAGACGGGTGAGCGCAGCGCATTCCGCATCTTCCGGGCTGCGGCCCGCGCGTTCCTCTTCAGCCCTCAGGTCGGCCAAATGATCGGTGAGTTCGGTCAAATAGCGCCGCACATGCCGTGGCGCGACGCCTGCCTGCAGCAAGCGTTCGCGAAGTTCAGAGAATGACTTGTTCACGTTGCCCTCCCGTCAGCATCTCTTGGATCGCCGCCGCAAGATTGGTCCAAGCCTCCGACAGGTCAGCCAAGCGATGCGATCCAGCGGAGGTTACGGAATAATAGATACGGCTACGGCTGTTGACCGTCCTGCGCCGCGACGTTATCGCCCCATCGCGTTCCAACCCATGCAACACGGGATAAACCACACCTTCGCCGACCGCAATCACCGCGTCAGTGCGGCTACGGATAGCTTGAACGATCTCGTAGCCATACATATCCTCCTGTTGCAGTAGCCTGAGGATGAGAAGTTCTGGAACCCCATTCATAAAGTTCGGATTGGAATCGCGCGCTGCCATCGAACACCACAATACCTCGAGGTTCAAGGTATTGCAACCTAGTAGTCGCCCCCTGCTAATTAAGTGCAATGTCCGACTTCTGTTGAGAGGCGGAAATTAAAGTGATAAACCTCCACCGGCAACGTTCCGCCCCCAACTGCGATACTGTGGTTGAAGATCCATGACGAAAAGCTGTCCTATTTGCGGTGACACTGGCATGCGGGTTTTTATGCATGATGACGGCGAACGCTATGCCAACGAGTGCGAATGCCGCTTGACGACCCGTGCCTCCCGCCTGCTGGCCAGGGCCAAGATTCCCCCGCGCTATGAGCATTGCTCGCTCGACAGTTACGATACCGCTTTTCGCGGCGCGGATCGTTCGCTCGCAGCGGCTCACTTGATGGCGCGGAAATTCGTTGAGGATTATCCCATCAACACGGAAGGTAAGGGGCTGCTGCTCAGCGGATCGATCGGCGTCGGAAAGACGCACCTTTCTGTCGGCATACTCCACGCGCTGGTTATGCTGAAGGGGGCCGAGGGTTTGTTCTGCGACTACCGCGAGTTGCTGAAGGAAATACAGCACTCCTACAATCCGCAAGTCGCCATTACTGAGTTGCAGGTGCTTGAGCCAGTCTTCAAAGCAGAGGTGCTGGTGATAGACGAACTCGGCGCGCAGAAGCCTACAGACTGGGTTTGGGACACGGTGGCACTCATCCTCAACACGCGCTACAACCTGAAGCGAACCACGATCATTACAACTAATTTTGCGGATCGAGCGCCGGGCACTCCGTCGCAAACTGGCGATAAGCGCGAAGAATCACTGGGGGACCGAATCGGCGAGCGGATGCGTTCACGGTTGTCGGAGATGTGCGTAACTATCGAGATCTCCGGGCAGGATCTGCGCCGGACGGTGCAAAAGGCGCGATTCGGCGATCCGGTGTAAGCGCGCTCCTGCCCGTTACGAGGGCACGCGATGGCACTCAGACAGACATCAATACGAGCAGAGCCGCCGCCAACGTCGCTGCCTGGTAAATGTAGTCGGCACGGTTGGAGGACCAGAATGCGTGGGACGGGTCGCCCACAGGAGGCGGGGGCGTGGTGCCGGGCATCTCGGAGCACTTCATAGTTTTGGCTTGATACATCCTCGGCCTCACTCTCTATCCTTCGGATACGCAATTGCCCGGCGCTCGGATCCAACCTGTCTGCTTCTTATCGGCCGGGGCAACGCTTTCATCACGATGGTGCCTCACACCGGCAGAACATTTCATCAATGACGTCTTAAAATTCCATCAAAGTGACACTTGATCATGACTAACCCCATTGGCGGGTAAGTGGGCGTTGTAAAATCGCGGTCATTATGGAATCCAACCAGAAGGATGATCCCAGCTTCCTCTCAAGTCCCGAAAACTCCCAAACCAGTTCAACGCAGAACTCCTGGCTACCTTGGGTGGTTGCCGGCGGGGTGATTCTGCTCGGATTGGCGGCGCTTCTCGTCTTCACTGGACGTCGCCCTCCGGGACCCGCGACCAGCGGTGCTACTCTGACCGCCGCCGATCCCTATGCTGCCAGTCTCCCGCTTACGAATCTCCAGATGAGTGAGGCGTCCAACTTCGCAGGCGGCAAAGTGACCTATATCGACGGCCAGGTTGCCAACACGGGGTCAAAAACGGTGACCGGAGCGGTGGTTCAGATCGCCTTCCGCAACCAGTTAGGGGAACTTTCGCAAAAGGACACCATGGCGATCACCCTGATTCGCACGCGCGACCCCTACGTGGACACTCAGCCGATCAGTGCTGCGCCCATCCGGCCCGGCGACAAGAGAGAATTTCGTCTGATTTTTGATCACGTCACAATGGACTGGAATCAGCAGTACCCCGAGCTCCGTATCATCGAAATACAAGGAAAGTAGCCGGATTGGAGCGCCGGTCGGGTTGTTGATAATGCAAATTCTGACTTGAGAGAGAGCAAAAACTTCTCGATCCCGGCAAAATGTAGTCGGTTCCCATAAGGGACTCGCTTAGCCCTATCTGTGGAAAACTCGCCCTATCGTGGCTAAGTACAACAAAACATGCTTAGTGATCTCCTGCAATTCCCCACTCCTACTTTGGCTAGTCACTTGCACACTGTGTGAATGAAAAGTGTTGCTCCAAGGCATTCCGCCTGACAAATGTAAGGGCGATTGCGATCCGAATACTGAGGGCCATGAACAGTATGAATTCAAAATTCGATTCCATCCTGACACGCGAGGCTGTCGCCGTCCTAATTCTGGTCGGCTCTCTCAGCGTTCCAGCAATGGCGCAGCAGACCGAACCGACCACACCGCCTGCGCAGGTGCAGACGGGTACCACCAATGCCCAGACCCCCGGGGCAATGAACCCCGACGATAAAGGCACCTACGCTACGGGCCAGCCGCTGGAGATGAAATCCAACGAAGGCTTCTGGGGTAAAGTTAATCCCTTCGCTCGTAAGAAGTGGGTGGGTCGTCAACTGGGTCCGGTGAAAGATCGCTTAAACGAGCTGGACCAGTTAAACGCGAAAAATGCGAACGACATCAAGGATGTTGACGGACGGGCTCAACAGGGAATACACAAGGCGCAGACCGCCGCCGAGCAGGCTGCTCAACAGGCGGCTGAAGCTGGAACCCGTGCCGGGCAGGCGCAGCAGGTAGCGCAGCAGGCCACCACCCATACCGGGCAACTGCAAACCACCGTTTCCAATCTTGATCAGTATCAACCTGTAACCGACACTGAGATTCATTTCCGCCCGGGCCAAGCCACTCTCAATGCAAAGGCTAAAGAGGCATTAGACGGTATTTCTGGCCAACTCAACGGCAAGCAGGGCTACATCCTCGAGGTTCAGGGGTACTCCCGGTCAGCAGGTCAGGCAGGCATCCAGAATTCGCAGCGCATGTCGAATGCGGTGGTGCGGTATCTGGTCACCGAACATCAGGTTCCGGTTTATCGCATTCATCAGTTAGCGATGGGTAATGCAAAGTATGAGTCAAGCACCGGCAGCGTGCGCGGAACAGTCGTTCACGTCAGCCTGATGCAGAACAGTTTAGCGACGATGACTTCAGCTCCAAAAGATGCTGGCTCACCGTCAGGTGTAACGCAACAATAAAAGACCCTCCCCCGGGATTTTTCACAATTGTTGCGTTGCACACGGTCGGCAAGGAAAAAAACAAGATGCCGCCCGCAAACAAGCTCTCACACAACGAGAGAACCAAGGCAGATTGGCCCCTCACCTGAGGGGCCTTTTTTTTTGCTTCAGCCGCGGGAATGGACGCTTGCGCAGGCTATTCACAGGAGTTCCGACAGGAGCGGGGCCGTCGCAAATGTCCAGCGCTCTTATCTGGCGGCGGCATGAATTGCCAGTAAGGTCGTCAGCAGTCCGCGCAGGTTCTTGAGGTCAAGAGCATTCGCTCCGTCGGACTTGGCGTTTGCCGGATCGTTGTGTACTTCAAGGAAGACCCCATCCACTCCCGCCGC
>JANXZS010000208.1 GCA_025355385.1 Acidobacteriaceae bacterium | reverse complement strand
CGCCGAAGTAAGCCACTTCATAATGCCGGAATCAGGCGGGTGCCACGACGAAAGAGATCCAGGAAGCCGCTGGCCACAAGACAATTGTTACGGCAGCCCGCTACTCCCATCTGAGCCCCCAACACACCCAGTCAGTAGTCGACCGGATCTCGTCTACGGCAATCGTCACTGCATAAGGTACCAACAGCCATCAAAACAGCCACCAAGCACGAGCAGAGTTTTCCACGGCGTGGCCATATTTCCACACATCAATACTCTATATTATTGATTTTAATATGATTATCTTGGTGCCCGGAGGGGGACTTGAACCCCCACAACCCGTTAAGGTCTGCGGATTTTAAGTCCGCTGTGTCTGCCGATAATCTTAGTGCAATGTGCGACTTATACTGTACAGTACACGAAATGTGTAAGTTTATGTGTAAATTACATCCATTCGCTTGGCTCATCTTCGATTTGGCTCATCTTTGACGATGATGCCAAGAACTTCTCTTTTATGCTGCTCGCGGTCCAACTTCGACTCCGACGCTGGTTAGTTAAAGGATCCAAAGCATAGTTGGAGTCTTCTTTTTCAAGGTCCATCGAGCTTCCGCACACAAATCAAAGTGAACAATAGTGCGGGGTCATCGTCAGAGGTCATCCACTGTTGCTGAAAACGATAGTGAGGGTATTTAGGACTGCTTTTCCACTTAATACCAAACACAAATGAGATAGTATCTCCGTCATCGTTCCCAGACGCCTAAAGCACCAAAAAATCTCTTCCGGGTTCGCGGTTCCCGTGTTTCGGCGGCTTCTTGAATGTCGCGCACAAGGTCTTTCAGATTCACTAGGGCCATCTTTTCGCTTTCGAATTTCGCTCTTTCCGAGGCTCATGTGGAGAAACGTTCGAGTCTGAATCTGGAAGTTCTGCGTAAGTTGTGCTACCGTTCCGGCCCGGCGGAGGCCACCATCAACTCCCCTTATTTAACGCGGCGCGCGTTTCTCACGCTTTCTGCCTCAGGTGCGACGCTAGGGGCCATTCCCAATTCATTGCTCGGAGCGGGCTTCCGCGTCGTTCGTCGAGGAGATTCAGTTCATGTGCTCGTCGACGAACAGCCGCGGTGGGTCATTGATCCCGCCTCCTTCGGTCCTCGCGCACGTATACGAGTCACCCATGCGGACTCCGCCGTGGTCATCGACCTACGTCGGGCATTCTTCCCCGGCACCGCGCTTGTGGCTGATTTTCGATGCACCTTTCGCCGATCCCTCGGTGCTTGGACCATCGAGATTGTCACGAAGAACGGCACCACACTTCGTGCGGACGCGCTTCCCTGGTTGTTGGGCTCGCAGAAGGCAGTGGGAAACATGGCCGCAACGCGGCTCGATGCCTTCGATGGATTTTCTCTTAATCTGCTCCGGTCTGCGCGAGTAGAACTTTCACCGGACTGGGAACTGGCCATAGCCTGTCCCATGGTGGCGCGGGTGGACGGTGTGAAGGCTCAGCTTCCGTCGTCTTATTGCCGCATTCACCTGTGCACAACCACCACGCTCGCTGCCGAGACAGGAATGCCCGCGACATCCTTCCTGCTGGAAAGAAGTGACGCCCCGTGGCCTGTGAGCCTCCATCGCAGCTCGAGTGAAGGCTGGAGCTTGCAGCACGAGACATCTACGAATGTGTTCTCAGCCCTTCAGGTTGAGGCGGGGCGCGGTGAACAGTCCGCGTTGCATTCCGCGATCTTCATGCCGGACATGGAGAAGGAGGTCGCCGTTCTTTCCTTTCTACCGAGCCCCCAGCTCGTGGGCGACTCAGGCGACACATTTGCTCTGCCGCTGCTCCGTCCGCGGCTCGCATTCACCCTGGGGACCGGAAATGCGGCATCCGCGCTCGTAGCAGATATCCACGCGGCACCGCGTTGGGCGCATGGACCGGGCGCCAGCTATCTGCTTTCCGGCGAAGACACGCATGGCGGAGCGCGGCAGTTCGAGCTGATCGAGGACGGCTCTTCCGGCAAAGCCACTCCTTCTGCTCATCCAGCCGTCCATAAGCTTTCCTTTCCGCAAAGCGATTACTCGGCCGATCTGGTCATGCATCGTCCGCGAACGATCTGGCCCGACCTGACAGCTCCGTTCGAACGGCTCTGGGGCATGCTGCACCTAATGCCTTCCGAACATGTGACGCCATTTCCGCTCTTCGAGCAGGACGCGCTCCACATCGAACGGCCCATCGACTTTCTGTCGCTCAAGTTCCAATTCCTGAACATGCAGCTGCATCCAGGCCTTTCTCCGTGTGTGGAAGCGACCGGCGCTGGACCCGCGCGCATCACGGTGATATTTCCTCCGCAAAACATCGGCGAGGAAGCGGTCTTTCACTCGGACGACAGCACAGGTTGCTCCGGCGGCTTCCCTCTCCCGGAGACCGGAGATTACAACTCGCCGTCCCCGGCTCCTCCAGCGAACCCCTTCGATCCCACCGTCTCCATGCGAGCGCGGCTGGCGGGTGAGTCCAGGCTGGTTTTCACACTTCCTAATGACCTGAAGAAAATTCCGCTACATCTCGACGCACTGCTCGACTGGAGTCGCTGGATTCCCTATGTGGCGCCGGTGGCGAAGAAGCTGCTGCAACCGCCGGCGATGACGCACGACAGCTCGGCGCCGCCGATGCAGACACAGGATGACCTCTCGGTGACCAGCATCGAGATGCCATGGCATCTACATCTTTCCCCCAACGATCTTGGCCGCTGGTCGCATTCACTAATTCCTGTGTCGCACGGGGGACCGGCGGTTGAGCTGTGGCACACGCGGCTGGGAGTGGATCCCACGCCGGCAGCTCCCGGCACGAAGCCCAAACGCCTGCAGATCGACGATGTCTCCGCGTTCACGACTCATCTTCCGGCCGGACGAAAGGCCGGAGAAGCCCGCCTGAAAAGAATCACCATCGAAGGCAAAGCTGCCCTAAGAGCCGATGAGAACACCGCGACCAACCGCACTGTGCGAGCCATCTGGACCGATGGTTTCAGTAAGGATGCGCCGCTGAACCCACCTCCTCCAGCGGGTGGAGGAGTCGATCCTCTGAATCCTTTTCTGATGTCGCTCGACCGTGAGGACCGCATTGAGCTGGTTCATCTGACGACGAACTACGATATCCCGGATGTTTTTCCGGCCTGCAGCGTTCCGCCGCCTCAGCAGCCCGTGCGACAACCCCTGCCGGTCAACGTAACCCGGATGATGCTGACCAGCATGGGAGGGTATCTTGATGTACTGGGCAAGTGGAACCCGGGCAAATTGGAGGCGGTCACGTCCTCCAACGTGCTTAACTGCAAACGCCAGTTGGAAGTAGAGGAGTGGGCGCATCTGGCGACGCTCGGCCGCGATCAGTATGTTCGCGTGGTCTACAAAGGATACCTGCTTCCGTTTGGCCATGCTGCGTCCCTGATCAAAATCACCGAGCGGCGTTTTGCCAAGCGCACCGGCGGCAACAATTACTTCGCTACGCTGCACCAGCGACTCTTCATCGTCGTGCAGGAGCCCATCCGGAAGTATCCCACGCTGGGACAGTCGTTCGGCGGACGAGAGATCGCATTCTCACAGATCGAAGCCGTGACGCTGATCACCCCCGATCTGGAAATGCCGACTGATTTCTTTCCAGGGACAGCATTCCATCAGAATCAGGACCTCTTCTGGCCTTCCGTCACGGCGACCTGCGCTGGGGGCCTTCCCGGTACGACCATTCCCTTCAAATTTCGCTTTCGTTTTTACGATGTGGACGGAAATACACCCGAGGCAGATCTTCCAGTCATGTTTGCCGGCGCCGCTGTGGCGCAGAATTTAGGCGATGGAATCGCGGGTCACTATGCCATCAATGACGCGGTCAAGTTTTATGGCGTTGGCTCGAATACGGCCAACGGGGACGGCGATGATGACCGCACGACCGCTTCGTTTGCCGATCAGCGCGCGGCATTCGCTCCAGCGAAGAGTCCGAATGACACGCAGTACATCACCTGGAGTGCCCGATCTTTTGTACCGGTTGGATTGTTAGTGTAGCGCATTGATTTTTGTAAGTATCTCGTCGCCGTCGAGGGTGTGGGGAAGTGGAAAGCGTACTTTGCTTTCCACTTCTCCATACCCTGTTTTCATTTCGG
>JANXZS010000145.1 GCA_025355385.1 Acidobacteriaceae bacterium | reverse complement strand
CCACTGCGCTGGTTGAGTACCCCTGCGCAGTGGCTATTGCCTGGATGGTCTGTGTCGAGGACACCGTGACCGGGCCGCTGTACAGCGTTGAATTGGAGGTCGGCGTAGAGCCATCAGTCGTGTAGTAGATGATAGCGCCTGGAGTTTGGTCCAAGATCGAAACTACCTGCGGTGCACTATAATCGCCTGCCGCAGGATTACAGATCGGAGCAGCTGTTCCAGGTAACACTGTAGACAGCCGATACTCCCATAGGTCGTTAAGATTTCCTCGATAGCCTGTCGAGTCTAGTGCATATCCCCCGAAGAGCCAGAGATTGCCACTAATATCGAACCAAGCGCTCGAGTTGACGCGGCTTCCTGGCGTATTCGCCACATCAGCAACACCTAAAGATCCATATACCGTCGGAACCAATCCCGTGAGCCCAACGGTGTTGGTGCCGCCCATCCACGCCCATTCGGCTGAAGAAATCTGGTATTTCCAGAGGTCATTGAGCCTCTTTGCTCCTTCGGCGGAAGTGGAATCGTAACCTGATCCGCCGTATAACCAGAGATTGCCATGATCTGCCCAACAGATGGCCTCTGATCGTCCCCCGGGAATGTTCTTGGGTGCAGAACTTCCCAAGGTACCGTAGACTCCAGTTTGGCCGGGATAGTTCGATCGGACGACGTCCGTCCCACCCATCCAAACCCATTCGTGCGTCAGAGGATTGAACTCCCAGAGGTCATTGAGAAGGCACGTGCCTCCTAGTTGAGAACACGAAGTCGTGTTCTGCCCACGGTCCATCGCGCCATTCGCATCAAAGCCATTTCCTCCGAATAGCCAAAAATTCCCATCTCGGTCGATCGATGCGCTTGCGCTCAAGCGTCCTCCTGGTATATTCGCCGACGACGGAACACCCAGAGTGCCATAAATCCCCGGTGCACCACAGACAGGACCAATGTGCGAGTCACAGTGCCTCGAGATATCGCTTAGACCGCCCATCCATGTCCAGTTACTAGTTGATGAGCTGAACTCCCAGAGGTCATTGAGATATCCAATTGTCCCGCCGCAATCGATGCCTTTGCCGCCAAAGAGCCAAAAGTTGCCGCTGCCGTCGATCCAACTGCTGGCGCCGGATCGGGCCCCAGGAACATTTCCGGGAGCCGCGACACCCAGGGAGCCACATACACCCCGACTACCTCCGGATTTCGCCCCCCGACAGCCAAGTCCATTGATTGGTTGAAGGGTCGAATTCCCAAAGATCATTCTGATTGTAGTCCGCCGGTTCGTAGACCACATCACCATAGCCGAGGCCTCCAAAAAGCCAGATCTTCCCGTTGTGGTCTACTGCCCCGCTTGCACCCCTTCGACCCCCAGGTACATTCCTAACGTTGGGGACGCCTAATGAGCCGTAGACGCCGGGACTGCCGTAATTACCATTGGAAAAGTCACTGCTTCCACTCATCCACGCCCATTCTCCTGTGAATGCATTGCGCTCCCAAAGATCGTTTAGATCGCCGGAACCATTTGAAGCGAATCCAAACCCTCCAAACAGCCAGAAGTTGCCATTGTTGTCCGTCCAACTCGATGCCTGTTGCCTACCACCAGGAGTATTTGAACGTGCCGGCACTCGAAATGTGCCGTAGACTCCCAGTTGCCCACCGCTAGCACTGTTTGAAATGGTATTGCTCCCGCCCATCCAAACCCATTCGTTTGTCTGCGCCGGCGCAACCGGGCAAATGAGGCACACGACAAACGCCGAGAGACATACCCCAAGTAGTGAGAGCCTATTATCGAGAGAATTCAATGATGGTGCTCCTTGCATGTGGACCGTTGAGCAGAGGCTCACTCGGCGATAAATTCGTGGTAAACATAAATCCTTGCGGAATCCTATACTGCCCTTCAATACGCCGATGTCATCATGTCGAAAGATCAAGATAGTCCCGGCCTACGCTGCGCTGGGCAGAGCGTAGGTTAACTCTTGATTGAAAGCTCGTCTGTGACGCTCGTTACAATTGCGGGATCGAGCAAGTTGGATAGTACCGCTCCATGGGTTGTGCGCCAGCACGGTTCTTCCAAGAACAGCCGCCAGGAATCCCTCATGCCGCCCCGCCTTTATGCAATGCATTCACATGAAGGCGTCATCGGGTTCCGCCCGGCCCGCGAAGTCAGACCGCGAGCCTCAATCACCGACCCGAAGCGACCTCTCTAGAGACACATCATGGACGTAAATCTTGGTGCGTACCTGAGAACGATGTTGACCGATCGCGGGCCCTGAATCGACACCCTGCTTTACTGTCCAAATTTACTGTCCACGCACTCAAAAAGTGCCTAAAACTGCCATATTTGCCTAAATCTGCCTAAGGATGCAAGCGAGCTACATGGCGCATAACTTGTTGTATTTGAGGATGTTTAGTTGATTCTGAAGGGCTTACGTTGAAACTGGCTTTTCTTCCTAGGGCGAAGCTGGCGTTCTACCACTGAACTACTCCCGCCATTATAACCAATTACTTACAGAATTGATCTGACCTTACTAATTGTTTTACTAGCCATTTTGCTATGTCTGCAGTGGTGAAAGTCCCAATTTCTGTCCGCAGTGAAGGCGCATGAGATCCAGAGCGGAGGGCGCAACTGGTAGAAATGGCTCGTAAGCTCGGTTCAAAAGTGAACCTGCTGAAGTATCTCGCGCTGGACGGAAAATGGCAATCCTTCCCGGTCGTGAAAGTCAAGGGAAAGCCGAATCCGGAACTCGTCCTGATCCACAGTAAACCCGAGCGGTCAAAGACCGGAACGTACTACCTCTGCTGGCGGGAAGACGGGAAGCGAGTGACGTGTCCGGTAGGCTCCTCCCCGCGCGAGGCGCTCGACACCTGGCGGCTGCAGGCCGGTTGGAGCCTTCTTTACTAGCTACAAGGCGAGAGCCGAAGGATCGAACATCCGTCAACCGCTGATCATGAGAGACGGCATACGTCGCTTCTGAGCCATGCGGTAGATCGTGGACTCCGACTTGCGAAGGAGTAGAGCTACCTCCTCAACCGTCATGAGTCCTCTTACAGATGCGAGCTCCACTAGGATGTTGAACGGCTTTTTCCCGGTGACGCTCTCTATACGAGCGACCAGATCACTGTGATCTGGCATACGTACTACGGTCATACAGATTGTCTTTTTCTCACCAGACCGCCCTTGTGAGACCGGACGCATTGCCACCCCTGAGAGTGATGGTTCAGCGGAAATGATTTCGTCAACAGGGGTCGATCCCTGGCGGTGCGTGATTACTAGCGCGCACACCGTGCAACATTTCTACCTATCAGGATCAAACTGCAACGCACAGTCCACAATCGGGGAATTCACTGAGATTCGTTCCCAATAACCCCTGATAACTTTCTCATGCTCACCGTCGACCGTGGGCCATATTCAGTAAACGGCATCAGTGCCAGACTGGCGGCCAGATGCTGCCTGATCAGTGATACTGTGTCTGCGTTGACCCGTCGGCGTCGCGCCCTGTCAAGTACTAGCTCAGTCCATTAAAATCTCGCTTCGCGTAGACGTTCGACGCCTGCTTGCACATGTCATGCAGTTCAGCGCAGACTGCGAGCCAAGATGCATCTCCAAGAAGAGCATTCCCAAGAGGCTTGCTCGTGCACGTTCCGAGAGTTCTAAACCCTGAGACAGCCTTTTGGAACACCCTAGCGCCCCGAGCGCTGTTACCTGGCCCCGATCTTCTTTCGACCCGGGTTCACTTTCGGGCTCTCAGGCATTGCTTCCGCCGTGCGAGGTACACACCCAGCTGAGAGTTTTGCAACACTTTGAGCATTGTCCGCAGCCCGATCTTCTCGGGCGGGCTATTGGCGATGCGGGAGCGAGGGACCGGCGTTGGTGGAAAACCTCACAGTCCGGAACGCCTCCGGCTCGCCGCTTGAAATCACCGACCTACCCCGCAGCGGAGCCAATCCTCATTTACAGCTGGTGGGAGCAAGCTACGGGGTTATAAAGCTTGCGACTGATCCGCCACATTGGTCGTCCGACGGACACTGTGCCGTCTACGAGACTAATAGTTGCCATGCAATTTTTGGTTTGGACGGCGCAGCTTTCATCAACCATAGCCGGGTTCCCTAGACCTATCTGTAAATCAACACTGCCTAAATCGTATTTCCAACATAATTGTGGTCTCAAGGTGGATACTTTTAATTGAGGTGGCCTCGATTCGATCTGTCTACCTCAAAAGATTATTGTCATTTCCCAGCAGGCGCCAGCGGCGCGCTCTCTCCCGCGATCAGGTCAGTGACGCTCGCCGCAAGCTGAGGGTTGTTCAGTACGAAAAACATTCCTCCCCGGCCATTCTGGCTCGCCGCGCAGTTCGTCCCGCTGATCGAGCCTTCCTGGTTCATATCTCCAAAAATCGAATAGGTGCTATTACCCGAAGTAGACACGCCGATCTTCGCGTGGTTGCCATTGGGGTTGACTCCTCCCTTGAGGCCAAAGCCTATCCCTTTCCAGTGCCCACTCGTAGCGATCTCGACCGCTCCGGGGTTGATGAGTGAATCATCCCAGCATCCCATCTTTGTATCCGCCGTCGTGGACGGCAAAGAATCGGGATTCGTCCACCAGTTTGCGGTACGCAGCGAAACACCTCCCAGCACAGCAGAAACCATTTGCCACGGCGGTACAGCCAGCTTGGAGGGCTTGGAAATAAGCTCTGCGCCCGTAGAAAGCATTCCCGTCAGCACAGTTGTACTAGGAGATTTCACACCGAGGTCGTTCACAATCTGCTGTACATCCGGCGGCCCTCCGTTATTGACCAGCTGTGGATTCTTGGGATCGGTGACTACACTGGCATTATTTAGTCCTTCGAGCACTAGGATAAGATCGCCCTTATTCAACCGAATGGCGAAGAAGTGCTGGCTCACCTCAACATCGTTATCTTTCACGCATCCCAGCGTGTTTCCATCTGTCTTGCGAGGGAATTTCACGGAGCCCGAAAGTGGCCACGAAGGCGTTGAAACCTGCATTACAAATCCTTCCCCCGCATCGTTCCACGTGAGCATCCCTTTTGAATGACCCCAAGGCCCACCGCATCCATTTCCACTGCATTCGCCTGCAGGATCCCCATACGGCTGATCATTCCACACAACATAGTGGTAACTGCCGTTATATACCTCGTCGAAGCTAGCACCCACGGGATCACCGGTCGTCGTACCCAGACAATCCATGCTCCCATCCTTCAGCGTGGCAGCATCGCTGCTCGCATACACATACTGTTGCCCAAAATTTAGGTAGTTAGGAGTTGTCTGCACGGAGCCGCCGAATGGGCATGTTCGCGTGTCCGTCCCGCCGCACTTTGGAAACTGACCTGAATTGAGCTTGAAGACAAACCACCAGTCGACTGGATGCCCCTTCTGCAGCATCGGATACGGGGCCGTGCATGGGGGCGAGTCCACGGTGCCACCACCACACTTCACGTTAGAAACGCCCTGTGAAGTGGCGCTCTGCTGCATCACAGGAACCGGTGGTTTGGCCGTGGTGCCGGTCAGAGCGCCATGGAGCAGAGCTATTGCAAGGGGAATCGCCGGGCCCATTGTCCGGATCGCCGTCATTGGCGAGAGACCGACGATACCTGGTTTCGATGCTGTCCCAGTTGGAGCCATCACACTCCCCCTTCAACCAATCTCGAGCGCAGGATCAAAGCGCGAGGATCAGCCGCATGATTAGCTGCCCTGATGTCCCGTATCAGTCGCACCTGTTGACGCCGTGCCTCCAGGGGTAACAACAGACGCTGCTCCCGTAGCCGAAAGCGCCTGCGCCGTCGCTCTTACGCTTGCCCGTTCAACCGGAGTCGTTACACCTTCGTCGCGGCTGTAAGAGATTGCTTTGCCAACCGCGTATGTGCTGGCGCTTATGCCGAGCAGTGTCAGCACTCCATCCGGGATCGTAGGGAAGGATGTACCGCGCTCAACCAGGATAAACAGGCTTATCGCGACCACCAGCGTGAAGATGAGCAGTTGAAGCCGTGACATGCTCGCCTGTCCGTTCGCCTCCGTGAGCAAAGTGGAGAGGTCAATCTTACCTGTCCAGATCATCCACAATAGGGTCGCGCAGAGCAGCCCCATGAAAAGGCACACCCCATAACCACAAATTGTTTGCATCATAGTCATTGATCTCTCCACCATGAATTAGTTCTTGGTTATCGTCGTGATCGCCTTTACTGAGGCATAGATTCCGCTACTTCCACCAACAACGTACAACCAGTCTGGGCTCACGTCGGGCATAGCCCCGTTGCTCGCGTGCAGTACTGAACTCAGGTACTTCGCGCCCATCGCCATTGTTACCAAAAGTAACTGGAGTCGTTCCGGACTTATTTGTCCGCCATCTTGCTTCCGAGCCAATAATCCACTCAATCGAATTCGTCTCGTCAGAATCTTGAAGGCCAGGATGGCGGCCAATAAGATAAGAAAGCCATGCAATTCGAGTTGGAGGAGAAAGATGGGATCCATAAATTGTCCCGGGGGTTTGGAGCAGGACTATAGCATTGCAATAGTGAAGAAGCAATCGATGATTTGCTAAGACCTTTACAAATCTGCTCGAACCGGATCGGGATTACTTCCGGTTCGTCGACCATACGTCCGGTGCCCCTGGGCTCCGATCCGCAACGCACTCGATGGTAAGCATCGTGGTAGTTAAACTTCATCGGTGCGCGCGCCCTTGAAATAAAAGTTTGCGGAGTGAGATCCGATGAGCCGTCGCCCCAGAGTCTTTCTCGGCTGGTGGATCGTAGCTACCGCTTCACTCGGGCTGTGCTTCAGCACTGGCCCGATTGTCGCCTTATCTTTTGGTGTCTTGTCAAACCTCTTGGCCAGTATTTCCACGCCGGTCGCGCCGCTTGCGTCCCATTCTTCGGTCGACTGATTCATCGCTTTGGAGGCCGTAGGGTCATTCTCATTGGAAACCTGATTTTTGCGTCTACCTTGCTCTCGAGCGCATTGATCAGCACGCGCATCGCATATTTGTATCTCTTCTTTGCCGCGCTTGGTCTAGTTTCTGGTGGCACATCCCCGGTACCCTACGGGGTCGTAGTCTCGCGATGGTTCGACGAGCGTAGAGGCATGGCTCTGGGCTCATGATGATTGGCTTAGGCGTGGGCGCGATCACCTTTTCTCTGATCGCACACCAACTCATAATGAAATTCCACTGGCGCACCGCTTACGCCACTTTCGGTAGCGCCGTGCTGCTTTCGCTGCCCGTATGAATGGCTTTCCTTTTTAACGATCCAAGAGACAAAGGTCATTTACTAGACGGAGTACTAAGGCCGAACTCACAATCATCGAGGCGATTCCGGCCTAGTAACACCCTAGGATAAGGGGACCGCTGATTGATCCTCCCTCGTCGCGCAGGTTCCGTTCGGCGAGATTCTCTCAGAGTTTATTCCGGCCTTTTGCTCCCTGTCGCTCGGCGGCACCCAATCATTTCCTGCCAGGAAGCAGACTTAGCGTCCACGCGATCGCAACTGTGTCCGGATAACGCCGGCAAGTGCGGAAGCATGACGCTCCAGTACGATATGTTGCGGGAACTCTTGGGTGCCTTGGCTACCCAGGGCGGGCACTACGAATCCAAATCGTTGGCATACCGTAAAAGGCGCGAGCGGGTTGCCGGGTGCGTTGGCATGCGCGATTGGCTAGTAGTTGTCAGGTGTTGCGCTCCCTGAGATTCTGAAACCAAGCTGCTCCCGCCTCCCGGAAAGTGCGCCTTTAGGTGGCTTTGGATGGGTGGAGGGCGGCGCGGACTTTTTCGACGTGGGTTCCATGCGCGCGGATGGCTTCGTGGAGCTGATCGCCGGTGACGCCGAACTCCTTCGACCAGTAGGCGATGTCAGACGCCATCTTGGGGTTGATGTCTTTGGGGTCGTGGGGGCCTTTTGCGTCTTCTTCGTGGAGAGCGTGGGGTTCGTGGGCTTTGGGAGCGTCGTGGTGCTCGGACATTGGATGGTTCCTCTTTTCAGTTTTTCTTAGGTTGATGATGAAGGGGTGCGAAGAATGCCCTCTCCTTGATACAGCCCACATCGCGACATCCTCAGTATCCCAGCAAGATGAGCTATCAAGTAAGAGCTCGATGCGGTGCGCTCTACTTGGATAGCCTCTCTTCCAGGCGGACGGTCACCATGTCGCCTGCACTCTTGCCGATCAGCTTACGGATGACAGCTCTAACCGGAAGCTTATGTGTTCCATTGCCGAGCGCCAGGAATGAACTTTGAAATGGGTGGACGTTGATTGTACCCTTAACCTTCACAAGTCCTCCGGTCCTGAAGAATTCTACCGAGTCTGACATCACAACGTAAGCCCACCCGCCTTTTGCAGGAGACGTTTGAAGCTGGGCGGTAAACTGTTTTTCCATTGGCTCTCCAAGGTACTCATCGACGAGATCTGACGCGCTCCGAATGTTAAATAACTACAGCATATGCGACGGAACGAATTCAATGACCTTGCGATTCGCAATTTTGAACGCAAGGGCCGCTATCATTTTGATGCAAACGGATGCCCTCTCTCAAGAGCATTCTTCGTTTACAAAATTTGAGTTTGATTCCAGGCCTGCTGAACGGCTGAAATAGCCCTCGGTCTTTTTCTAGCCAAGGACGGTGAATGTAACTATCTCTACCACAACCATGGCTATGGCACCTTCACCGACGTTGTGATTACAGTAGATGCCGCGCTCAGCGATGCATGGCAAATCTGATCGAGGCGAATGCACGCGTGCATTGCCGGTTAGAGGGCAAAGGAAAAGAAAAGCTTTGGCATAGCTACGCTCTTTTAGCCTCGATCGCATGAGCCCGGCGTACGAGGTCGTAAGTCCCCTCACATCAGGAAGAAGGACGCCGCCCCGTTTGTCTGGAGTGATCGCGCTGTCACCTCCACTCGCCCTCAACGATGAAAGGTGCCCAAAACCATGGGTCCTTCCACTTGGTATCGTTACTCATCGAAAGCTGCGATGCTCTCAACGCTGCGGCGGGACGCAGTGTTTCGTTGCCAAGCATCTTCTGATAGAACCGGGTCATCAACTCGGCGGTGGCTGCATCATCGACCTTCCAAAGGCTAACCACCATGGTGGCCGCGCCGGCGTACATGAAGCCTCGCGTCAGTCCGACCAGCCCCTCGCTGCCGACCAGTTTGCCCTGTCCGGACTCGCATGCACTTAGCACCACTAGCTGTACCGGCAGTTTCAAGTTGAAGATCTCATTCAGTCTGAGGAAGCCGTCTATGCTTTGACCCCTCTGATCGTAGAGTGAAAACACTATTCCAGACAACTCCGGATGGGCCTGGTCAAGAACGCCATGGGTTGCGAAGTGCACAATGCGGTAACTCCCCAGTTCAGGACTTTCCGCGTTGGTCTTGCTGGCATCGAAGTCCAGTCTGGCTAGCGATTGAGCAGGCGTTGTGAGCCCAAGGATATTCTTTGCTTCTTCGCGGGTCTTCAGCAGACGTTGGAGGCTGGTTACCTGCGTCACAGACTCC
The DNA here is from genome assembly GCA_025355385.1 of Acidobacteriaceae bacterium. Lineage (GTDB taxonomy): Bacteria > Acidobacteriota > Terriglobia > Terriglobales > Acidobacteriaceae > JANXZS01. The sequence continues at coordinate 30,014 of JANXZS010000145.1, read as the reverse complement.
ACCACCGCAGACAGAACGCCGGGCTGATTTTTACCTGCACTACCCCTGCCCGACCGAGCAGAAAGATTCATCAGCCGCTCATCATTCAGATCGAAAACCGGGTCGGCTATTACGGCCACTGCTTTCGACGGCAGCTTGCGTCCGGACACCTCACGGCGCAGCGCGGCGATGGCTGACACGGATGCTTCGGTGACGATCTCATGGTCCGCTATCAGCAGCACATGCGGAGTTCCCGTTGCATTAGCGCTCGGAGCGGACGGCACCGGAAGCGCCGAAAACGGCACGAGTGCCTGCACCAGTCCGTCACTAACTATGATCATGCGCTTCTTTTTGAGGTGGGAAGCAACCGGCCCGAGCAAGATGGTACTAAGCGTCGCCGCGGCTTGCTCCAAGCCCTCCGGGTTTGCAATCTCGGGAAGCCGCTCATGAAATTCGTGGGCGGCATTTTCTATGATCTCCCGTTTCGGCAGCTCATACGACAAGAACGAAGTGGGCGTAACGGCCCAGAGGTAGCTTTGCTCCGGGCCTAGCGAGTAATCCAGGAGGAGAGTATCGGAGTCTAGTTCGCGCTGAATCTCGCGCAACGTGAGCGGCTGAGGTTGAGTCAGCGCCGCGTAGGCGGGACTCTTGATGCGGATCTGGGCCTCCACGCCCTCGTAAGCAGAGGCCAGTTCTTCGATCTCGTGATTCTGGCGCTCGCGATCAACGCTGTCTTGCTCAGACGATGGGAACTTTCGCAGCTGCAGAGCCTTGGCGTTGAGCGACCGCTTGATGGATTGCTCCTGGGCAAGCAGTTGCGGATCGACGCCTTGACGAATGTTGGCACGCGACTCGGTGAGCAGGTCTAGAAGACTGCGGGCACGCGCGCGCTCGCTGGCTTCGAATGCCCTGGTATCGAAACCCTGGCCCTTATGCAGCTGATCCAATTGCATCAGGATAGCTACGTCCAACTCGTAGGAATTGCCCGTCGTTGCCAGCAAGGAGGCCCGCAGGTCCTCGCTACCTAGACGGCTGCGTAAGGTCTCGCTCAGGCGGATCGAATCTTCCACGTGACCCAAAGCTGCCTTCAGATCGCCCTGCTTGCGCTCGACTTTCGCGATCGTGTACAGGGTTTTGGCCTCCCCCTCGACGCTGTTGATCCGGTGCCAAAGAGCCATGGCCTGGTGAAATTTGTCGAGTGCCTGTGGCATATCGCCAAGCTTTTCGTAGACGGTGCCGAGGTTATGCAGGGCCAAAGCTTCGCTGTCGAGGTCACCCGTCTGGCGGGCAATCTCTAAAGAAGTTTGCAGTTGATCGAGCGCCCGGTGCTGGTCACCCAGGTCGCTATCGAGAACGCCAAGGCCGGAGAGCAGTCGCGCCTGCAATACGCGGTTCCCCAGTTTTTCGGCTAGATGCAGCGCTTGGCGGTAATACTCCCGCGCCTCGTCGGGCTTGCCGCCGGATTGTGCAAGGACCGCCATGTTATTGAGAGTTACTGCTCGTCCGTCCTCATCGTTGGTTTGCTCACGGATCCGGAGCGCCTGCTGGAAGTACAGTTGGGCTCGCTCATTCATGCCAAGGGCGCGATACGTAGTCCCCAGATTGTTCAAAGTGGTGCCTTGGTCGGGGGCATCACCAACATCCTTGAAGATTGCCAGCACCTGGTCGTAGGATTCGAGCGCCTTCTGCAGCTCTCCCGTTTCGCTGTAGAACAGGGCAAGGTTGCTCAACGCGATCGCCTCCCCGTGGCGGTCGGCTAGCTCGCGGTGGATTGACAGCGACTCTTTTAGGGTAGCCTCGGCCCTTTGCTCGTCTCCCAGCGAGTGGTACACCATGCCGAGGTTTGCAAGCGTTGAAGCCTCTTGATAGCGGTCTCCGACCTGACGAATCAAGGCCAACGATTCCATGTAGAGCGCTTCGGCCTGCTTGGTATCGCCGAAGCCATGATGGGTCTGTGCCAGATTGTTCAGGGTTGCCGATTGCTGCTGAAGATCGTTTCTCGACCGTGCGCTCGCAAGAGATGTCTCGAAGGATGTCAGAGCCTGCGATTTGTTGCCCATAGCGGAATAAATCAGTCCAAGGTCATTCAAAACTTTGTTGATTGGTGCTGGGTCGTTGAGCGGGCGCAGAATGTCGATGGCCTCTTGCTCCAGCGCCAGCGCCTTTTTCTGGTCGCCCATGCCGCTGTAGACTTCGCCCATTGAGGCTAGAACCCCAGCCTTGGCCGAGGGATTGTTTTGGTCCAGCAGGAGTGCCTGGTTCAAGTACTCGAGAGCTCTGCCGCTATCGTGAAGTGCGTTGTAGCTCTCTCCTGCCACGATGAGAGCCGTTGCCTTGCGCACCACTACCGGATTCCCTTGTAATAAAGATATCGACCGAAGAGACAGGTCCCGGGCCTTCGCGTAGTCGCCGACGTTGGAGTAGACACCGGCCAATCCGATGAGCGCCGCGGCCTGGCCTGAAAAATCGCCAATTCTCTCAGAAAGCTTAAGCGCCCCTGCGTCTGCTTCCAGTGCGTCTTTCCAGTCATGCAGCCCGAAGTATGCCGTGCCGACTATGAGAGAGGCGGCGGCTTCGCCGGCCTTGTCGTTCGTAGAGTGCCAAGCGATTATCGCCGCCTTGAACGCTTCAATTGCCTGCGCTGAATTTCCCAGTTTCTGGCGCGCCTTACCCAAGCGTACGAGCGCCAATCCCTGGCTTAGCCCATCACCCTGCGAGGCCAGGAGCCGCGCGGCCTGCTGATAGGAATCGATCGCCCTCTGCAAATTCCCCAGGGCGTCTTCATCCTCCGCCAGGCTGAGCAAAACCCGCCCGAGTGCGCGGTCATCCTTCCTTTCGGTAAAGATCGGAATTGATTTGAGGTAAGCGTCCCGTGCCTGTTGAGTACGCCCGAGGCGATCATTCGAGGTGCCCAGGCCCCACCAGGAATATGCCTCATTCAGCCGGTCGGAGCCCGCCTGGAACAGCGGCAGCGCCTGGGTATAGTAGCCGATAGCTTTTTCGAACGCCTCTGGCTGATCCAGGATGCTGTTCAATTGCGCCAGACCTAGGTAGGTCTGGGCTTCCCCTTGGCGGTTGTTGCTCACCCGGAACAGGGGGAGACTTTGCTCGTAGCAGGCGATTGCCTTCGCTGTGTCTTTCAACTTCCTGTAGATGAGCGCTTGCATAGCAAGGATTTGGGCTTCGCTGGCGTTATCACCCAGGGAATGGAAGATATCCTGGCCGTGAGCCGCCGCTTCGAGCGCCTTCTGCTCCTGGCCAAGTCCGTCGTAGAAAAATGCCGCACTGGTGAGTGCCGAGGCCTGATAACCGAGGTTGCCAGCCGTCCGGGCCACCTCTCCGGCTTTAGCCACGAGAGTGAACGCCTCATCCGTTCGGTGGAGAAAGTACTGTGCTGTAGCGGCGGAAAGTAATGCTTGCACTTGCTGGCCTTGGTCTCCGACTCTTTGCCAGAGTGACAATGCTTGCTGAAAAGCGGCCACGGCGGATTGCAATGCTTCCGGGGTCCGCTGGTCTGCCAATCGTGCTCCATCGGCCATCAGGCTGGCCGCGCGAGCGCCCTCGTCGGCGGTCCCAGCGGGAGCTCCGGTTTGTGGCTTCGCTGCCAATACCGTCGCCAGCAGGCATGCAGCCACGAATACTGCTCTGTTAGCTTTCAAGGCGTTGGCGTGATGACGATCAACGAGCTTACCGCCTTCTGCACCATGGGAAGACCTTCCGCAGCAATTGCGATGGCGGTGCGCAGCTCGAGCGCCATATTGCCTATCGTTTTCCGCTCCCAGACTCGTTGCTGCGTCGTCTGGCTTCGGAACTGCTTCATCCAAAGGGGAATGACGCTGACGGGTACAGTCGAAAGATTTTGGATAATATATGGTCCCGTCTCGGTCCCGGGCCCTTGCAGCGGCAAAATTGACGAGACGATGAAGGGACCGTCTCCTTCCTCCCTGGGCAGGCTTGCCAGCAAGAAGCGCGCGCGGGAGTAATCATACTGCGCGAGAAACGAGATTAGGGTCGGAGGATCCTCCTGGGGCGCAGCGGTAACCGGTACATACGTGACATTGAGCTGTGCGAGTCTGAAATTTGCTTCCAGGTTCACGTTTTCGAGGTTTAGATAGCTCTTCAGCACCGCGTGAAATCGATCGCTGTTGTTTGCATCCGGTCTTGCTGCGAACAGAATGTAGCTGTAGAGCCCGTAACCCTTGCGCTCTGTGCGCCCCTTGACGAGCAGCGCGCGCGCCGCTTCGCTGCCTAACTCGCCGCCATCGGAGGCATCTCGGCGTTGCTTCTTTTCCTTGACTAGAGCGTCGAGCGAACAGGAGCCCGAAGCCCCCGTCGCATCCGTGACCTGCACCGTAACAGTGTAGACGCCTGGGGCAGCCCCGTTGGGGCTCCACTGCACGTTGGCTTCGTCGCCCTGCTTGTTGAGTCTGGCCTGAGAGCCCGGCTTCGCTACAAAACCGCCCGCGGTCGCCGTCCACAGATAACGCACACGCGACCCTTTTGGCGCGGCGACCAATACCGCCGCCGAGACTTGTCCCTGTGCCCAAACAACCGGCTGCTCAAGGCTGCAGACGACCTGCAGGCCGCTGCCATGAGGCTGGTCGGCGGGCAGGCCCTCAGCCAGGCATCCATGTGCAACCCACAAGATCAGCAGCACTATAGATGCCTTGGTGCCGTGAGGATCGAAATTACTCATTGCTCTTTTCCGCTCCTATCTTCTTACTTCGCCGAATGAGTGACCAGAGCCACTGCGCCGCGAATACAAAGATGATTACTGCCAGCGCAACAACACCGGTGGAAGCAGCGTCGAGTTGCGCCTGCTTGACGTAAAAGAAAGACCACACCGCTAAAGTGAGCAGAAGAATCCATATTCCTGTGCGCCAGGGGACCTTCCTACCACCGAATGCTGACCCCGCATTCTCGTCGTCAGCCTTCACGGCGTCTCTTTCCATTCGAGCAAAGTTGCTTATCCGCGGCGAGAGGCGGAATCCTTATGATTGACTTCCGCTCAATAGCAGGACGCGATCATTGGAATCGCTTCGGCAGTCTGGATAAACGTCAATCAGGCAGCGTCGATGCGGCGCGTGAGATCATGCTGTTCTTTCTGTGACTCGGCGCCAATCGTAAAGGCGTCCAGTAGGCCGGTACTGAGCGCGTAGCGGATTGCCTCCGACGGACGGTCACGCATGTCACCCTGGCCGAGAATCTTCATTCCGACGATACCCTTGCCAGCGGCGCGCATTTCTTTGATAACTCCTATGACAGTTTCGGGATCGGCGTCCATATGTGAGCCGATCGGGTTGAGGCGAACCAGGTCGATCTCTACCCAGGGAGAGACCGCGGCAGCCCTTAATGCCTGAATACTGTGGCAGGAAACTCCGTGGGCACGGATAATCCCCTTCTGCTTTGCCTCGGAGAGGACGTCCATTACGCCACGGTAGCGCGTGGTCCAGTCCGCCTCCGTGACGCAGTGGATAAGGACAACATCGATATAGTCCGTACCAAGCTCGCGGCGAAATCGATCGAGGTCAGCATGAACGCCCGCTGCATCGCGCGTGTCCGTTTTGGTCAGGACAGTGACCTTGTCGCGAGGGAGTTGCTTGAGTGCTTTGGCGACATAGGGATGGCTCCCGTAGGAGTCGGCTGAATCGAAGAAGCGCAGGCCGTTTTCGTGATAGCCGTTCAGGAGGAGCGAGGTAAAGTAGTCCGTTCCAAGGTGTGTTTGATTGGATCTACCTCCGCCACCCATGGTGCCGGTACCCATCGCGAGGCGGCTGGTCCGGATGCCCGTCTTGCCGAGCATTACGTCGTCGTGGGCGTGATATTTCTGAGCTAGCGGCGGAATGTCGACGATAGCGGCTCTGCCGGCCTTGCTGCTGATCCAGGCGGCACCTAACCCAATAGTGGCGCGACGTAAAAAGTCTCTCCGAAGCATGGACGCTCCCTCCATCAATGGACTTACGTTGAGAAGACGGTAAACAATGCTGTTCTACTGCGTCAAGTAGACCAGTATTGGGTCGATTACCAAGCGGCGGCGGACGACATTACATGCCGAAGGTGGCCGGTATGCAGCCTCTCCGGCGACCTTCTTGAGGCGCTGGCGCATCGAGGTAGGGGGTGGCTGCAATCCCCGGACAGGAAGCGGTCGAGTAGCCTTCGCTCCGCTGGCGGGCGTATCCCTTGGCTGATGGCAGTCAAGGCAATTGATGCCCTTTTTGGCGTGGGCGCTCATCTCGTATTCATGCACCACTGAGTGCTGCATGCAGGCATCGCATTCGGCGCACTTGCCCGAGGCACGGACGAAGTCGGCAGTGGGCCGCTGGATCTCGGCCTTAGGGCGCTGACGATTCATGGGGAAGGCAGAGAGAATGAGCGCGAATGCAATGACCACGGCGACAAAGATCGAACGAAAAGACAGTCCTGGCCTCGAAGCGCGTTGACTCAATTGTGGAAAGCAGCAGTTTGCCTAGAGGGGAGCCTGCCCACCATAGTGCAGTCGGGACAAGTTATGACAGCACTAAAGTCATTGGTGGCGCACTTTCTTGATAAGGAAGGGGGCAATAAAAAAGGCAGGCTCGTGGCCTGCCTTGGGTGCCGCGCTCGATAGTGGTCGCTACTTGCCGGATTTTGCCGGCGCTGAGGTGGTTGTTCCTTCGAGCACGGAGTGCGATCCATGGGTGCGAGCCATCAAGATAGTTAGGCTGATGGAGGTGCAGGTGAATAGAATTGCCGACCAGGCGGTTAACCGAGTGAGCAGGTTGGCTGCGCCGCGCGGCCCAAAGGCCGTCTGCGATCCTTGGCCGCCGAAAGCCCCGGCGAGGTCTGCGCTCTTACCCTGCTGCAGCAGGACAACACCAATCAAAAAGAGCGAGACAATGATGTGAACCACAATGACGAAATCGAGTAGATAGCTCATTCTGATATTTCTTGAAGGACCTCAGCCGGGCCAGTTGCCCGGGAAATGTGTGGGTTGTTCGTTGGTGCGGAAGAGGGGACTTGAACCCCTATGCCTCGCGGCGCCGCCCCCTCAAGACGGTGCGTCTGCCAATTTCGCCACTTCCGCATTTCGTAGAATCAGCCCTACCGAGTATAACAAAGCAACTCGAAGAACTAAAAGCTCTTTACGCGTGTCTGTTGCGGCCGCCGTTAAAGCAAGTGCTCACACTGAATTTCCCAGGTGGAAGAGTGGCGCGACGTCGGGTGCGCGACCCAGTAGGGCCTGCTCCTCTGCGTGATCGAGAGGCTTATAGCCCTGAGCCACGTCCATGGCCAGGCGGAAATAAGTTTCGTCGCCGGGAGGTAGCGCTGCAGTGACAGGGTGGCCCAACGTCCAGCGCAGGCCGAGAGAGGCCTCCTGCGGATAGCCTGCTGGTTGATACCAGCACTTCGGCTGGGGATGATTCTTCTGCTGGTCAACGCTCCAGGTAGTTTTCGCCATTCCTTTGAGTGCGAGAATGCCGACGCCTTTTTCCTGCGCACGCTGCAGCACCTGAGGCCCGAAATTGGCGCGGGAGTAAAGCACCCAATTCACCGGGAAAAGAATGGTATCGAAGTTGTAGCGATCCAGTGCGGAAAGGGCCGTCTCAACCGAATGAGCGGAAAAGCCTATAAAGCGGATCTTGCCTTCCTTGCGTGCGGCCTCGAATGTTTCCATCGCACCGCCGGAGCCAAGCACCTGGTCCAGCTCCTTCATCTTGGTGAGGGCGTGGAACTGGTAGAGGTCGAGGTGATCGGTCTTTAGCAACTTCAACGACGTCTCGAGTTCCTTGCGCGCACCGTCTTTGTCGCGGGCATCTGTTTTGCAGGCGAGAAAACTCTTGCTGCGGTAGGGCTCAAGAGCGGGACCGAGGCGCTCCTGTGCATTGCCGTAGCTGGGGGCGACATCGAAGTAGTTGATGCCGCGATCGACAGACTCGGCGACGACGTTCTTCGCCTGGCCGGGCTCGGCGTTCATGACGACGATGCCGCCCATGCCGATGATGGAGAGGCTTTCGCCGGTTTTGCCGAGTTTCCGCCGCGGGATGGAATGGGTGTTGCTTGATTCGGCCAGCGCGTCCGGAACATTGCTGGATGCCGCAGCGGCCGCTGCGGCGAATGCACTCTGCTTCAGAAAATCGCGTCTCTCCATGCTCATGTACTCCCATAGATATTTTGCCAGAGATTAGGGGCATTGTCTTGCGATGGGCGGCGACAGGGGAGGGTTGTGACGGGGTTAAATATTTATATCTGCAGGCTCTGATGCGGCGTACATCGTTAAAAAAGATTGTGGTACCGATGCGAAGCCGGTGCGTTCAGTGAAGCGCTGGCGGGCGAGGGGCGGAATCTGACGTGGTGGTGCCGCACTTCGCGACTCTCAGCAGTACTTCAAGGTGCTATTGAATGGTGGGCCGGGGCAGGGAAGAAGCGGAGCCGAAGGCGGCCAGCACGGCTTCCATGCGGCTGGACACGCCGAGCTTGTCAAACATGCGAAAGAGGTGATTCTTTACCGTATGTTCGCTGACGTGGAGAGAGGCGGCAATTTCCTTATTGGAGAAGCCCTCGGCGAGCAGCATGAGAACCTCCTGCTCGCGCTTGCTTAATAATGCCTCGGCATCGGCCGTGACAATGGGTGAGCGCTTGATTTGCGAGAGGGTTTCGACGAGGTATTGCAACTGCAGACTGTTTGCCCAGATCTGCCCATTATGGATCTGCATGACGGCTTTCGCCAGCATCTCAAAATCAGACGCCGGATAGGCCATGATTCCGCGCGCTCCCGACTGGAAGGCGCTGACTACATCCTCGCGTTCAAGATGCTCAGCCAGAAGCAGGGAACGGGTGTCAGGGTGAAAGCGTGCCAATCGCTGGATGGCGGTGAGACCGGAGCGGGGACCATCGTTCAAGGCCTCCCGAACGATGGCGATGTGGGCATCGTGATCGGTAGCGAGCCTGATCAGTTCGGAGCAATTAAAAGCATAACCTACCAGGCGGAAATCAGGGAACCGCGCCAAGGCGCGCCCCAGACCGTCACAACTCGTCTGGCTGATATCTGCGATCAATATTCTGGTAGGACTATTGCCCATCCGTGGACTCGATGTACGTGGTGATGTTTCGTGGTGTTAGTCAGCCTGGATATTGACTCGTTTGCCCAACGACGCGAGGAAACTAGACGGCATTATTGCAGTTGAATAACCGGAAGAAACTCCCACGAAAGATATTTGACTAACAGCCTCTCGAGCCAGCTTCATAGATAACGGGGGGCTGATCGCAACTTATTCGATGACTTCGCCGCCTCGCTTCCATAGACTGATTGAGGGTTCATTTTTATCATCCGATCTTGGCCGACCTCGCTCCCCCGCGCGCGGGCTGCGAGATGCTCAGGGCGGAGGCAACCTAGAGGTAGCGCTCTGCTCTCTTAGCTGTCATAGAAGAATTCGATTGAGGGATTACGCATGTCTATGATTCATGACTTCTCTGCGCCTTCTGAGTCGCAGGCGGAGGAGCCCGTCAGAATTGCAATCGTCGGTTCCGGTTACGTTGGGCTTGTCGCAGCCGCGTGTTTCGCTGAGCTGGGACATCAGGTTATGTGCGTGGACATCGACCAGGCGCGAGTTGCTTCACTGCAGCAGGGGCATATCCCCATTCACGAGGATCTGCTGCCTGAGTTGCTGGCCCGGCATAATGGAAAGGGCCTGAACTTTACGACAGACCTGATAACGGCGGTCGAGAACTCCGACGCTATTTTTATCGCCGTTGGAACGCCTTCGACGGAAAACGGCGATGCGGATCTTTCCTATGTAGAGTCGGTCGCATGCGAAATCTCGCGCACGATGACCGACTACAAAGTGATTGTGGAGAAGAGCACGGTTCCGGTCTACACCAGCGGATGGATAGCCCGGATCATGAGTCGCAACCAAGTTCCCGAGAACCATTTCGATGTCGTGTCCAACCCCGAGTTTCTTCGAGAGGGTACCGCGGTGCAGGACTTTCTGCATCCCGACAGAATCGTCGTGGGGACACACAGCGACCGCGCCTTCGCGATCATGCAGCGTATTTATCGGCCGCTGACCTCGGGCGAGTACTACGACCAGGAAGCCAGCGTTCCGGGCGTGTGCAGCCAGGCCTCCCCGGCGCTGCTGATCCGCACAGGCGCAGAGAGCGCGGAGTTAATCAAGCACGCCTCTAACGCATTTCTGGCTATGAAGATCAGTTTCATCAATTGTGTGGCGAATATGTGCGAAGCGGCGAACGCAGACATTGGCGAGGTCGCAAACGGGATGGGGACCGATAAAAGAATCGGGGGCAGCTTCCTCAGAGCCGGTTTGGGATATGGCGGTTCGTGCTTTCCCAAGGATGTGAAAGCCTTCCGTGCGGTGGGTGCACAGATGGGGCTCGATCTGGCACTGCTGGAGAACGTTGAGAGCATTAACAACAATCAGCAAAGACGGTTCCTGCAGAAGGTCCGCTCGGCTCTGTGGACACTACGCGGTAAGCGGCTGGGCGTACTCGGCCTTTCATTTAAGGGCGGCACGGACGATATTCGCGAGTCGCCGGCCATACGGATGGTGCAGGCCTTCCTGGTCGAAGGCTGTTCTATCGCGGCCTACGATCCGGCTGCTATGCCCAATGCCAGAAAACTTTTCGTGGACCAGGACGTGACGTTTGCCGACGAGGCTGTCGCCGTCGCCAACCAGGCGGATGCGCTTATTATTTTGTCGGACTGGCAGGAGTTCACCCAACTCGACTTCAGCGACATTAAGCAACGGCTGAAGTATCCCATCCTTCTCGACGGCAGAAATTTGCTGGATCCGCGGCAAATGGCGGGTCTTGGTTTCACATACATGAGTGTCGGCAGACCGACGCATGCGCCTCAGCCCACATCGAATCTGATCGACAGGGCGGTGCGCTAGATGCGGGCAATGGTAACGGGAGCGGCCGGTTTTCTTGGATCTCACCTGGTGGATGCGCTTCTTGCCGAAGGCCACCACGTAGTGGGTGTCGACAACCTGCTGACCGGGACGAAAGCGAATCTTGCTCATCTTGCATCCTCTGCGAAGTTCGAGTTTGTCGAGAAGGACATAACCACTCCGTTCGACGTGGGCAAAGTGGATTACGTATTCAATCTTGCGAGCCCCGCGAGTCCTGTGGACTACATGGTCCACGGGGTAGAGACGCTGATGGTGGGGTCATACGGGACGCGCGAGGCGCTGGAGATCGCTAAGCGCTATAACGCCGGTTTCCTTCACACTTCCACATCAGAGTGCTACGGCGATCCTCTGGTGCATCCACAGCCAGAGACTTACTGGGGCAATGTCAATCCGATCGGTCCAAGATCGGTATATGACGAAGCGAAGAGATTCTCCGAGGCGCTCATCATGGCCTACCACCGCTACTACGGGGCGGACACTCACATGGTGCGTATCTTCAATACCTACGGGCCCCGACTGCAGATCCGCGACGGTCGTGTGATCTCGAACTTCCTGTCGCAGGCACTGCGCGGCGAAGACATCACCATCTACGGGGACGGCAGTCAGACGCGCAGCTTCTGTTACGTTTCAGACCAGGTCGACGGCATCATGAGACTCTCTCGAAGCAACGAGCATCTGCCGGTAAATATCGGGAATCCGCAAGAGTTCACGATGGTCGCTTGTGCGCAGGAAATTCTCAACCTGACTGGGTCTTCCAGCAAGATTACCTTTCAGGCCTTGCCGCAGGATGATCCCAAGCAGCGCAAGCCTGATATAACGCGGGCAACAGAATTGCTGGGCTGGTCGCCTAAGATCGATCTACGGGAAGGACTGGCACTAACGCTGCCGTGGTTCCGAGAGCATGTGGAACTGCGTGATCCCGCCACCAGTTCGAAGGCATAGTTGCTCTGAGGGCAAATCGCGAGGGGCAGGCGTTTTGTATCTAAGGCTTGGTCAGTTCTTCAAGCAGGACTTTCGCCTTGGTAGCTAGGGTGGAGGCACCGTCGATGTCATCGACGCTAAGAGCGTTCTTTGCCTGTTTGAGGTAGGTGCGAATCTGGTTGGCCGTCTCCGACTCCTGCCTGTCCAGCGTGCGTTTGATTCCATTGAGACCCTGCTCGGTGGTGTTGATCAAGTCAGAGGTGTCGTGACGTTTTTGAGATCCTGAAGCACCTTCTCCACTGGACAGCTGACCAATGGGAGACACGCCGGAAGGCTCGACGTTCGCTGCTTGCTGTCCTGGTGTTGCGGTCGTTACCGATGGAGTCGCGGGTGCGGCTGACTCGCTGGTGCCAGGCGCCTGGGTAGCGGGTTTCGCTGCTGACGGCTTGGGCTTGGTGAGAGTGCCAGCATTCTTCTTCCGCTTGCTTGGCTGATGTTCCGGGGGAGGAGAAGGGGGCGCAGCCTCTTTGGGCTGAGTCAGCGCGGGAGCAGGCAGCGGCGGGGCCTCGGTTGTGGGAGGAAACGGCGTCGGGTACATGACGCCTGCCTGGTCATTTGTAGTCGGGGCCTGAGCTATGGCGGGAGGCTTGACCTTAGTCTTTTTGGAGGCGCAGCCCGGCAACAATGCAATAAAGAAAGCGACGAGGACGATCTTGCCTGCGTGCGTCATCCCTTGGTCTCCGAGTGCGGGGATGTCGTAGTCACAAGGTGTCCGCGCAGCCTCGCTTCGCCGGCATTGCTCAGCGGAATTCGAAATGTAAACGTTGTGCCTTCTCCGGGCACGGATTCTACATCCACACTACCATTATGCAACTGCATTATGCGGTAGGTCATGGCAAGACCGATACCACTTCCATCTTTTTTCGTTGTGAAGTAGAGGTCGAAAATTTTTTCCCGGAGATCTTCGGGAATTCCTTCGCCCTCGTCGCGGACGCTTAACATGGCGTTGCGTCCGTCTTCGATCAGGCGGACCTCGATGACTCCGCCCTGGGACATTGCCTGGGCACCGTTGAGGATGACGTTCAGTAGCGCCTGGCGCAGCAGATCGGTATCTACCTTGACGATGACGGGGTGCGCCGGCAGGCGGCTGACGACCTGGACACTGCGGGTTTCAAGATCGGCAGAGGCCAGCATCAGTACGGAGGTAACAACAGACCGGAGGTCGTTCTCCTGGAGGCGCAACTCGACCGGCCGAGAGAAATCCACCAGCGTTTGCACCACACGGTCGAGCCTCTGGATCTCGCTCTCAATAATCTCGAGATGACGCAGCGCCCGCGCATCGGAGCTATCCAGCTTATTCCTTAGCAGTTCCAGATGGACGACGATCGCATTGATAGGATTCTTGACCTCGTGACCAACGCCGGAAGTGAGACGTCCAATGGCGGCCATACGCCGCGAGAGTTCCAACTCACTCTCTATTTCCTGGACCGATTCAAGATCGTGCAGCGTCAACAATGCGCCTAAAGCATTCGCGGAGGCGTGCTCGTCATGGATAAAGTCCAGAGAAACCTCGATGTGTCTGCCTGTCTCGGTGGTAATTCCCTCCTGGACCAGGGCAATGCCACCATCGAAGGCGTCGCGAACGGTGCGTCCCAGCAGGCTCTCGCGATCGAAAATCTCCCGAACCTCGGCACCCAGAATGCCGTGCCGATCCTTGAGCAGGAATCGCTCTACCGAAGCACTGACCAGAACGGCACGTCCCGCGCGCGTGAACAGCATGATGCCGTCCTGCAGATTGGTCAGGATCTGGTCGAGGTTTTCTTTGAGAGCGGAGAATACCTCTTCAACGTTGCGCATGCGCCGGCCTAGCTTTTCGATTTTGTTAGAGACCAGCACCACGGCGTCACCCGAGCGCGGAGACTCCAACTCGCCGGCGGTCTCCGCCTCGGCGCGGGTGATTGCGTCGAGCCTCTCACCAATGTCCGCCAGGGGCTGCAGTGCCAGGTTGGCAACCAGGGCTGAAACGAGGAGCGATATCAGGATGGCGAAGCCGGTGAAGGCGAGGGCCGCAGTCATCCATGGCTGGAAGACATTTCGCAGGAAGGTGGTCCGAATCCCCACGTGTACCGTGGCGAAAGGCTGCCCGTCGCGTATCAGTGGCAGCACCACGTCATAGACGCGAGGCGGTCCAAAGACCATCAACAGAAGCTGGACCACGCTGCCGTCGCGCAATTCGATGTAGAGGGGGCGACGCGGAAGGATCTTGTCGGTCGCGCCGAGGTCGGTACTGGTGAGGGCGCGACCCTCGCTGTCTGCAACAGAGATGTCAAAGACCGTGGGGGAGTAGCGGATGACCGAGGTCAACAACGAGCTGAGTCCCTCGTCGCGTCGCAGGGTATCGGCGACGGCTATGCGGAGGGACGCAGGATCATGGGGGTTCGGGGGAGGGTTGGTCATCCCCGTTTCAAGCGCATGGCGGGTGGCAAAGAAAATCTGGTGGGCTACCAGGTCAGTGCTCTGATACGACTGCGCGATCTGCTGGCGCAGCAGCTCAGTGAGATAAAGCACCGAGAGCACCGCGGCCACTAGAAAAACAAGGCCGGTAATGGCGACGACGAGCTTTGTCTTGAGGCGCATAGCAGGTTTCCGCTACCCTTCGACCGTGTCACTGCCTGCGGGGGAACTGCCGTATTCCTTGAGCTTGTTGTGCAGGGTCTTCAGACTGATATCGAGAATCTCGGCGGCTTTGGTTTTATTGTTGTGGGTCGATTCCAGCGTCTTGAGGATCAGGCGTCTCTCCGCTTCGTCCACGGTGGTGCCAACTTCGAGCGAAACGCTATTGAGAGGACCCGTTTCCCGGCTGGGCATCCGCACTCCCTTGCCAAAGCTTGGCGGCAGGTGGTGCGGGGTCAGGTAGCCCTCATTGCAAAGGATGACGGCACGCTCGATTGTATTCCGCAGTTCGCGTACGTTGCCGGGCCAATCGTACTGCATCAGGCGCGCCAGCATTTCGCCATCTACCCCGCTAACGTTACGGTCATGCTTCTTGTTCATATCGTTGAGCATAGCCTCGGCCAGCGCGGGTATATCTTCCTTGTGCTCGCGTAGGGGGGGCATATGAATGTTGAAAACATTCAGGCGATAGTAGAGGTCGCCTCTCAATTCGCCCGATGCCACGGCTTCTTCGGGATTCTTGTTGGTCGCCGCCAGAACACGCACATCCATCGACGTTTCCATCTTGCTGCCGAGGCGGCGTAGTTTTTTCTCCTCTAGGACGCGCAGCAGCTTGGCCTGGGTTCCGACGGGCATTTCGCCGATCTCGTCCAGCAGGAGGGTGCCTTCCTCGGCGAGCTCAAAGCAACCTGCGCGTCGTTCCATGGCTCCGGTGAAGGCGCCTTTCTCATGGCCAAAGATCTCGCTCTCGATGAGTGTTTCAGGGATGGCGGCGCAATTTACCGCAACGAAGGGCTTGAGTTTGCGGGGGCTGAGTTCGTGCAGGGTTCGAGCAACCAGCTCTTTACCCGTGCCGCTCTCGCCGGTAATGAGTACCGAGACGTTGCTCGGAGCCACGCGCTCGATGAGGGCATATGCCTCCTGCATCTTGCGGGAGGAGCCTACGAGCGGGCCAAGGATGCCGGTGTCGCGCAGCTTGCGGCGAGTAACTTCCAACTCCCGCTCGGTGTCTCGCTGGCGGCTGGCGTTGGCCAGGATGGTGCGCAGGCGGGTCGGATCTACAGGCTTCTGAATGAAGTCGTAGGCGCCCATCTTCATGGCCTCAACGGCACGCTCGATGCTGCCCTGGGCGGTGAGCACGATGACGACAAAGTTCTGGTTCAGCTCATTGAGCCGCTGGAGCAGTTGAATGCCGTCCATGCGCGGCATTTTGAGGTCGGTGACGACGATGCCTGGCGCCCATGCGGCGACCTGATCGAGCGCTTCGAGCCCGTCCCGGGCAGTTTCCGTGCGGTAGCCCCATCCGGAAACAAGCTCGGCGAGACCCACTAGGGCGTGCATTTCGTCCTCAACGATCAGGACTTTCTCTTGTGTCGCCATGAGACCCTGTTATGTACCTGCTAACCCCTTTTGTATCACGTCAAGGCGGTGAAGCATCCTATAAGGACGCTAGGCTTGCAGGTTTCGGTCGGCAGTCCGCGTGTATTCTGCAACAATGCTGCCTTATGAAATTGACGCGCCAGCCTCGGAAACGCTGCTGAAAGGGAACACTGTGGCCGAAGATCGTACCGGCTCGCCGAAATTTGTCCTTCTGGATGTGCGTGAGCCTTGGGAATATGCAACCGCTCATATTGAGGGTACCGTGCTAATGCCGATGGGAGAGATTCCCAGCCGGGCCTTTCAGGAACTCGATCCCGAAAGCCATATTGTCACCGTATGCCACACGGGAGTGCGGTCGATGAATGTGGCGGTGTGGTTGAGGAATCAGGGGTTCGATCAGACGCAGTCGTTACAGGGTGGTATTGATGCGTGGTCGCGGCTGGTGGACCCTAAGGTGCCCCGGTACTGAATGCGCTTTGCGGTCGATGTCTCAAGCTGAGGCATGGCCGCCCATTACACCCGAGCCACGCGAGTGGTCAGCCCGCCAGCTGAGGAAGTTTTTCCAAGCGGTAGCCCTTACACTTCTTAGTTCGGCTGCGGACTGGTCTTGCCGTGAGCTGATTCTTGCCCGCCTTTTGCCGAGAGGAAGTATTGCCGATGCCATCAAAAGCAGTTGATTACGCTCATTCCCAGCACGATCGTTTTTTGGAAGAGCTGTTTGCGTTGTTACGCGTGCCCTCAATCTCCACTTTGCCGGAACATGCCGGAGACGTTCGCCACGCTGCAGAAATACTCGTCGCAGAGCTTAAACGCATCGGAATGGAGAATGTGAGATTGATCCAGACCGCGGGCCATCCGCTTGTCTACGCGGATTGGCTGCATGCGGACGAGAAGCCCACGTGTCTTTGCTATGGGCACTACGATGTTCAGCCGGTGGAGCCCGTGGAGGAATGGCACACTCCTCCCTTTGAGCCGACGATACGTGATGGCAACGTGTATGCGCGCGGAGCAGTGGACGACAAGGGCCAGATGTACATGCACGTGAAGGCTCTGGAATCTCTGCTGCAGGCCCACGGCAGACTACCCTTGAATATTCGCGTCATTCTTGAGGGCGAAGAAGAAGTTGGCGGCGAAGCGATTGCCAGGTTTGTCGCAGAGCATCCAGAAGAATTGACGGCGGATTTTGCCTTGATTTCGGACACGGAGATGTTCGCACCCGAGCTACCGACTCTTTGCGTTGGGCTGAGAGGGATGATCTACACCGAGATTGAAGCGCGGGGAGCGAAGACCGACCTGCACTCGGGCATGTATGGGGGTGCGGCGCCGAATCCTTTTGTCGCGCTGGCGCAGATTATCGCTCAGTTGAAGGATGCGGGGGGCAGGATCCTGATCCCTGGTTTTTACGACAAGGTGGTAAAGCCGAGTTCGGATGAGTTGAGGGCTTGGGAGAGCCTTCCCTTTGACGAAGAGCAATACCGGAAGAGCGAAGTCGGTTCCAGCGTGCTGACGGGTGAGGCGGGATACGGGGTGCTGGAGCGGACCTGGGCACGGCCCACTCTGGACGTTCACGGGATGCCGGGTGGGTTCATCGGGGCAGGCGCGAAGACGGTGATTCCCGCCAAGGCAGTGGCCAAGATCTCAATGCGGCTTGTGCCCGACATGACTCCCAAAGAGACGTTCGCGCTCTACAAGCAGTACGTCGAGTCCCTGCGACCGAAGGGCATTGAACTGGACGTGCGATTGATTCATTCGGGCGACCCGATTGTTATAGGCACGAACAATCCCTACGTCAAAGCGGCGCAGAATGCCCTGCACCAGGTGTGGGGTAAGGACACGGTGTTTATTCGCTCCGGGGGTTCAATTCCGATCGTTGGGGATTTTGAGCGCAATCTGCACATACCCAGCGTTATGATGGGATTCGGTCTGCCCGATGACAACCTTCATGCTCCCAACGAGAAGTTCCACATCGCGAACTTCTATCGCGGTA
Source organism: Acidobacteriaceae bacterium (assembly GCA_025355385.1). Classification (GTDB taxonomy): domain Bacteria; phylum Acidobacteriota; class Terriglobia; order Terriglobales; family Acidobacteriaceae; genus JANXZS01. Next base: position 12,170 of record JANXZS010000145.1, on the reverse strand, counting down.
TTGATTCGTTGATCGTCTTTCTGGAGGAAGTGGGGAAGTGACGCGGGATGCACGCCGGCTGGTGGGGGAGGGTTTTGTTCTTGCTGGTGGCCGCAGTATCCGGATGGGTCAGGACAAGGCGCTGCTGAATTTCGAGGGTATCCCGCTGGTGGAACTGGCACTCAGGAATCTAGCTGAGGTGACCGATCAGCGACGCATTGTGGGCGACCGTCCGGATCTGGCCCATTTTGCGCCGGTGGTGATGGATTCAAAGGCGAACTGTGGGCCGTTGGGTGGCATCGTCGCAGCGCTCAGGGCCACGGCCAGCGAATGGAACGTCTTTTTACCCGTGGACCTTCCGCTCCTGCCTCCTGGGTTTCTGCGTTGGATGGTGGGCAGGGTGTCGCAGACCGGTGTGCTGGCGACGGTTCCCCTGCTTGCAGGCCTGCCGCAGCCACTGGCAGCTGTGTATGGCCGGGCTCTGCTGCCGGAACTGGAACGAAGGTTAAAAGCCGGAGAAACCAAGACCATTCGCGCCATCATAGGGGCAGCCGAGAGCTTAGAGTGGCTCGGGCCGCGCACCGACTTCTTCTGCGTGGAAACCCTGGCCGCCGCAGGTCACTTTTCCGCGATTGAGACGGCGGTGCCAGTCCGCAGATGGTTTGAGAACGTGAACAGCCGCCTGGATCTGGATTTCTCCACGGCATCGTGATATTTGCAAACTCTGTCGCTGCAGCACGACATCCAATATGCTGATCTATGAGGAAACGCCCCTGAGTTCGATACCGCAAGCCGACCAGCCGCGGGACGATGCGTCGATTAGCAACGCGGCGGAGGTTGCCGACGTTCCGGAACTGTTGCTGGAGACGCGGCCCGAGTCAACGGATGTCCCCAAGGATTCCCCTTATATTGCCTTCGATCACATTTACAAATCGTTTGGCGAGCTTAAAGTACTGGATGACGTGAGCTTCTTTGTGCGCCCCGGTGAAACGCTTTGCATTCTGGGGCGCAGTGGTGTGGGCAAGTCCGTGTCTTTACAGCAGATCATGGGTTTCCTGAAGCCGGATTCCGGTCACATATTTGTCGCCGGAGAAGACATCACCCAGTTCGACGAAAGGCAGATGCAGATTATCCGCAAGAAAGTCACTATGGTGTTCCAGAATGGAGCACTGTTTGATTCGCTTTCTGTGGGTGAGAATGTCGCATTTCCCCTTCGCGAGCGCCACGAACTTGCGGAGGACCAGATTCTGCAGGTAGTGAACGGCTTGCTGGATATGGCGGGGGTTTCGGGGATGGCTAACCTGCTTCCCTCCGATTTGTCGACCGGCATGAAGCGCTCTGTTGCAATTGCGCGGGCACTGGCGGCGCAACCTGAGGCTATTTTGTACGACGAGCCCACTACGATGGTCGATCCACTGATGGCCCGCCTGCTCGGCAACCTAATCCAGAAGTTGAAGCATCAGCTAAGGTTGACGAGTATCGTGGTTACGCATGACATGCGGTTCGCAGAGAGATTAGCCGACCGGGTTTTGTTTCTCAACCAGGCAAAGGCGTGGTTCGGAACGCTGGCTGAATTTCATGAGAGTGAGGACCCTGTGATTCGGCAATTCCTCGAACTGGACGCCCTCGTGGTCCCTGAAGGATAGGAATCCAGCAAGCAGAACTTGAGGATCTTCACGGAATTTTTGCTTGCCGTATGTCTCCCGGCAGTGGATTCTAGGAGCAGAAAAAAGAATCGCAGCGCAACTGTCTCTCATTACGCAAGGCAGGTACAAATCCTGAGGCGGCGGGACTGGCGCTGTTACAATATAGGTCAGCTATCGATGGGTCCGGATCAGTAGTGCGGAGGGTTGGTGCAAACACTTCTGATTGGGAACAGGGATCGATAGCAGCGGAGCGGAATAGGGTGCTCATCAGGCTCGCCTCGTTGACAGTGCGACAGGGCTTTCTGCCAAGTCTCTTCGCAGATCACTATGCGAGGGACCAGGGAGCTTCCCATAGCTGAGCTGAGCCTAACGGGACCATGATCTTCCCGCTGCGGATTGAAGCGAGATTTCTTCGGAACTGCACTTCTTCTAATCTGCAAAGCGCAATCTCCGTAAGGAACTCTAGCGCACTATCTACTGATGTTTTCGACGCTCCGGCGGTCTCGCGACCTGCAGTTTGCACGCGGTCCGTATTGAGAGCGGAACATAGGTCCAAACTCGACACATGGCTACTTCAGAGTTTTTACAACGTCTGACGGTGAAAGCCCCGGAGAACAACGTTTCGAAGAATCGCGGAAGAACTGTGTCTTCGGCACGGTCGACCCGTGCGACGGTGGTTTTATGGATCTTAGCCGACGCAGCGACTGTAGTGCTCGCCTTACTGGTCTCCTTTAAACTGACCTTTGGCGGCATAGTGCAGGGTTTGCGGGCGGTCCATCTCTCGGCCTCGAATTTGCCCGTCTTCCGTCACCCTGGTGCGCTGCTCCTGGGATATCTCATCTGGTTTATCGCGGCCATTGTCGTGGTGAGCCGGCGCTATCATCTTTATGAGCCGCTGCGCATTACCAGCACCTTTCATGAACAGCGGATGACAATGCAGGCGTGCTTCACGGCAGGTTTGCTGCTGACGGGTGGACTGTACCTGGTGCACGGCGAGGTCATCTCCCGCGCCTTGGTGCTGTTGACGATCCTGATCACCACGGCGATGCTCTGTGCGCGCCGTTTAGGGTGGCGGGCTATCATCTATCGTCGTTTCGAGCGAGGCCTGGAAACACGCAACATTTTAATTATTGGAACAGGCCGTATCGGTCAAGCACTGCGGAACCATATCGACAGCGTTCGCCATCTTGGCTACACGTTCAAGGGATATATCCACGTACCCGGCGTCGACCTCGACATGCCTTCCATGAGCGGAGAGGTGCTGGGTGGAGTTGACCACGTCTTCGATCTGGCACGAGAACACTTTGTCGATGAGATTTTTGTCGCCAGCCCCTGTGAACGAGGGCTGGTAAAGCATATTGTGGCGCAGGCGCGGAATGCGGGGGTTGACATACGCGTCGTTCCCGACTTATATGACGGCCTCGCCTGGAACAGCTCTGTTGAGTATGTAGGTCAATTTCCCACGATCCCGCTCCACCGCGAGGAGGCACACGAGCTGGGTCACTTTTTAAAGCGGGCGCTGGACATTGTTCTATCGGGGATGTCGACGCTTGCAGTCTCCCCTCTCCTGATCGGGATTGCGGTTGCCATCAAGCTGGATTCTCCCGGGCCGATTTTCTATCGCTCTGACCGTATCGGCAAGAAAGGCCGCGTCTTTAAATGCGTGAAGTTTCGCACCATGGTGCTCGATGCTGAACGGCGTCGCGCCGACATCCTGCACATGAACGAGCGGGACTCAGTCCTGTTCAAAATCACCAACGACCCCCGGATTACGGGCCTTGGTCATCTGCTGCGGAAATACTCCTTGGACGAGCTACCCCAGTTTTTTAACGTGCTCCGGGGCGATATGAGCATTGTCGGGCCGCGCCCTCCGCTGGCCAGCGAAGTGAAACAATATGAGTTAAGCCACTTGCGGCGGCTGGATGTGACCCCGGGCATTACTGGGCTATGGCAAGTGCAAGCACGACAGGACCCCTCGTTTGACAGTTACATTTCGCTGGACACCGCATATATCGAAAATTGGAGCTTGTGGCTCGACATCAAGATCCTGATACGAACGGTAGCGGTAGTGGTTCGCGGGACTGGTTCTTAAGCATTTCTCGTGGGACGTGTTAGGTTGAGCGCCTCTCCTTCGAATTTGTATTGATGAGTGCAGCCCGCTCTTGGCCTGCATTCGACCCCATGGTTGTTTACACTGGTAATGTGAAGATTGCGCTCGCCCAGATTAACCCCACCGTTGGTGATTTCGAAGGCAATACGGCGAAGATTCTCGCCTTTACGCAGCGCGCTCTCGATGGCGGGGCGCAACTGGTAGTGTTTCCCGAGCTTTGCGTCTGCGGCTATCCCCCGGCGGACCTGTTGGAGAAGACTTCGTTTGTAGCGCGCGCGCAAGAGGCGGTAGAGGAGATCGCTGCGGCAACAGCGAAGCAAGAAATCGCTGTAGTTTGTGGTTCGGTGACGCCCGCGCCTGCGCAAACGGGAAAGCACGTTCTCAATTCCGCCGTCATGGTTCGCGGTGGGCGAGTTGAGTTCATGCAATCGAAGACGCTTCTGCCTTTCTACGATGTCTTTGATGAGCAGCGCTACTTCGCTTCTGCAGACACCCGGCGACTGTGCCAGTTCGAGGGCGAGAAGCTGGCCGTTACTATTTGCGAAGACGCCTGGAACGATAAGAGCTTCTGGCAGAACAGGCTGTATGAGCGCGATCCGGTGGAAGAGTTGATGCAAGCTGGGGGATCGGTGATCCTCAATATCTCTGCGTCGCCTTACTGGAGAGGGAAGCGTCAAGTGCGCCTGGAGATGCTATCCGCCATTGCCCGGCGTCACAGCCGGCCGGTTTTGATGGTGAACCAGGTGGGCGGCAACGACAGCCTTATTTTCGACGGTACCAGCCTGGCCATCGCCGCGGATGGCACTCTCATCGCCCAGGCGAAGTCCTTTGATGAAGACCTGATCGTGGTGGATACGGCGGTGAGGGTAGCTGAGGTCTCCGCCCCAGGCGAGGCGGAAGAGGCGGCGGTTTATGCAGCCCTGGTGCTGGGAACGCGCGACTACATTCGCAAATGCAGCTTTTCCAAGGCACTGGTAGCGCTGAGTGGCGGCATCGATTCCGCGCTGGTTGCGGCAATCGCGGTAGATGCGCTGGGGGCGGAAAATGTCGTTGGCGTAGGCATGCCGAGCCCGTATTCCTCGGAGGGTTCGGTCGACGATAGCCGTGCGCTGGCCGCGAATCTTGGAATACGCTTCGAAGTCATCGGGATCAGCCAGCTATTTGTCGATTTCAATCAGGCCCTTGAGCCGCTCTTTACCGGGTATAAGCCGGACATCACGGAAGAGAATATCCAGTCGCGTATTCGTGGAAGCCTGATGATGGCGCTATCCAACAAATTTTCCGCACTGGTGCTCACTACTGGAAACAAATCGGAGATGTCGGTGGGCTACTGTACCCTCTATGGCGACATGGTGGGTGCGCTGGCGGTGATTGGCGATGTTATGAAGACGCACGTTTATGAGTTGTGCCGCTATGTCAATCGCAATGGGGAGCGCATTCCGCGCACGATCATTGAGAAGCAGCCCTCGGCTGAACTGCGACCTGACCAGAAGGATACCGACTCACTTCCTCCCTACAATGTGCTCGATCCCATACTGGAGGGGTACGTGGAGCGCTACGAAACGCCGGAAGAGATTGCCTCTGCACATCACTTCAGTCTGGATCTGGTGCGGTGGGTTGTTAAGCTTGTGGAGCGAAGCGAATATAAACGCCAGCAGGCTGCGCCGGTTTTAAAGGTGACGCAGAAGTCGTTCGGAATGGGCCGCCGTTTTCCCATTGCCGTCAAGGTTCAGGTGTAAGCATCACAGACGCAACATTGCCCACGAAGAAAGGAATTCGATGCAACTCCGTTCATCCCTCCGTACCGCGGCTCTTGCCTTTGCAGTTCTGACGCCGATCGCTGCGCCGTTCGCGCTGGCGCAGGCAGCTGGAAACGCAAAACCGCAAGCCGTGGCGCCCCAGGCAGCAACACCCCAAGCGCCGACACCCCAGGCAGCAACACCACAAACCTCGACCCCGCCAACCTCGGCACCCAAGAGGAGCGTCTCCTCGCCAATCTCTACCTTGGAAGTGGCGCCATCAGGCGAGGCAGTTAATCCTTTCCCCAAGCCCGACCCGCGGAATTTTTCCGCCGACAGTCCCACAGCAGAGACGGTGAACGCATTTCTCCACCAATCCTGGGGCTACGATCCGCAGCGCATCTGGCAGGTTCAGGCAATCCAGAAGACTGCCGTGCAGGGAGTCAGCAAAGTTGTGGTCCTGGTAACGCAGAAGGCGGCCAAGCCCCAGGTAGCGTCGCTGCAGTTCTTTACTTTGCCCGATGGCAAGCACCTGATTGCGGACGATGTGTTACCTTTCGGTCCCGCGCCTTTTGCGGACACGCGCAAGTTGATGCAGCAACGTGCGGACGGCCCGGCCCGGGGGTCGGCGTCGAAGGATCTGCTGTTGGTTGAATTCGCCGATTTCCAATGCCCGCATTGCAAGGACGTGCAGCCGACGATTGAGAAACTTCTGCAACAGTTTCCTAATGCGCGCTTTGTTTATGAGAACTATCCCCTGGTACAGATTCACTCCGAGGCATACAAGGCAGCGGCGTATGGCGTGTGCGTTGCAAAGGCGGGCGGCGATCCGGCCTTCTTCAAGTACTCCGCAGCCGCCTATGAAGCCCAAGCCAGCTTGACCCCTGCTGGCTCCGACCAGGCTCTGAAGGATGCTGTGTCCAAGGCGGGGCTCGATCCGGCGAAAATCGCCGCGTGCTCTACGACTGCCGAAGCCAAGAGTGGGGTGGATGCCTCGATAAAGCTGGCGCAGGATATCAACATCAACCAGACGCCGACGCTGGTGGTCAATGGCCGGTCGATTCCACTCTCCTCGCTCCCCATCGAGGCTCTTACACAGCTGATCACGTTCCAGTCGGCTGAAGACGGAGTTGCTGCGGCTGTGGGAGCGACTGCAGTCCCAGCGCAGAAGAAGTAGTACTCTTTTGCAAAGATACAAAATTGAGCGTCCGCGAGGGCGCTCTATTTGTTTGTGCCGGGAATGCGCTGAATTACTTTTAGTGCCGGGGAAGCACGATCATGGGGTCGGCGGACTGGTTGGATCGGCTGCGGACCACGTGAGGTGTAATCATGATCATCAGGTTGGATACATCCGATTGTTTCGAGGAGTCACTCGTCGATTGAAACCCAGGGAGTTCGCTCATCCCCGGGATGCCGCTGACGGCTCTCGATTCCTGGCGGTTCAAGTTACTGACCAGCACTGCAGTGTCTCCATCATGCACTGTGATAGTGCCGGCGTATTGGCGGTTATTCAGAACGGGATTGCCGTTCAGCACGGTACCACCCAACGCCACCAGTTTCATATCCAGACCAAGGCTAATGTCGCGAGACCGCTGAATCCGCGGCGTTGCTTTTAGCGTGAGGCCGAGATCCTCATATTGCACCTGCGGAGTGACTTGCGCGGAAGACGCATTGGCAAGGTTGATGCCGAGGTTCTGCAGGGTGCTGGAGAGGCCGGGACTGTTCAGTCCGGGGATACTGCCGCCGATGGCGGAGGTGGAATAGACCGAGGTAACGATGGGATAGCGTGTGCCACTGCGCAGCGTGGCTGCCTCTGTGTCATTGGCGCGAAGTTGAATGTGGTCGAGCGCGCGTGAATCGGCGGTATTCAGGCTGAAATTGACGGCGACGCTCCCCAATGTGATGCCTTCCTGGGTCAGTCCGCCACCGAAGACGGCAAACGGCTGGCTAAGAATTCCTCCGCTCACTGCGCCGGAGGCGATGAGGATGGCCGCGATGGCAGCGAAGTCGCCGGCTTTTGCCAATCCGCTGGAGATGATCTGATCGACCAGGGCCTGGTTGGCATCTACTATTTTGTTTACCTCGGTGGGAACGTTGAACAGAGTGAACTGCTGCGGAAGCTGTACGCCGATATTGCGGGAGCGAGTGCTGCCAATCTCATACATCCGCACTTCGAGGAGCACCTGCCCCCGGCCCTCGACCAAGTCCGCCAGAGTGGCATTTACGGCCTGTAAAGTGGCCTCAGGGGCCCGCATTGTCAGGGTTCCCGCCTGGGGCCTTACGACCGACTGCTGGGCGTCAAAGATATTGCGCACGACATTGCCAAAATCACTCATCTCCGCCGCGGTCATGCCTGGCAGGTAGACCGTTTCTTCAAACTCGCGTTGAAATTTCTGGCGGTTTTCGCGATTGTCCATGGCGACCAGAACGCGACCTGGGTCGAGCGGCACGAAGAAGGTCCGGGTTAGGAGGCTGGCGATCTCCGCTGCCTTGTCGAAGCCCACCCCATCCGCATCCATGCGGATGGATTGCGGCCTGACGGATTCGTCCATGAATGCCGTGATGCCGTAGGTGGCGAAGACCTGGCGCAGCATTTCGCTGGCGGTGTTGCGCAGATGAAAATCGTGTTGGATGACCTTGGGTGCGAGCCTGATGGAGGCGTACTCGGCGGAGGCATAGGGCGACAGCTGTCGTTCAGTGGAAGCGAAGTCAGCCAACTCGGAGATATGTTGCGTGACTACAAGATTTTTTGGATCGATCTTCAGGGCCTCTTCGAGCTTAGCGCGGGTAATCTCCTCGTTGCCCAGCAGTCTTGCCTTGGCTGCTTCCTGCACAAGCTGAGTAAGAAGATGCTGGCGGGCGATCTCGGCGGCGTTTTGATAGTCGTGGTTAGAGGGGTCAATCCCGGCTGCGCGGGTAAAGTCTTTTTCCGCCTCGCGAGGGTTGGCGTCCTCCATAGCTTTGGCGCCCTGAAGATAAAGCTTCGCGGCCCTGTTTTTGTCGCGGTTGGATGCGGCGGGGAACGCCTTGCCAGGGGAAGCATGCTGTGGCGCTATAGCCACGGCACCCTGTGCAGCACTTGGATCACTGGAGGCGGGTACCGGCGGTGCCTGTTGCGCAGCGAGTGGGCATACGACAATCGCGGCTTGCAATACGACAGAGAGAAGAAGTCTGGCGGGAGCCTGAACAATATGAAAGCAGGACATCATGTCTCTGACTTCGCCGGAGAGGGGGTCACGCGCAACAGCTCTGCGAGAGTAGTAGTGCAAACCTCTGGTGAGTGCTCCGTCAGTTCGTCAAAGGAAGAGTGCCCGGTGGCAACCGCAATCGTCGGCAGGGAATTAGCTTTGGCGGCGGAGATGTCCGCAGGGGTGTCACCCACGACGCAGACCGTGGCATCGTGACCTGCAATGCGCCTGGCGAGCTTGGCCGCATGGGCGATCATCTCGGCGCGAATATCGAATTGATCGCTGAAGCCGCCGAAGCGGAACCACTGCTTCAATCCAACTGCCTCAATCTTCAACCAGCCGATGACCTCAAGATTGCCGGTGGCCAGGCCAAGTAACGCACCAGCGTCCTTGAGATGGCGCAGGACAGCCTCAACGCCGGGCATGAGGAAGGGCTGCAGCGAGTCGCGCTGTTCGGTTACGGTCTGGCGCATGAGCGCCAGGATGGGCTCAAGCTGCGGCTTCCATTCCGCATCGTCTATGTTGGAGGCGCGAAAGGCGTCGCGAAGAATGGCGGTGTCGGTGCTGCCGTGCACGCTGACGCCCTCGAAATTAAGTTCGTGTCCCATCACATGCTTCACGCTGTGCGCGAAGCAGTCGAAGTGGACGCGATCCCGGCTACGCAGGAGAGTGCCATCGATGTCGAAGAGGTAGGCTTTTTGCCGGTCCCAGGCGAAACCCTCGCGTATAAAGACCCGTTCCGGCGACTTGGGACTCTCCTGCTCCTGTCCCTGGGCGCCTGCGACTGCCTGGCTCATCTGCGAATCACTCTCCATGGTCATGCGATCAGTATCTCAGAACTGTCGCAGATGTGTTCTCTCAGATACAGGACGCACGCTGCGTGGCGGACGCTTGAGCCCGGCACGAATTTGCAGGGGATCAATATCGAGCTCCGCAATCGTGCGACTGAGAGTGTTTCGGTGCATGCCAAGTTCCTTGGCAGCCTTGCACTGGTTTCCCCTGTGACTTGCCAGCACTTCCAGCAGATAGCGCTTTTTGAATTCCCTGACGGCCTCAGAATACGTGATGCCGCCTGCGTGCATCTGGGTCACAAGACTCTCCAGTTCGCGTTTCACCGAAACCTCTTTCCCTCCTGCAAATTTACTGGAGATGTTTGTATTGCGAGCCGAACTATCCCAAAAAAAACAGCAGCGTCAGCACAGGCGATTCAAGCGTGCGGCCGTAACCAGTCTGGTTGCGCATCCTGAATCGATTTCACTCCAGCACGAATACGTTCAGCAAATACCGTTGGTGTTACTGCAGCCGTTTGATGAGCGGCATTCAAAAAGTAGTGAGCCAGTCGCGAATCATCCAGCCAGCCGAGACTTGGAAGGAAGGCCGCCAAGGCCATCACTCCCAACGTGATCAAAATTCCCCCCCGCACAAATCCGAACGCAGCACCCATCAGCCTGTCCGCCCATCCCAATCCAATCACGTGCAAGAGCGATCTCAGAAGCCTCCCAACGATGCCGCAAATAACCATGATGCTCAGCGCGATCAGGACAAAGCTTATTGCTTCGCCGGTTGCTTTTGAATGTACCAGGCCTCCCACGGTCGGCATCAGGCGCTGATAGTTCCAACTGGCCAGAATCAAACCCAGCAGCACTCCCGCGAGCGAGAACGATGCCACGAAAAAACCCGTGCGGAATGCCGTGAAGACCGATATCGCCAGAACTGCGACTATAACCCAGTCTGCTGCTGTCATCCTGATCTCGCTACAATGCCAGCGTTTTGCCGGTAAGAAGGCGAAACGCTTCGAGATACTTTTCCTGTGTGCGCCGGATGACGTCTTCCGGCAGCCCTGGTGCGGGAGCCTTTTTGTTCCAGTGAATGCTTTCCAAATAATCCCTGACGAACTGCTTGTCGAACGAGGGCTGCGCGCCCCCCGGGTTATAGCCTTCGCGCGGCCAGAACCGCGAAGAGTCGGGCGTGAGCACCTCGTCGGCAAGGATAATGCCCTTGGCAGTCTGTCCGAATTCAAACTTTGTGTCGGCAAGTATCAGGTCGCTCTTTTCAGCGTGCTCGGATGCCTTGCGGTAGATTGCGAGGCTGAGAGTTCTCAGAGTTTCGGCGGCCTGCGCTCCGATGTGTCCGACCATCTGATCGAAGGAGATGTTCTCGTCGTGTTCGCCGCCGGGACTCTTGCTGGCGGGGGTAAAAATCGGCTCTGGCAGGCGCTCGGATTCGCGCAGTCCGGAGGGCAATCGAATACCGCAAACGTGACTGGTCTGCTGGTAATCTTTCCACGCGGATCCTGAGAGGTAACCGCGCACCACGCATTCGACAGGGAACATCTGCGCGCGAGAGACAAGCATCGACCTGCCCTGCAACGCGTCCGCATATCGCTGAAGCTCGGCGGGATATTGATCGATATTGGCAGTGATGAGATGGTTGGGAACAATGCTGCTGAGGAGGTCGAACCAATAAAGGGAGATCTGGGTGAGGACCTTTCCCTTGCCGGGAATCCCCGACCCCAGCACATGATCAAAAGCCGAGATGCGGTCGGTGGCAACAAACAGCAGGCATTCGCCGATGGAGTAAATGTCGCGGACTTTTCCGCGCGCGAAAAGCGGCAGATCGGAGAATGCAGTTTGAAGTAGCGTTGGCAACGGGTGAGGCCTTCCGTGAGATGCAACTGATCCCCGATTGTCTGGTCACAGGCGCTCTTTGTCAACGCGCAGTATTTTGCAACTCGCGATGCAGGATCATGGCTTGCCACGTTGGCTGCGAGCTTGTCAAGATGAAACTGCCGCGTGAGGAGATGAACTGAATATTTCTTGATAATGGGAGAGGTCGGTAGGCGTTTCATTGCTCACGCAGGGCTGTGACAGCGGTCACTGGTGGAATTTATGAAGTAGGCGAGACTCTAGTTGTCAAGTCGCTCACGAAGCCGAATAAGAGTTTCGTGCGCGACTGACAGAGGATGGTTTTGGAAAGGGGAAGCCAAAACTCTCTTCGTTGATCCGCAGTGACTTGCAGTAGCCAGAAGCTACCGACCTCCGGCATCGACTATTGTGAGGCTGTTCGTTTCTTGCATCACGCTATAACCCCCGGAAGAGGATACTTTCCGGGGGTTTATTTTGCGCCTAACGATACTCTTGTCACCCCTTTGTAATGACAAGAACTCAGAAAATTAGGCCAGCGATTTCTCGCGGAATCAATCGAGCACTTTGAGCAATTTCGCCGGGGACTCGGTCTGTAGAATGCCTTCGAAGTCGCCCAGAAAACGCAGTGACCCATCGCGTCCGCGGCCCATGCGAAACTCGAAGATTGCCGCGCCTCCCGGCGTTCCGTATTGCCACAAGTAGGCGTGGTGATTTGCCTGACGGCCGTCGCGTGTTTGCACATCCACTGGTGTTTCACCAACCCACGGACGAAGACCTGTCCGCGGGGGCCCGGTCGTCCGCCTGAATATAACTGCCACCGACTAACTCGCGACCCATGACTCCTACAAGGGGAATTAGTAAGT
>JANXZS010000144.1 GCA_025355385.1 Acidobacteriaceae bacterium | reverse complement strand
GATTGCAAACGGTCCCGGTCAAGCTTCATCTGTGCGCCTGCGCCGCTCTCAAGTAACAGGGCAATTGGCGTCTGATCCGCAAGAAGATGAACCGGGAAGCCTGCGAGCTTCGATGCCGTGGCCGCATCGGCGACTGGCTGCGGTTTCTGCGGGGCCTGCGTCATCGTAACTTCGTCGGAGAAAATATGGCTCATGGTTTGATTGAAGAGCTGATTGTTCTGGAGGCCATTTGCCACTGCCGGGTTCAACTCAAACACGGTGAAGTGCTGGACGCGAAAGATTGCGAGGAAACTCTCAGCCCACGCTCGAACGGGCGCCAACGTTAACAGCACTGCTATGACAGCCACCGCGAGGCCTGCACTAGCCAGAGACCATGTCTGCCACAAGCTCCATCTACTTTGTTCGCCTTCCGTCGAGTGTTCCCTGGTTCTTTGAAATGCGGCCCACGCGGCCGCTGTCCTGTCCGCATCTGCGACAGGGCTTCCGTGGGGCAGGTGGTCCAGGCTCCCGCGCACACCTGTTGCAAGGTCTCGCAGAGTCTTCAGCTCTGCCTGACATTCTGGGCAGGCCTCGATGTGCTGATTCATACTTTGCGGCTCGGCTGGGGAAGCTTGTCCCCCGGCGAGCTGGCCATCCAGGTATGCCCCTAGGATTCCAGTATTTAGTTCACTGTGCTTCATCGTCTCTCCTTCGCCGTTTCCAGCCGCGGAGCGCTTCTGCTGCGCCGCTGCCGCCGTTCATAGAGTGCGGAGAATTCCGCCTCCGCTCTTGCCAGCCTGGGGGCCAGCTGTCTCCCAGATGCCTCCTCCAGTTGGTGGGGCGGTGCCTCCGAAAGTACCAGTGCCTCGAATGTGAATGGTTGTGGAATCCACTGCCAGCGCAAAGTCGTTTCCGCCTGCTGTGATAGTTGGAACGCCCATCACTGGGCGAACACTGGTTGTATCCCAGCGATACGTTTTTGCTACGGCTGAAACATTGCAGATCGCGCTGCCGCGGGCGAGAGTGAGTAGCAGCGCCAGACTGGAAACAAGGGGAACTCTTAGACGTGATTTCAAAGCACACCTCCTGAGGGTTGCTGGAAGCAACCGGTGAACCGCTCGTCGAGCAGGAGGCGTTTGCCGCCATCTGAAGACGCCGGTTTGTTCAGCGGGTTTGAAAACAACTTCGCGGAACCAAGCTAGATTTTCTAACTTGGCCGAAGTTGTAGCAGCCATTAATACCAATCTGTGTTGGTGGTCCTGGCTTCGCCTCAGGGGGTGCTGCACTTGCGAACATTGGGTTCTGCTCTTCGGAGGGGCGCAAGTCAGCGGGCAGTCTGCTCCTGATGGCTGGAGAAAATCAAGAAAGTTTTTTGCTTAATTTTGTAAACCGGTGGGGTCGAAACTTTGTGGGTCATTTTACGACTGTCGGAGAAGGAAACCGGCTGCCCTCAACTGCTCTAATGGGTATGGATCGTGAGGGCCTCGCTCAACAGCTCTGAGAGAGAGCAGTCCCGATGGGCGCTGCTCTCTCTTAGACGAGAAGTTCCTTAATCACACGTTTAGGCCCTTCATGTAGTCCGCGTCAATCTTGAGAGCCTCGAACGGCGGCTTGTCGAATGCTTCCTGCTCAACGAAATAGTGCTTGATGCCGGTCTTGCTGGCTGCTCCGAAGATCGCGCGGTAGTCGGTGACTCCTCGGCCAAGCTCGGCCGCCTCAGGCGCTTCAGTGGTGGAGGCAGGCTGGTCAGAGTGCTTGAAATCCTTGACGTGCAGCAAGGAGATACGGGTGGGGTACCGGTGCAGATAGTCGATAGGATTTCCCCCTCCCACTGTGACCCAGCCGCAGTCCATCTCGATGGTGACCAGCGCGGGATCGGTCAGGCGAAGCAACTCGTCGAAGGGGACGAGTCCATCCGTCTTTTTGAACTCAGCGACGTGGTTGTGATAGCCGAACTCCATGCCGGCCGCTTTCACTTTCTCACCCAACTTATTGAACTGCTCGGCATTCCAGTGCCAGTCATCCAGGGTAAGCGCATGAGACTGATGCGCCTGTGAGGTATCGCTGGCGCTCGGCGGATTCTTAAGGCCAGGGGAAGAGCAGATGATGTAATGCGTTTGAAGTTCGTGATGGAATGCCATGATCTCGTCGAGGCGCTGATGCAATTCGCTGGACGGGTAGTGCGCACTGACACAGCGGAGTTTTGCCGCCTGCATAGCATGCTTCACGTCTTGCGGCGTGTGATGAAAGAATCCTGCGGCCTCGACCTCCTGGTAGCCCAGGGCGGCGATCTGCTTGAGAGTACCCTCGTAATCCTTGGGCAAAAGATCGCGAACGGAATAAAGCTGAAGCCCCAGTGGCAGCCCGAAGGGCGAGGCGAGCAGCGCGGAAGGGCGCAATAACGCAGAAGCGCAAAGCAGACCAGCAGAGCCGGTCCGAAGAAAGTTTCGCCGTGTATGGAGGGACATGCAGCCTCATTCTAAAAGAAGTGATCGTAAAACCAGATCAACTTACTACAGCGAGGCCATCACTAGCCAGAAGTTACCGTCGCGACAATTTTGTCGTGGCAGCGCGGGCGCTCCAGGCGGCATGTTCCCTTTTTAACCCAGACTTACGCCTTTGAATTATATTGATCGACGATTGGTAACAAGGGAGGAATATGGCACAGGTTTCCCGCAGGAGTTTTCTACAGGTTGGTACCGGCACCGCCCTGGCATCGCTGGTACCAGGCCGCCACTTCGTGCTTGCGGCCCAGCAGGCCACGGCACCCACTGGCGAGCAGGTTCGTTTCGCGTCGATCGGCGTCGGCATCCAGGGCTCGTCGCTGCTGCGCGCCGCGGGCACGCTGCCGCAGGCTCAGTGCGTCGCGGCGTGTGACCTGTACGACGGGCGGCACACCCTTGCACGAGAGATCGCAGGCCAGGGGATAAGCACGACCCGGCACTATCACGAAATTCTCGATGATAAGAACATTGAATGCGTAGTCGTCGCGGTGCCCGATCACTGGCATAAGCAGATCACGGTCGATGCCTTGGGTGCTGGCAAGGACGTGTATTGCGAAAAGCCGATGTCGCACTCGATTGCCGATGGCGAAGCCATGGTTCGTGCGGTCACTGGCGGAAAAAACTTCGTACAGGTCGGCTCGCAGCGCGTGTCTTCTCCGCTCTTCATCAAAGCGAAATCGCTCTTCGATGAAGGTGCCATCGGCGATCTGCTTCAGGTGGAGCTGATGCTTGGCCGCAACTCGCCCGGTGGTGCCTGGCAATATCCCGTCTTGCCTGATCTTTCGCCCGCGACTTTGGATTGGGAGACCTGGCAGGGCAATGTGCCGAAGAAAGGCTTTGATCCGATCGCCTTTTCCCGCTGGCGCTGCTTCCATGAGTACGGTACCGGGATGGCCGGAGACCTGATGGTGCATCTCTTGAGCGGCATGCAGTACGTCACCGGGATCAATGCGATTCCCGACCGGGCGTACAGCATCGGCGGCATTCGCCGGTGGAAAGACGGCCGAAACATGCCGGACATTCAAACCACGGCATTCATGTATGGGTACGTGCCAGTATTGATCCGGCTGACCCAGGGTACGGAGACTCCAGAGGTGACGCGCATCCTGGGATCGAAGGGCATTCTTGAGGTGACAAACAACTCGGTGATCCTGAGTCCCCAGTCAGGCGTGGATCGTTCGCCGGACTACGGCATTAATGGTTTTCCAGAGGTGCTGCACGCCGCGTATGAGAAGCAATGGCACCGAGAGCACGATCCGGAGTTCGCAAAGCATATGCTTGACGAGGCAACCGCCTGGCATGGACCGAGTTGGGACGATCTGCATCCCCATCTTGCTAACTTCTTCGACTCCGTGCGCACGCGAAAGCCGGTAGCAGAGGACGTCATCTTCGGGCATCACGCGGCAGCGGCTTGTCACATGGCGAACAACTCCTATTTCGAGGGCAAGGAATTGAGACGCACTTAAGTCAACGGGTAGCGTGAAACAATGGAGCGAGAAGAGTCGATCAGCCTGATTGAGATGGCCTGAGACATTTGAAGGGGGTTCAAACTCCTACGAGGGCTCGCCTGCCTAAAAGGATTCGCCGAGACGCTCGATCATAACGTCCGTTGATTTAATAAGAGCCGCTGCCGCGTCGCCCTTCTTGAGCTGGAGTTCGCGCACTGCGCTTGAAGTTATGATGGCGGTGATGTGTGCTTCTCCGACAGAGAGCACGACCTCGGCCAGCAGACCCTCGACCCGTATGCTCACAACTTTGCCCGCCAGTTGATTCCGGCCACTGACGCGACGATACCGCTCGCGCGACTCTGCCGCGGGCTTCTTCTTGTCCTTCGCGAGGAAGGGCTTGAGGGAAGCTTCTCCGACGCGATGATGGCCGCCCGGAGTGCGGACAGTCTTCAGCTTTCCGGCGAGGATCCATTGCTTGATGGTGGGGTAGCTGACCCCGATCAAACGGGCAGCTTCACGAGGGGTCAACATGGAGTTCGCAGTAGGCATGATCTACAGTTCTAGCACCACCAGGCGTCGCGTGCCTACCGGCGGCTTGAACTGAGCCGCTCTCGAAATTCTGCGGGCCTTAGGATTTGTAGAGGGCTGAGAAGGGTCAGAGGATTCGCGATGCTACGGTCAGAGGCCACACCGACGGAATGAGTGGAGAGCACGGAGCCTACTTCGGCTGCTCCACTATGCGCTTTCTAACATGAACCGCCGACAACGCCTTCGCCATTGCGCGGGCCGCATCGGACTCGCCCTTTAGCAGAACGATCGCCGATGCGGACCGGAGCTCTCGATACCACTCGGCTAAGGATGTGGACGGTGTGGGTTGTTGGTTCTGTTCCTTTGTCGCAAGGGCCTCAAGGCTGGCGCTTGCGGCGTGGTTCAGGAAGTCTCGGGCCGCTCTGCGATCACCACCGATCCACAACGCCAGCAGCGCGACGCGAAGGTCGGCATCCAGGTCGCCGGTCGGACCGTCCTCGATCAGGTTGCGCCAGCCTGTGGCCAGGTTCTTCGATCCGGCACGGGTGACCCGGTATTCTACCCGGCCGCGGATGCCCGGCTTGCCCTGCCGAACCATGCCTGTCTGAAGCAGCCTCGCAAGCGCCGGGATTGTGGCTCCCGGCGACAGGTTGGCATCCTTATGCAACTCGTAGGGTGTTGCGACGCCGCTATCAATCAGCGCCAGCACAAACAAGTCCAGATCGGTGCGACGGCGCTTGTCACGGGTGTCAGACATGTGTGAGCAGTATACGACCGCTACGCGAAGGAGCAAGCCAGGTTGAGGATCCCCAGATTCTTCCCGCGCGCGGCGGCTGAGTCCTGTCGTAGAATAGGCAGTCTTGTCTGCTCCTCAAGAATTCGATTGCCTGCTGATTGTTTTGGTGTCGACGCGCAATCCGCTGAATATGGGCGCGGCTGCCCGTGCCATGAGCAACTTCGATTGTCTGCGTCTGCGGGTGGTGAATCCTTACGATCCAGCGTTTCGCGAGGCGCGCTCGGCAGTGGGCGCATCGTCGGTGCTGGGGCATGCAGAGCAGTTCGCGAGTGTGGCCGAAGCGGTGGCCGACTGCACGCTGGTCGTGGGAACCACGGCGACGGGGAAGCGGGAACTGCAGCACTCGCTTCTGAGGCTGGACGAGGGCGCCCCCCTGATACGCGAGCGGATGCGGTCGGGCAAAGTTGCGCTGCTCTTCGGATCGGAAAAGACGGGGCTTTCCAGCAAGGACCTGGCCCACTGTCACTGGCTGATGCATATTCCCACACGCCTTGAGCACCTCTCTATGAATCTGGGACAGGCGGTTGCAGTGTGTCTATACGAGATTGCGCGTGAGCGGGATTTCGCGCCGGAAACCAATGAGCCAAGGGGAGGGCACGCATCAGCAGCGGGAGTCGAGCGGATGACGGGTGTATTGCTGGAGGCGCTGCACAGTAGTGGATACATCCGCGAGTTTGCTCCCGTCGACATTGAGGAAAGGGTGCGGCGGTTGATTCGGCGGATGAATTTGCGCGCGAGCGACGCGGATGTGTGGCTGGGGATACTGCGCCAGATCGTGTGGAAGTTAAAATCCGGAAGGCAATGAATGCGTGGGGAGGTTATGCGGCAGTATGGCCGGAAGCCTCCATCGAGGTACCAGCGCCAGATCGCTGTCACCCGTCACTTGATGCGATGGGCAACTAGATGGTCCTTGGCGGTCTGGTATACCTGCGGGGGAATAATACCTTTTGTCTTCAATTGGCCTTTGTTGGAGTAGGGGCGGCCGTCGATGATTCTCTGGGCATAACTTTGCGTGATGCCGTGGACGCGTACCAACTGGGCAAGGGTGGCGCGGTTGATGTCCAACTGCGGGGCGGGTGGAGCGACGACGCGCGCGGGGGCCTGGTCGTTGATGCTTTGCCCAGCGAGTTGCTGCGGGGTCGCAGGAAATAGAGTTGCAAGGATTAGCGCAACGGCGCACGCGGCGAGCGGACGAATGCGCACTTGCGGGACAAAGAATCTCGTAAAGTGGGTAAGAGGCTCAGGCATTACCTATGCGGCTCCGGGTGCATTTTTGAACTGCAACCATTCTAGAACCGTGAGAGTGGCGCGACCGAAAGAGTTGACATCAAACCGGGAAAGAAGTTAGGGTTTGAATTAGACATGCAGATCCGCACACATCATCGTCATGCTCATCATCATCACGTGGCGAACGTGTCGGCGGACTCTTCTGGCTTGTAACACTGGCCGGAACCAGGGAAAAGAGAAAGCCCGCCGACGCGAACTTCGCCGGTGGGCTTTCTCTTTTCCCGTCGGCGCTCGGCGCAGACCAGATAATTTCAACCAAGGACAGGAAGTGTGATGAGCAAGAGCGAAGATAGGATCGATTTCAGTAAGCTGGACGGCCTTGTCCCCGGAGTTGTGCAGGATGCGAAGACGAAGGAAGTGCTGATGGTTGGCTTCCTGAATGAGACCAGCTACAAAAAGACATTCGAGTCTGGCTTTGTAACTTTTTGGAGCCGAACCCGCCAGAAGCTGTGGATGAAGGGTGAAACCAGCGGCAACCGCCTGCGAGTGTTACAGGCGTCAACCGATTGCGATCAGGACACGCTGCTCTTTCTGGTTGAAGTCGAAGGCGATGGGCTGGTATGCCACGAGGGGACCGTGAGTTGTTTTACACGTCCGCTTGCGGTGCCCCCTGCAGCATCGGAAAAGGAGCTTTCGTAATGGCAAACAAGCTTCGCCTCGGCATTCCTAAAGGAAGTCTGCAGGATGCGACGATTGCACTTTTTCAACGAGCAGGCTGGAACATTTACTCCAACGGCCGCTCATATTTTCCATCCATTGACGATGCCGATATCGAATGCATGTTGATTCGTGCGCAGGAGATGGCTCGATACGTTGATCATGGAGCGCTGGATGTGGGTCTGACTGGGATTGACTGGGTTGTGGAGAGTGGTCTCGATGTGCGCAGCGTGACCAGCTTGACGTACGCCAAACAGAGCCGCCGGCGCGTGCGCTGGGTGCTTGCGGTTCCAGAAGACTCGCCGTACCAAAAGGCGGAAGATCTTGCGGACAAAATCATCGCCACCGAGCTGGTGGAGGTGACCAGGCGCTACTTTGCGGCGAAGGGTGTACCTGCACGGGTGGAGTTCAGCTGGGGCGCCACGGAAGTTAAGCCTCCCACGCTAGCCGATGCGATTGTAGAGGTAACGGAGACTGGTAGTTCGCTCAAGGCCAATCGCTTGCGCATTATAGATACCGTACTTGAAAGCGAGACACACCTGATCGCGAACCACAACTCCTACAAGGATCAATGGAAAAGAGACAAGATCGACTGCATTGCACTGATGCTGAATGGCGCGATTGCCGCACAGGGCCAGGTCGGGCTGATGCTGAACGTCGAGACGAAGAATCTGGCCGAGGTGCTGACTATCCTCCCCGCATTGAACTCGCCAACCATCTCCACCTTGAGCAATGCCGACTGGGTGGCGGTGAACACGATTCTCGAAGAAGGCAGCGTGCGCGATATTATCCCCCGACTGAAGGCGGCCCAGGCCACCGGGATCGTTGAGTTTCCACTGAACAAAGTAGTGCTCTAAGGGACGGAGCCATGAAACTGGTAAGAGTGGGCAGCCGGGGAGCCGAGCGACTGCTTGAGGAACTAGAAGGACGGAGGGCGGCAGCGAGCGAGTCCGTGCTGCCCACCGTCCGCCGGATTGTGAGGGGGGTTCGCAGGGGTGGTGATGCAGCCCTGAAACGTTATGCTGTCAAGTTTGACGGTATCTCGCCACAATCACAGTTACGAATATCCCGAGACGAAATGCGCGAGGGATGGGAGGAGGCATCCAGCTCATTCAAGCAGGCGTTGAGGGTCGCTGCGACTAATATTCGCGCCTTCGCTGAGCGGCAGATGCCAACTGAATGGAACTTCTCCCCCCTTTGCGGACTGACGACGGGCCAGGCGATTCGCGCAGTAGAGGCGGCTGGGTGCTATGTCCCAAGCGGGCGCTACCCGTTGCCCTCGACTCTGCTGATGACGGTGATTCCGGCACAGGTTGCGGGTGTATCGAGAATTGTCGTGGTCTCGCCCCGTCCTGCCCCGGAGACACTGGCAGCCGCATGGATGCTGGGTGTGGAGCACTTCTACAGGATCGGTGGAGCGCAAGCCATAGCCGCTATGGCCTATGGAACCGAGAGCCTGCCCCGTGTCGATAAGATTGTGGGACCTGGCAATCTCTACGTGACAGCCGCAAAGAAGATGGTGGCCTTCGATTGCAGTATCGATATGCTGGCCGGGCCGACGGAGATTGTCGTAACCAGCGAAAAGGGAAATGCGGTCGCGATAGCTTCCGACCTGGTTGCGCAAGCAGAGCATGATCCTCAGGCGCTGGCGATATTTGTAACAACAATGGATACACTAGCCCGCGACGTTATAAAAGAAGTGAGCGAGCGCGTAAAAACCAACGCTATTGCGCGTGAATCCCTTCTAAGGAATGGGGTGGTAATGCTTGCTCCGACGGTTGAAGTGGCTCGCGAAATTACCAACCGTCTGGCACCAGAGCATCTCACGGTGGACTCGGTAGCCGATCTGAAATGGGTACGCAACGCGGGGTCGGTATTTATCGGGCGGCACTCGGCGCAGCCTATGGGAGATTACGTCTCCGGCCCGAATCACACGCTGCCCACGGGCACCATGGCGCGCGTGCGTGGGGGGTTGAGCGTGCTGGACTTTGTAAGGATCATGACAGTGCAGAAGTACACGCGCCAAGGCCTGCTCAAGCTGGGGCCGGCCGCGATCACGTTGGCTGAGGCAGAAGGGTTGAAGGGCCATGCGGAAGCGATCCGCGCGCGAGGCGCCCGTGGCTGATGCTGGCGTGATCTCAAGACCCGCACCTCGACGCGCGGTTCTGCGCATGAAGGAGTACCATCCGCCGTTGGGTGGGCGTGATGTCCTGCGACTGGATTTCAACGAGAACACGGTGGCCTGCTCGCCAAAAGTTCGGAATGTGCTGGCGCAGTTTGCTGCCTGCGACCTTACGAAATATCCGGAACGGCAGGTGGTAGAGGCAAAGGCTGCGCTGCATTTGGGCCTAAAGCCAGAGCAGGTGGTGCTGACCAATGGAGTCGATGAGGCGATCCACATTCTCTGCGAAACATACATGGACGCTGGCGATGAGATGCTGCTGCCTGTTCCGACATACACCATGTATGAGGTTTATGCCTCTGGCACCGATGGACGCGCGGTAACTGTGCAGGCCGGGGAGGACTTCGCCTTCCCTGCAGAAAGGTTGCTCGCAGCTATTACGCCGTCGACGAAGATTGTTGCGATCGCCAATCCGAACAGCCCTACTGGGGCGACGGTGACGCGGGAAGAGATCCTAGCGATCGCCGCCCGTGCACCAGGCGCCGTTGTGCTGGTGGATGAAGCCTACTTTCACTTTTTCGGAGAGACGGTTGCGGATTTGATTGGGATGGTTCCGAATCTGATGCTGGCCCGGACCTTCTCAAAGGCGTACGGCCTGGCGGGGTTGCGGTTGGGATTGCTGGCAGGAGCACAGGAGAATATGCAGTGGATCCGTCGAGTGCTTTCGCCGTACAGCGTGAACTCGCTGGCTTTGGCCTGCCTGCTGCCCGCACTTGAAGACGAGACATATCTGAGATGGTACGTGGAAGAAGTGTGTGGGGCACGGCAAGAATTCAAGGATGGGCTGGATGCGCTGGGAATACGCTGGTGGCCGACCCAGGCAAATTTTGTATTGACCCACATTGGTGCGAAACATCGCGACTTTGTTGCGGCGATGCACCGGCGTGGAGTCCTGGTACGTGACCGGTCGGCGGATCCAGGGTGCGATGGATGTGTGCGCGTAACGGTGGGCACGCGGGAACAGATGCGACAGGCGGTGGGCTCATTTCGCGCGAGCCTGGAAGAAATCCATTGGTCAAAGTAGCACGGCAACCCGGGAGGGGAAGGACAACGATGGCAACACGCGCAGCAATCAAGTCCGCGAAACAGACAACGCGAACTGCGTCGATCGAGCGCAGGACAAATGAAACGACGATATCGCTGCAACTGACGGTGGAAGGCTCAGGACAATACAAGATTTCAACGGGCGTCCGCTTTTTCGATCACATGTTGGAGTTGATGACCCGGCACGGAGCCTTTGATCTCGACTTGAAGTGCGAGGGCGATCTCGATGTGGATCAGCACCACACCGTTGAAGATGTGGGGATCGCGCTCGGCGAGGCGTTCGACAAGGCCATTGGCGATAAGAAGGGAATTTTGCGGGCTGGGTACTTTCTGATGCCGATGGATGAGGCGCTCGGCATTGCTGCTGTTGATCTGAGCGGGCGAGTGGCCTGCACGGTGAAGACAAAGGTGAAGAGCCGACTCGTCGGCGATCTGCAGAGCGAGTTAGTCGAAGACTTTTTTGAGGGGTTTGCTCGCGGGGCGCGCGCTAACGTCCATGTGAAAGTGATGTATGGCCGCTCCAGCCACCACAAGATCGAGGCCCTGTTCAAAGCCTTTGCGCGCGCATTGCGGGTGGCATGTTCGAGGGACAAACAGTTAGGTGAGATGCTTCCCAGTACGAAGGGCCTGCTTTAGAGGCTGGCGCTTACCGGGTTTTGGAGATGTTGGAATGATTGCAGTGATCGACTACAAGGCCGGGAATCTGACGTCTGTGATGAAGGCACTGAATGCGCTCAACGCGATGGCAATTGTGACGGCGGATCCAGAAGAAGTGCGCAGAGCAAGTAAGGTAATCCTGCCAGGAGTGGGACATTTTGCGGCTACGAGGCTCCTGCGCGAGCAAGGACTGAGTGATGCGGTGAGAGACAGCATCGAGCGTGGCGCGCCATTCCTGGGTATTTGCGTCGGATTGCAGTGGCTCTTTGAAGGCAGCACCGAGGCGCCCGAGGATAAAGGCCTGGGCATGTTCCGTGGTATGTGCGAGCGCTTTCCCGTGGGGGCGAAGGTTCCGCATGTGGGATGGAACTCGATCAATGTTCGCCCTGGGTCGCGCCTGATGGCCCATGTGAACGAGGGAGAATTTGTCTATTACACCCACTCTTATCGGGCACCAGTGGTAAATGATACTGTGGCTGTTACGGAATACGGAGAAGTTTTTTCTGGTGCAGTGGAACGGGGCAACATAATGGGTGTCCAGTTTCATCCCGAGAAGTCAGGCGAGACGGGGATGCGAATTTTAAGCAACTTTGTGGAGTTGTGAAGAGATGCTGACGAAGAGGGTGATCGCATGCCTCGATGTCCGTGACGGGCGCGTGGTGAAGGGCGTGCAGTTCGTGGATTTGATCGACGCCGGTGATCCGGCAACCTTGGCGGCCCGCCATGCACGTGAAGGCGCGGACGAGATTGTGTTGCTGGATATTACTGCAACGCACGAAGGGCGTGGGACGTTATTGGAGACGGTCAGACGCACGGCGAGAGAACTTTTCATTCCCTTTTCCGTCGGCGGAGGTATTTGGACCGCGGACGACGCCGCAGCCGTATTCGATGCGGGTGCGGACAAGGTGAGCATCAACTCGGCGGCGCTCGACCGCCCCGATCTTATCGATGAGATCGGGCGAAGTTTTGGGGCGCAGGCTGTAATCGTAGCCATCGATGCGCGACGTGATCCGTCGGCGTCAGATCCAGTCTCAGAGGCAGAAGTGTTTATTCATGGCGGCCGCAAATTTACTGGAAGAAAGTTGCTGGACTGGGCTCGCGAGGCGGAGCGGCGGGGTGCGGGCGAGATACTGCTGACATCGATGGACTCGGACGGAACGCGAGCGGGCTTCGATTGCGAACTCACGGCGTGCGTGAGCGATGCCGTTCAGATTCCTGTAATTGCATCGGGGGGCGCGGGGACGGCAGCGCACTTTGCAGAGGTGTTCCGCAGGGGCAGGGCGCATGCTGCGCTGGCGGCGAGCATCTTTCATTTTGGGGTTTCGGATGCGAGAGAGTTGAAGAGAGTGCTTGCG
This sequence comes from Acidobacteriaceae bacterium, assembly GCA_025355385.1. Taxonomy (GTDB): domain Bacteria; phylum Acidobacteriota; class Terriglobia; order Terriglobales; family Acidobacteriaceae; genus JANXZS01. The sequence goes on along the minus strand of JANXZS010000144.1, from coordinate 15,265 downwards.
AAAGAAGGAATTCCGGTGAGGCTACCGTGCTGATTCCTTCAATTGACCTGATGGGCGGCCGTATTGTTCAGCTCGTGCATGGGGAAGAGCTGAAATTAGCATTCGATGATTTTGGTTACTGGATTGACCGATTCAAGGCCTATCCGCTGGTGCAGTTGATTGATCTGGATGCGGCCATGCGGCAAGGCCAGAACACGGCACTGATTGCACGAATTGCCTCTGAATTGCCATGCCAGGTGGGGGGTGGCATAGCAACCATCCACAAGGCTCGGAGTGTGCTCGAAGCAGGGGCCAAGCGGGTGATTGTCGGGTCGGCACTGTTCCGCTCTGCGACCCTTGCGCGGTCGACTGCAGATGGCTCGGAGCTGGTGGATGTTGCTTTCGCGGAGGCGCTCGTAACTGCGATTGGTCTGGCGCAGATAGTCGCCGGAGTCGACACCAAACAGGGGCGGGTGGCGGTGAAGGGCTGGACGGAGAGCGTAGATCTGACAGCCGCCGACGCAATGCGGGCGTTGGAACCATATTGCGGCGCGTTCTTATACACGCACATCGATACAGAAGGCACGATGCAGGGGTTTCCGTACGAGATCGCGGTTGGTCTGCGGGATATGACGAAGCGGCAGTTGATTGCCGCTGGCGGCATTCGCGAACTGTCGGAGGTGAACGCCCTGGATGCCATTGGCGTGGACGCAGTGGCGGGCATGGCTATCTATACGGGCGTCTTGAGAACCTGAAAACCATTGGCTCGAGGGGAGACGTGCCGTAGCGTGGAGACGAATCATCCGCGCCTTATCGGCGACGGGCAGTACGTTTGAGGACAAGGCCAACGGCGAAAAAGCAGCAGGCGAAGACAAGAGTAAGAATGGCGGATCGCTGATGGTGACTGTGCCAGGCAAGAGCGGAATCAATCGACCAGGCGGCAGCGATCAAGTACCAGAGGATTTCGCGGCGCATCCGTGAAAGGATACCACTCCCTAGAGCAGAAGCAGGAATGGCGTGATGTATCCAGCGTCAGCGATATAGGCATTTTCTTGATGAAAATGCCTGCAGATATTTGCGCCTCACTTTACAGTAATCCTGCTTCTACTCTAGCGGGCTTGCCACAACACGCGGGTTGCGTTTGTATGCTGTAGAGCATCTATAGTTTGCGGCTGGACTGGAGATGGATATGGGTGTGGGACCGATTCGACTGGCAGAGAGGTTGGATGAAGTTGGCTTCTCCGAAATTGTTGTTGTGCGAAACAAGGTCATGGAAATGCGTGCGCAGGGCAAGACCGTACATGCATTCCATGGAGGGGAGCCGTTCTTTGATACTCCGGATGCGGTTAAGTACGGAATGGTTCGTGCGCTGGTGGAGAACCGCACGAAGTATGCCGCTTCCTCCGGCATAGCCCCTCTGCGGGAGGCGCTTGCGCTCAAGTTGAAGAGGAAGAATGGCATTGACGCCCAGGCCGAGAATGTCATCATGACCACGGGAGGCGCGCATGCGTTGTATGTCGCTTTCCAGGCGGTGCTCGATCCCGGCGACGATATTCTTCTCTTCTCCCCGTACTGGACGCCAATCCGCGACATGGTGACGATGGCGCAGGCGCGACCCCTTCTGGTGCCCACCGCCAGCGCGCGCCGGAAGGGAATCACCGCCACGCTGGAGGAATTTTCGACTCAGAATACTCGGGCTATCTACTACAACACACCGCAAAATCCATCGGGTGTGGTCTTCACGCGGGCGGAAGCGGAAGAGGTGGCGGCCTTTGCCCGCAGCCGGAACCTGATTGTGATTGCCGATGAGGCATACGAGGATCTGGTGTATGACGGCGAGCATTTTTCGATAGCTTCGCTGGCCGGCATGGCACAGCGGACCATATCAACATTCACGTTTTCAAAGAGCTACGCGATGACGGGGTGGAGGGTTGGGTACGCGGTTGCAGCGGAGCCTCTGATGGCGGGCCTTCGCAAGCTGGTGCTCTATTCGACGAACGGGGTCTCCACCCCGTCGCAGTGGGCGGCCCTGGAGGCGCTGCATCTTCCTGAGAGCCAGTTATTGAGCAGGCGCGAAGAGCACCGCAAGCGGCGTGATCTGCTGGTGAACGGCTTGAATGAAATTGGTCTTGAGTGTGAACTTCCGGCAGGCGCGTTCTATGCGTTTCCGTCCGTGAAAAAGATCAATAAGGACAGCCGCAAAGCAGCAGCCGCATTGCTGGAGAAGGCACATGTTTCCACGGTTCCGGGGTTGGCATTCGGGGGCCAGGGCGAGGGACATGTTCGCTTCGGCTTTTCGGTCGCCACAGAAGCCATCGAAGCAGGGTTGGAGGCAGTAAGGAAGTTTGTCAAATAAAACCGGATTCCACCCCAAGGACAAAAACCTGTCCCTTGCGGACCCCGGTAAGACACTCTGTTGAGCCTCAACATCTAGCGCACTAGAGCAGAAGCAGGGAACGTGTGATGTATCCAGCGTCAGCGTTGTAGGCATTTTCTTGATGAAAATGCCTGGAGAGATCTGTGGCCCTCCTTACAGTAACCCTGCTTCTTCTCTAGCGAAAATGCTTTTAGCGGTCCTGGCCACCGGTCGCATCGAGCGCTTCATGCCGCGCTGCCCGCAGCAGCCGCGCGATGTGTTTGAGGTGGAGTTGTAAGGCGTAGAGTCGTAACACCTCGCTGAGTGGAAATTCGAGACTGGTGTGGCGTATGTTGAGCACTTTCGCCTCCAGGGCGGAGATATCGCTCTCCAGATCCAGGCCGGGGCGGCGGATATCGAAGCGCCACAGTGCAACACATTCGGCGAGATGCCTGAAGCCCTGGCTGATGCCGATGACCAGGTTGCCTAGTTCAGGCTCAAGGCGTTCGGCGTACTGATCGTCGGTGCTCTCGCGTACAGCGACTTCAAGGGCGAGCAACGCGTCGAAAATCGATCGGCCAAACTCCGATAGCAAGGAGAGACCTTCAATTGAGGCAGGACCGCTGGCAGGCTCGTTGCGTGCCGCGCGCAGGAGCTGTTCGTTGGAGAGCAGCAGCGATTCTGCCGCTTCCTTTTTGCGTTGGAGATCTTCAGGGAGCGTGCCGCGGAACCCGCGAAGGGTGGATTCAAACAGGATTGCATGCGTCTCGAATTCCCGTTTGAGCCCAGTTTGCAAGTGCTGTCGCGCGCGGCGCGGGAGGACGAATACGGATACGGCTAGTGCTATGAGGATTCCTAGAATGACCTCGATCACGCGATCAAGGGCAATCGTCCAGTGTGAGCCATTGCGCTCCACCAGCATGACGATGGTGATGGTGACGCCAGCCAGGCGGGAGCTGTTTTTCAGATTGAGGAGTCCGCAGACCAGCAGCGCGATCAGGATCGTGACCGCGTAGGCGGCGGGATGCCTTCGCCAGGGAGAAGCGAGAAAGCCGAGTATGGCACCGATGGCCGTGCCGATCAATCGGTCCCGCGATGCGGTGACGGTGGAGCCGACATTCGATTGCAAAACGATGATCGCGCTGATTGCGGCCCAATAGCCTTCGTGCAGTCCAAATCGTAGCGAGAGCCAGTAGCATAAGCCGGCAGCGAGTCCAGTCTTGATCCCCTGAACGAGCAGGGTCCGCCTGCCTGTGGTAACCAGTTGATTGCGCCAAAGCCGCGGTGCCTGCTGGGTCGGCGGGGAGTGGGAGGATGCCGTGCGCTGCAATGAATTCCGAAATGGGATGGACAGCACCTCTTTGATTATCGCCTATAGCCATTCCACCCGATGCGCCCTGCCAACAGCAGCCAGGTACCGATTTTATTGACGGCATACAAGGCATCGGCCTCTGCTGCACACCAGCAGTGGAATCGGGCCGTTCGAATGCTTCAAACAAAGGGGGTCTATTAAATGGTCCGCACGAAAATTGTGGAAATTTTGCGAGGGTTTTACCGAAATCTGCCAACTCTCTGTAAATATGGGAGTATGTTTGTTTTTTCCTACGAGTTTTTAAAAGCCGCTGTGGTTCTCCATCGTCGTCGCTCCATGGTGAGCGGTTTTGTCGCAACTCTGCTCATAGTTGTGGGTGGGTTGGGCGCCAAAGCCGAGGACGCGCCGTTACCTGATTCACCCGGTGCGGTCGTGGCCATGCAGGAGGCTTCTCACGGAAGCGTGGGAGTGACGTCCGCGGATGATGCGAAGAGGGCCGAGCCCAAGGGGCAACAAACCAAGCGAATTTTCTTTGTCATCCCGAACTATCGAACTGTCTCGGTAGGGGACAAAGTGGCTCCCCTTTCGGCGGGAGAGAAGTTCAAGATTGCTGTCAAGAACAGCTTTGACTATTCGACGTTCGTGGAAGTCGGACTGGTTGCCGGGCTGTCGCAGGCACGGGATACCTATCCGGAATTTCATCAGGGTGGAGCGGGTTATGGACGGCGCTACTGGCACGACTTTACGGATCAGACGTTGGCGAATGTAACTACCATATTTTTGCTTCCGGTAATCACGCGCGAAGACACTCGGTATTACACCCTTGGTCATGGCACGTTCAAGCACCGCGCTGCCTACGCGGTCTCGAGGCTGGTTATCACCCAGACGGATAGCCGCAAAACGACAGCGAACATCTCCGAGATCGTGGGACGAGGTGCGTATGCGGGCATTTCCACGCTGTACTATCCAGCGCGGTATCACACCTTTTCCGAGACGGCGCAAAGGTGGGGACTGGCACTGGGCGTAGATGCAGGTTGGAATTGCGTACGAGAGTTCTGGCCAGAAATACGCTACAAGCTGACTGGCGACAAGGATTAAGGCCCGCCACGGAAATCATTGTGTTGTCCGGGCACGGCGGCGCATTTACAAGCGGGGTTAGAGCGATCTCCATCAGAGGCAATGCAAATGGTCCGCGTTGGTGTGCCTGAGGTTTACGATTCCGAGTGGTTGAAATTATTTCCCAGTTCGGCGGAGATTGTGCGACTGCCCCGTGTACCCGAGCCGGCAACGCGCGTTGACTTCTGGATTCCTCCTCTCTTCGCCAAACAAGTGAAGACTATGTTTCCGCAACTGGAAGGAGTGAAGGTCGTGCAGTCCTTGTGGGCGGGAGTGGACTTGCTGGTGGAAATGATGCCGCCAGGGGTCACGGTGTGCGATGCGCAGGGCGCTCATAACACGGCGACGTCGGAGTGGGTTGTGATGGCAATCCTGGCGATGCTGAAATACATTCCGCTCTACGGCGACGTGCAACGATCCGGGGACTGGAGAAGGAGAAGCGAGGCGGATCAGGCCTTTCAAGATATTCATCATCTCCGCCAATTCTTCTATCCTGCGGTGCAGATTGAAGTGCTCTCTGGCATGAAGGTGTTGATTGTGGGCTACGGTTCCATTGGCCGCTCGATCGAGGATCGCCTCGCGCCATTTGAGGTAGAGATAGTGCGGGTTGCTCGTCGCGCGCGCGTGGGTGTCGAACCGATATCCCGGCTGCGCGAACTATTGCCATCCGCGGATGTGGTGGTGCTGATCGTGCCCCAAACCCCGCAGACGACCGGGCTGATTGGCAGCGAAGAGATTGCTCTGATGAAGCAGGGTGCATTACTGGTGAATGCGGCGCGAGGTCCGGTGGTGGTGACAGAGGCGCTGCTCGCGGCTCTAAACGCCGGGAAGATTCGCGCGGCGGTGGACGTGACCGACCCGGAGCCGCCCCCTAAGGACCATCCATTGTGGAAGGCTCCCAATCTGTTGATTACTCCCCATGTCGCTGCGTCGAGCGCTAACTGTCTGGATCGACCGATGCGCTTTGCCGCGGAGCAGGTGGTGCGATACATCAAGGGAGAGCCGCTCAAGAACATCGCTGTGGATGGGTATTGAGTCGAACCGCGCATCCCGTTGGTTCCCAGTACATCCGGCTGAAGTGGAATTGCAACGCGGAATCTCCTGGTACCGGAAAGCGGTAGCGAAGTAGGGGATGCTTTCGGCGAAAGGCCGCAGCGATTTCTACTTTTTCGTACACCTCTGGAAGTGGGATTCGATCATTTTCCCTGTTGCTGTGTACTTTTTAGAATGGCGATATGCAGCTTTTCTTAACGGAGAAGCTGCGCCTCCCTCACTTCTCCGGTCTACACCTACAGGCAAAATGATCTAGCGTAGAAGGCCGCCGCTGGGGCCTGCCCACTCATCCACGACGATGCCGAGGTCATTGAGCATTTGGATCGTCGTTTCCATCTTGCGTCGAATCGCGGGGCGCGCGGTCCTGTTGGTGGTGGCAGCCTCGGCGGTAGCGACAACCCTTCCATAGGGCCACGCTTCGGCGGGCAGCGCAGTGAGGGCCTTGGGCAGTTCCGCGATGTGAATCTGCAGCGTCTGCTTGCGGGCGCTGACGGGGCGCAATAGCCCTCCCTGGCCCAACGGGCTGGGGTTGGCATCGGGCAGGACGATCTGCAGCGTCAACATATCCGCGTCTACAATCACAAACGGATTCGCCCATCCTTCCTGGCTATGGACGGCGAGATAAAGGCTCTTGGAGGGTGGCGGGATTTGATCCAGCTCCTGGCGTGCGCTGTCCTGTGCGGCACGAGCCTGCTGCGACGCCTGGGGTTGCGAGTGGCCCATAGTTGCACTCGAAGCGGGACCGCCGCTTCGCGAACAGGAGGCCATCCCCAGCGCCAGCAGACCCACAAGGAGGCTTGCGCCCTGAAGGTAGACGCGGCGCAGGTACGGGCGCGGAGGCAGGTTGAATCGTATCGGAAACACTGGAACAAGCATATCAAGGTATGAGAGAGCGTATGAGAAAGCGAGCACAACACAAGGACGACGGAGCACGCGCAAACAAGGCGCGAGTGGTGCGGTGTCCGCTCAGCAGGCCTTCCAGACGGGTGCGCGTTTTTCCAGAAAGGCCTGGGTTCCTTCGGCCTTGTCTTCGGTCGAGCAGCAATAGCCGAAAGCGGAGGCTTCGATCGCCAGGGCCTCATCGAGGGGGAGATCGTAACCGCGATGTACAGCGTCCAGGCATGCGCGGACAGCCAGGGGGGCCATCTGGGCCATGGTGCTGGCGAGTACCTGGGCGCGGGGCATCAACTCCGCCGCGGGAACGACCTCGTCGACGAGACCGATGCGGAGGGCCTCATTCGCGGATACAATTTTCCCGGTGAGTAACAATCGGAGTGCGGCTCCCTTGCCAACCAGGCGGGGCAGTCTTTGCGTGCCGCCGTAGCAGGGGATGAGGCCCAGTTTTAGTTCCGGCTGTCCCAGGTGTGCCGTTTCACTGGCTAGCCGGACGGTGCATGCCATGGCGAGTTCGCATCCGCCGCCCAGCGCGAAACCGTTGATACAGGCAATGACGGGCTTGCCACAGTGCTCAATCTGATTCAGTACCGCGTGGCCGCGGGCAGAAAGCAGTTGTCCTTCAAGGGCGGAAAGATCCGCCAACTCCGAGATATCCGCGCCGGCGGCAAAGGCCCTATCTCCCGCGCCCGTGAGCAGAATGACGCGCACGGCTTCGTCGCTTGCGATCTGTCGAAATACCGTTTCGAGCTCATTGAATGTCTGCCGGTTGAGGGCGTTGAGAACGCGGGGCCGGTCGAGGGTGACGACCGCCACGGGAGGGTGCAGCTCGAGTTGGAGTGTCTCAAAAGGCATAGGCGGTCGCGGCTCCTGTACTTCTATAGCATTACAGCTTTTGCTGTGTGCTGGTCAGCCTAGCGCAATAGGCCGCTCCTGAAAGGAATAGCCGCGACAAGCTCTCCTGCTTCTTCTATCCGCGAAGTGAAATTAATCCACCGCCAGCGATGGCGGCGAGCCTTTTGATTTCGTTCTGTCGCGGGCAATGGCGTCAAGAACGCCGTTGAGAAAATTAATCGACTCTGGTGCCGAGTAGCGGCGGGCAATCTCCAGCGCCTCGTTGATGATGATGGGGACGGGGGTGCCGGGGAAGCCCAGCATCTCTGCCACTGCACTGCGCAGGACATTGCGGTCGACCGCCGGCATACGAGTGAGACGCCAGTGGGCGGAGTGGCTCTCGATGAGTTGATCGATCTCCTCCTCGCGCACCGAGGCCACACGGAAAAGATCTTCAGCGAAGCCGCGGGTATCGGACTCAATCTCCTCGCGCGCTTCCCAGAAGGTGTGTCGCACTTCATCCGGCGTCTGCTTGCCAATGTCTGCCTGGAAGAGCATCTGCATGGCAAGTTCGCGGGATTTTCTGCGGGAGCCGGTGGCGGTCATTGGCGGGCCCCTGCCGCAAGTTTGCGATGCAGCGAAACCATTTCAATGGCGGCCATGGCGAACTCAAAGCCCTTGTTGCCTGCCTTTACTCCCGCACGGTTCAGAGCCTGTTCCAAGGTTTCGCAGGTAAGTACGCCGAAGGCATGGGGAATTCCGGTCTCTTGTTGGGATTGTCCAATGCCACGAGAGACTTCGTTGTAGATGGCTTCATAGTGGGCGGTTTCGCCGCGCAGCAGGCAGCCAAGGGTGATGATGGCTTCGGCCTGTTTTTGTTCGGCGAGGGCGCGCGCCGCAGAGGGGATCTCCCAGGTGCCGGGAACACGAACGATCTGTATGTCGACCTTTTTCGCGCCGCTACGCAGGAGGGCATCGAGCGCGCCTTGCAGCAGGCGATCGGTGATGACTGCGTTCCAGCGCGCCACCACGATAGCGAAGCGCATGCCTGCCGCCGAGAGGTCGCCTTCGACTGCTACCGGCCTGCCGCGCAACACGTCTTCCCACTCCCAGAATGCGAAGGGCATACCCGGAACAGGCTCAACGGTGAACATGCGCGATTTCCAATGCGTATCCCTAACCGGGGTGATGCGGTGGGCTGCCTCGCTGTCGTTCCCATTACGGTAGAGCCACTCGCTTGCGAGAGTATGAATGGAATCGATGCTGGTGACTTCGACGAGGACCTCGGGGGTGGCAGGGAGCATCCCATCCACAAACTCCAGATTGCCGAGGGGGGCGAGAAAGGGAGCGCTGCGGCTCGACTCGTTCTCCCACCCCTTGCCCCGCTCAAAACCCAGCATGGAAAAGAAGCTCGCCAGATTGTCAAAGACGGCGGGCGTGCTGGCGGGACGCACTACGGTAATTCCCTTGATCATCCCTTGACTTTACCATTTTGCCGCAGGCTTTCTACTAGAAGCCGTGCGGGCTTTTGGCAAGGGCTGCTTGCCGAATGATGAACAAGGGCGCTAGGGCCGCGCCGGGTTCAACTGGTCGAGTTCCCGCAATTGGAGACGGTAGTCGATGAACAGGCCAGCTCCAATGATCAGGGGAATAATTCCGATAGCCGCTCCGTTCAGGGCATCAAGCTCCCTTTCCACCCAGGCGATGGCTCCGAAGCACAGGATGATTCCGACGCCGGTGGAGGTGAGTACGATTGCTGTCCGTCTTGCACGCGCCACCAACCGCGCTGTATCTCCAAGTGTGTCACTTCGCGCCGAGTTGGCTGGGCATGGCGATGGAGGCTGCGACAGCGGTGGAGGCTGGCGGTCTGTCGTTATGGCTCGCTAAGGAAATCTGCACGTAGCAGATTCCACTCAAGACGGTGGCCTGCATTGGAGGGCGCTTCGGATTGAGCAGGATTGAGATCGAGCAAGCCATCAAGATTGACTGGGTAGAACGAGCAAGGCCCGCCATTGTGGCGGGCCTTGCTCGTTTTGTAACTGTCACGGTTGCTGAATGCTCAGGGTTATGTCGTAGGTCGAGGCCTGACGGCGAGGAACTGTGGAGGTACGGGTTTGCCGCTGCCGTCGAGCAGTTTGGGGTCAATCTGCTTGGAATCAGTCAACGACTTCATGTCGATGTAGTGAACGAGATTGTCTCCCGATGTGCCGGTGAAGAAGAGGTTGTTATCCGGACTGAAGACGCCAACCACGGGGGCGGTGGCGGCACCGGTGAGAGGAATGCTTGCGATCGTTCCCAATGCCCCGGGCGCTGGCACCTGGTAATACGGCAGCAGGCCGCCCGGCGCCTGCGACGCGGTGGTGTAGGTGATGAAAGCCAGCGTGGAGTTGGGGTCGGCGACCACCTGATCGATGCTGGTGGGAGCAATGCCGGGGATCGCGGCCTGGTTGAGGGTGGTGGGAATAGTGAGCCCGCCGGCGGCTGGGCATGCTCCCCTTGGAATAGTCACGCCGATATCCGAGAGCAGGGGCGGATTGGCCTGTGCGCCAAGGATGTGGTTGCCGTCGTTGGTGGCTGCGACGTGCTCAGTGGCGGCACCTGCCGCAGCAGCCAGCGGGTAGTACGAAGGAGAACCAGGATTGGAGGTGTCGGGGCAGAATGCGTGCGCCATGGTTTGCGAACCGGCAAGGAAGGCTGCAATGCTCGGTACGGTGATGGCTACGCCGGGGGCGCAGAAGGGATTGTAGGGCGGATTTGGGGCTCCGGGTGGCGTGTAGACACTGTTGAGGTTGTTGCCCGCCATGCATGCGCTGCCGCCTGCTTCATTGGCGGAGACGTCATACGTGCTCCATCCACTGAAAGCGCTATAGACATAGAGATTATTGGGTCCAGCGATATAGAGAGTCTTGCTGTCTGGCGTGTAGGCGGCGGCGGTCCCTAATCCTCCAAAGCTGGTGTAGCTGCCGTTGGCGGGATTGTAGAGGTAGAGCACCTTGCGTACCTGGTCGTTGATGACCACGGAGGTGTTGTCGGGAGCGACGGCGAGGACGACTCCCGGTACGTTGATGTCTTCTTTGATCAACGAATTCAGTGGTGTGCTGTAGATCATCAATTCGCGATAGCTGCCGAAGTACAGACTGCTGCCCGCCTGGTTCAGCACCATCGAGTTGGGGAAGTAGGGGAGCTTAATGGCAGCGCCTACCGTCCCGGTGGTGAGATCGAGGGGAACGAAACTCTGCGTGCCAGTACCGCTGATCCAAAGGTAATTGCTGCTTAGGCCGAGGGCGGTCGCCTGCACCGAGTTGCTGACGACGGGCTTGCCGTTGCCCTTCACCCCGATCTGGTCGACTGGCGAAGGATTGCAGGTTGCGGGCTGGCATATTGCAGTAATTGCCGCTTCCCCGGGGAAAGAGGAGGTCACGACACCGGTGGAGTCGACGGAAATCTGCGTGGGAGATGTCGATGTATATTGCAGCGATATTCCCGTAAGCGTGACGCCGTTGACGTCCTTGACGATGGCACTGAGTGGCTGCGGGGCACTTTGCAACACGGTCTTGCTGGTCACTCCATCGGTATAGGTGAGGGAGATGCTGGCGGGTGGGCAGGTGTAGAAATATCCCACCGCGCTGGAGGTCTGCGAGAGGGTGGCGGTAATGGCGGTAGATCCGGGGGCTTGTGCGGTAGCCACACCAGTCGTATCGATGGTGACGATAGCGGGGTTCACTGCAGCATAGGTGAGGTTGCCGACAAACCGGGGATCGATGGGGTTGCCGGACTGATCCAGGACAACGGTATTGCTGCTGAGTGGGCTGGGCAGAGTGTGCCCCTGGGAGACGCAGCTGACTTGTGTCGGGATAGTGATACTCGAGATTGGAGGGTGCACGTAGACGGCTACCGTGTTGCTGTTAGCGCCGTTGGCGCTGGCGGTCAGATAGGCTACGCCACTGCCGGCGACCGGCGGAGTGCAGATGGTGTAGTCAGGCGTGCCTCCCGCGCTGGCACGATTCCAGGTCCCGCCACAGACTGCTCCAGTGGGGGAGACGTCAACCAGCTTGAGATCCGTGCTGCCGAAAGCGAAGTTGCTGACGCTGATTCTCTCTGGAGGCGAGCAGCTGAATGCGGTAGGCGTGGCCAGCTGCGAGGTTTGCCCGAACGCGAGTGAGATGCCGGTGATCTTGGGGTCTAGGTTGATCGTCGCTACGGCAGTTCGTTTAGGGCCATAGCCTAGCCCGTTGCAATACGCCGCATTTTTGTTAGTGCTGCAGCCCGCGAGGTTGATACCGACGGGAAGGGCAAGAAACAACAAACAAATCAGGATCAAAAAACGACGCATGAAACCTCCCCGCCAGCAGCAGCCAGGCTGCAACCGACGGTCATACCGCAGTAGTAGCGAACACAGCCCGAGGGATTCGCGCGGACGCGAGACCTGCCCGGTGAAGTGTTCAAAGTATGAGTGTAAAAGGTGGGCAAGCCTTCGGCAAATGCGGGTGAGCCCAGAGGTGCATGCGACGAAGCGCGATCTCCTCTTCTATAGGGCTTCTATGGTGCTGCGGCTTCAGGGGGCATGTAGTGTTCAAACCATTCAAGCGCCCGTTGCAGCACATCCCGGCGATGCTCAGGGGAGACAAAGCGATGCCCCTCATTAGGGTAGACGACCAGCCGGGTAGGTACGTGCTGGGCTCGTAGAGCGTGCCAGAACTCGAAAGACTGCGGCGCGGGACACTCCCCGTCGCGGTCGCCGACGACGACCAGTGTGGGTGTCTTTGCCTCGCGGATGAAGTTGATCGCGGAGCTCTTGTAGTAGGCGGCAGGGTCGCGATACACGGACGCGCCAAAGTAGGGAACCATCCATTGGTCGATAGAGTTTTGGCCATAGTAGCTCTGCCAGTTGGAGATGCCCGCTCCTGCGACGGCGGCCCGGAAGCGTTGCGTCTGGGTGACGGCAAACATGGTCATGAATCCGCCGTAGCTCCACCCGGTGAGGCCGACACGCGTGCTGTCGACTGGGTACCTGGCCACAACTGCATCGACCCCTGTGACGATATCGTGCAGGTCGCCGTAGCCGAAGTCTTTGCGATTGGCCATGGTAAAGGCTTCGCCCTGTCCGTAGCTGCCGCGTGGATTGGGCAAGAAGACGAAGTAGTCGAGCGCGGAGAAGGCGGCTGCATTGAAGCCGGGGCTCGGCCACACCGGCAGCTGAGCCGAAGCCGGGCCACCGTGAACGGAAACAATCATGGGATATTTCTTGGCCGGATCATAGTTAGCGGGGTAGAGCAGCCAGCCCTGCACGTCGAACTTGCCGGTGGCGGCGTCGCTGGTCCAGCTGATGGATTCGGCCTTGCCCCAGGGGGGCTTGAGGGCATCGTTGTAGTGAGTGATCTGGCGGAAGTCGCCTCCGAATTTGCCTAGAAATACTTCAGGGGGCTGGGCCCAGGAACTGCGAATCTGGGCCACATCGCTATTCCGCGCGAAAGACTGGCTTCCTTCGAGCAGGCCATCCTCGACCGTTACGGGAAGGCGGAACTGGATGCCAATATTCTGATCTTCCTGACCGGCAATGCCATGGAAATAGGTAAAACCGCTCTGTCCGTTCTCGACCAGCGAAACCCCGAGGGTTTGTGGATCTTTCCAATAGATCCATGAAGTGGATGCGCTGGCATGGCTGGGGATAGCGAGTCGGCGCGGGTCGCCACCTGCGACGGGCGCAATGTAGATGTCCCCGCCCGTAGCCCCCTGGTCGCTCATGAGCCCGCCGATCAGGGCAATATGTTTGCCGTCCGGGGACCAGCGGGGAACGGCGATCTGCAGGCCGTGGAGCGGGGAGTCCGCCTGGCTGGGGTCAAGGATGACGTGAGGCGGTTCAGGGGCTGTGCCAGAGGGCTTCCCGACGATGTCCTGCGTGTAGAGTTCGGCAATCCACCAATTGTTTTCGCCCGGAGGGGCAGCCCCAACGTAGGCGAGACTTCTGGAGTCGGGGGACCAGTCGAATTCGTAGACATGCAGGCTGGCTGGCGTAAGGGGTTGTAATTGGCCGGTGATGGCGTTCACTGCGGCGATGCGCTGGATCTCAACACCGTCTTCGCCAATGACGCCGGACGGGGACTTCATGGCATCGAGCGCGCCAGCGCGTCGGGTTGCTCCTTCGACATAGAGGAAGGCGAGGCTTTTGCCATCTGGGGACCACTGCAGCGATTGAGCAAACCCCTTTAACTCGCCCACTTGACGCGGAGATTGAGGTGCGCTGGTACTGATGAGGAAGATCTGCATCTGGCCGGGGCTGTTGCAATTTGAGAGGAAGGCAAACTCCTTTCCATCGGGCGCCCAGGCGATGTCTTCCTCTTCGCAGGATCCGGGTTTCGCCGCCGTGGTGATCTGGCGAGCGGCGCCCGGCGTAGTTACGCTGGCAAGTTCGATCTCGGTGCCCCCCGCCAGGGAATCGACCACCCAGGCAATCTTCTCGCTGTCGGGGGAGAGGGCTACCTGATGGATATCGCGGACTTTCTCCAGATGGCTTAGCAAGGTGGCGATGCGAGTATCGGCTTTGACCGCGTTGGTGCCAGTGGACTCTATCGCCTGCACCAGCCGAGGGAAGGGTAGCGGAGCGAGCGCCAGAAAGAGAGCAAACACCCGGCAGGCGGATGGAAGGGGATTCGCGGACTTCATTGCGAGGATGCTAGCATGCTGGGGATTGGGCTTGCCAACAGGTGCGGGTGGCGACGTTTTTTCCCAATTTTCCCGAAATCTGGCGCCCTTTTGATTGACGCTAGGCAATGCTCTTGCTATTGTAAAAAGGTTCCGCGAGTAAGCGCCTGCAGCATTGTGATTAGGCGGGCGCCGCAATTGATCCGCAGAGGTCGGCAGCTTCCTGCTGAATGTTAGGGGATGGCGCTGGCCAAGTAGACTGATCTGCGGCATATCGCATCGGTGCCTGCGACACCTTCCACCTAGGAGGGCTATGTGGGCCGGAAACACGAAACGGAGCTGGCTCTTAGCAGGCTTTCAGGAAATCTGTGAGCGGACTTTCTGCGAAGACGCGCGGCCACCGTCGTGGGTCTCGTCTGGTAGGGAAGCAAGGCAGACGCGAAGCAGAACACAGCTAGCTTTGCGCGAGTTACAGTGCGCCTAATTACGCCACTGTCGATCTCGCCCATGGCTGCCGGGTCTGCGAAATCGCGTCGGTTGTCTTATAGAGTTGTATTGAAGCTGTGAGGAGTCAGGTTTGCCTACATTTAGTCAGCTTGTCAGAAAGGGCCGTACCGCGCCGCGGTATAAAACGGCCAGTCCGGCGCTGCAGGGTTCGCCACAGCGGCGTGGGGTTTGCACGCGTGTATACACGCAGACGCCCAAGAAGCCGAATTCTGCGCTGCGTAAGGTCGCGCGCGTTCGCCTGACCAACGGGATTGAAGTGACAACTTATATTCCCGGCATCGGCCACAACCTGCAGGAGCACTCAATCGTGCTGATTCGCGGCGGCCGTGTGAAGGATCTCCCGGGCGTTCGCTATCACGTAGTTCGTGGCACGCTGGATTCAGTAGGCGTCGCCAACCGGAAGCAGAGCCGTTCCAAGTATGGCACCAAGCGCGCAAAGGGCGGAGCGAAGTAAGCTCGCCGGAATAAAGGTTAAGGAACTATGCCGAGAAAAGGACATATCGCCAAGCGTGAGGTCGCAGCAGACCCCGTTTACAACTCGACTTTGGTGACGAAGTTTGTCAACTCCATGA
>JANXZS010000069.1 GCA_025355385.1 Acidobacteriaceae bacterium | reverse complement strand
CTGCATCGGGCCGCGTCTCGCAGAGGCTCTGCTTGATGCGCCGGTATTGGCGGTGGATATAGGGCAGATGCCGCACCACCTCGGCGAGTCCCATCACTGCCATGTCTTCAGAACGCACAACGCAGCGGCAGCCGAGGTCCTGCATGCGCTTTCCGCCCATCCCAAAGATTTCGGTGGTGGCATCGATGTTCCGCAGGGCCTCTACGAGCAACGCACCATAGTGTTCGCCGCTGGCTTCGCCCGCTGAGAGGAATATTCTCGGCATAGGATCTAGCCGATCCCGGTAGTGAGTTGCTCGCGGAATACGGGTGTTGGCGACGTTGCGGCCAGTTCCTGATCCTTGTACTGCAGCTGGTAGAGCTTCCAGTAGATGCCCCGGCGGGCGAGCAGCTCCTGATGCGTCCCCATCTCCCGCAACTGGCCTTTATGCATCACCAAAATCTGGCTGGCGCTTTGCACTGTGGAAAGGCGATGCGCGATGACCACCGATGTGCGGCCCTGCACCATCCGTTCCAGCGCGGAACGTACGAGGAGTTCGGTATCGGTATCGACGCTCGAAGTCGCCTCGTCGAGGATGAGGACACGCGGATTGTGAGCCAGGGCGCGGGCAAAGTTGATGAGCTGCTTCTGGCCCGTGGAAAGGCTGTTTCCGCGCTCGCGTACCCGCTCCTCGAAGCCACCAGGCAGCCCGGAGATGAAGTCGAGCAGGTTGACGTCTTCCGCCGCGCGGTGCATCTGCTCATCGGTGATCCACGATGTTCCGAGCCGGATATTGTCGGCGATGGTTCCGCTGAAGAGAAAAGGATCCTGGAGCACGACGCCAAACTGCTGGCGCATCTCGGTAAGAGCGTGCTCGCGTACATCCAATCCGTTCACCAGAACGCTGCCGCGCTGAACGTCATAGAACCGCATCATCAGACTAATGATGGTAGTTTTGCCTGCGCCAGTATGGCCAACGATGGCCGCCGTTTGACCGGGCTCGATTACGAAAGAAACGTCTTTCAATATCCACTCAATCTCGCTGCCCAGCGCTGCCAACTCTTCGGGACTGGCCTTGGCAACGAGGATCTCCTGCTCCGGCGTGAGCTTCTGGTAAGTGAACCAGACGTGGCGCAACTCGACGCGGGCGCTGCCGTCGCCCTTCCGGCAATTCTCCGGAGTAAGCACTTGAGGCGGAGTGTCGACCAGCTTGAAGATGCGCTCGCTGGCAGCCATTGCGGCTTGCAGGATGTTGTATTTCTCGCTCATGTCCTGGATGGGGCGGAAGAAGCGCTGCGCATACTGAATAAATGCGACCAGGACTCCAAGCTTGACCGAGTTGCGCATTACTCCATTGCCACCCTGCCAGATGACCAGCGCGATGGCCACGGAGCTGAGAACTTCCACCGCCGGATAATAGAGCGCATAGGCGAGAATGGTGTCTTTGAAGGCGATCATGTGCTGGTTGTTAACGTCCTCAAATGCCTTGTAGGAGCGCTCTTCGCGATTGAAGAGTTGCACCACACTCATGCCGCTGACATGCTCCTGCGTGTAGGAGTTGATGCGGGCAATGGCATGGCGAACGCGGCGGTAAGACTCGCGGACATGCTTGCGGAACATTCGGGTGACGATGAGGATGAAGGGCAGCACGGCGAACGTGATCAGGGCCAGCCACCAGCTCATGCGCAGCATGATGAAGACGATTCCAATCAGGACGAAAGCGTCCTCAAAGATGGAAAAGACGCCAGAGGTGAACATCTCGTTGAGCGCCTCCACATCGCCGGTGAGCCGGGTAACGAGGCGTCCTACAGGGTTGTGATCGAAGAAGCCAATATGCATCCGTTGCAGGTGGCGGAAGATCTGGCTGCGCATGTCGAACATGACTTTTTGTCCGGTCCACTGCATCAGGTAGGTCTGCACAAACTCCAGCCCATAACTCATCACCAGCGAGCCGAGGTAGATCGTGGCAAGCTGGCTGATTCCCTGAGTTGGGTTTGAACTGAGATGGCGCGTGAACCAGTTGAGGTGCGGCTCCGGCTTCGATGTAAAATAAAGGTCTACTGTGATTTTCGTCAGCAGGGGACCAATTACATCGAAGAAGGCCTTGAGAAAGACCGCAATCAACGAGACGACTGCTTGCCATTTGTAGGGTCGCAAATAGGCGACGAGCCGTCGCATTAACCGCCCGTCATAGATCTTGCCCGCTACATCGTCGTCCTGATGTGAATCTTTAGGCTTCTTCTCTTCGGCCATGGTTCCGTTTCCTATTCTACGGTGTGTCCGTTAGCCATGGGTACCTGTCATCAGAGCTTAAGGTCCTATTACCTCGGTGACGCAAAAAACCTGCTGCCGCCGATACCTGTCTGGCGGTATAAATGGTGGCTGATTTCACGCAATGGCCGGGGCACTGGACGGCCGCCCGAAACGTGGGAAAATAGATAGGACGTTCCCCCATAGCCATGGATTCGCTCGGACTTTATATCTCGATTCCGTTCTGCCGCTCCAAATGCAGCTACTGCAACTTTGCATCTGGGGTATATCCGGTGAGCGCCCTTCCCGGCTATATCAACCGGTTATGTGAGGATCTGCAGGGCGCAAGAATGAGGGCGGAGGAACAGCAGGCCGTTTTGCCGCGCAGGGTGGATAGCATCTATTTAGGGGGAGGCACGCCCAGCATCCTTCCGCCGGAGTTGCTGCAGCGTTTGTTTGCTGAGATTCACCGCCAGTTCCGGGTTGCGCCGTCCGCAGAGATCACCATAGAGTGCGCGCCGGGGCAGATGGAAGACGCCTTTCTCGAGGGGATGCTGGCTTGTGGAGTCAACCGCGTCAGTTTTGGCGTCCAGTCCTTCATAAACCGGGAAGGGGCGGTAACCGGCCGTCTGCACAATCGGGAGATCGCCATAAGGGATGTGGCGCGCGTGCTGGCTGCTGGCGTTGCCTCAGTCAACGTCGACCTGATCGCAGGATTGCCGTATCAGACGATGGAGTCGTGGAAAGAGTCGCTGGAGACGCTGATATCTACGGGCGCGAACCATGCCAGCATTTACATGCTTGAAGTGGACGAAGACTCACGATTGGGTCGAGAGCTGATGTCTTCCGGAGGTCGCTACCACGCGGCAGCGGTTCCCGATGACGAGGCCATGGCTGATATGTATTTGGCTGCAATAGACTTCCTGCAGGAGCAGGGAATCGAACAGTATGAGATCTCCAACTTCGCGCGGCCAGGCGCGGAGTCCCGCCACAATTTGAGGTACTGGCAGCGCCAGCCCTATCTTGGCGTGGGTGTGGATGCGCACTCGATGTTGATCGGGAAAGATGCGCGCTCCATTCGCCTGGCGATCGCGGACGACCTCAGCGATTATCTGGAGGCACCCCGCGACCCTGTGGTGGTCCATTTAAGTGAAGTGGAGCAGATGGAAGAGGAGTGGTTTCTAGGTCTGCGGCTGGCCAAGGGAGTGAGTTTGGGTGCATTGACCCGGCAGTATGGCGGCGAAAGAGTGAGCGCCTTCCGCCCCTTGCTGAGCGAATTACTGGATGAGAAGTTGCTGGAGAAGTATGCAGGTCGCCTGCGATTGACCAGTCGAGGTCGCTTGATCTCGAATGACGTGTTCGCCCGATTTATTGCGGAGACCAGCGAACAACCTGCAAATACTCAATTAATTTCTGTGGTTTGAAGCTTTATGGAGAACCGATGTCCATAGAAACGTTTGCTGTTACTCCTACTGTCAATAAACGGGCGATTGCGACGATCGATCTGCGCAGCGACACCGTTACGCGCCCGACCGCGGCGATGCGGGCGGCCATGGGAGCTGCAGAAGTGGGGGACGACGTTTATGGCGAAGACCCCACAGTAAATTTGCTCGAGGGCAAGGCCGCGAAGCTCTTCAATCGGGAAGCCGCGATCTTTGTTCCTACCGGGACGATGGGGAATCAGGTTGCTATCCGTCTGCACACCCAGCATGGGCAGGAGGTGATCTGCGAATCACGCGCGCACATCATGGAATGGGAGATGGCGATGGCCGCCGCCTTTTCTGGCTGTCAACTGCGCACGGTGTATGCGGATCGCGGCATTTTGACGTGGAAACACATCCAGCCGGCGATTGGAGCGAAGCTTTATTACCGCGCCCAGACCGGGCTTATCTCCCTTGAAAATACCCACAACATGGCGGGAGGTACGGTCACTCCGCTGCCGGTGCTGGAAGAAATTTGGGATGAAGCCGCGAAGGCGGGATTACCGGTGCATCTTGATGGCGCGCGGGTGTTCAACGCAGCGACGGCGCTCGGCGTTTCCGTTGCGGAGCTTACCCGCGGATTCTCAACCGTGATGTTTAGTCTGTCTAAAGGTCTATGCGCTCCGGCGGGCTCGATGATCGTAGGCAGTCGAGAACTGATCGACCATGCCCGAATCTACCGCAAGGCACTTGGCGGCGGCATGCGCCAGGTGGGTGTTCTGGCAGCAGCGGGGATCATTGCCCTTGAGGAAATGACCGCGCGGCTGGCTGAGGATCACGCAAATGCGCACTTTCTTGCAGAAGCCGTCGCGCACATGCCACAGGTCGAGATTGACCTTGAAGGAGTGCAGACCAATATTGTGATTTTCAACTTGAAAGGGCGCGACGGGAATGGCCAGGGCGACGCGCTGGCTCTCGTAGCGCGGTTGAAGTCTCGTGGGCTGTTGTGCGGAAATATTGGCCCCTACGCCATCCGATTCGTCACACATCACGATGTCGATCGAGCTGCCTGCGTTCAGGCAGTAGCACTGGTGGCAGAAGAAATTAGCGGGAATTAATCGGAGTTCACCAGCACGCACCCGTTACACACTGTTACACGTGTTGGTTACAGGTGGGCAATATCAACAAATTGGGATCTACTACAGCGGTCCGAAGAACGACACCGCTGTATACTTTTGTTATATGCCTAAGTACTCCATCGTCGTTCCCTTTCACAATGAAGAAGATTACGTCACTACTCTTTACGATCGTCTGAAAGACGTTATGGAGCAGGTGGGCGACACCTTCGAACTGGTGTTTGTTGACGACGGTTCGAGTGATCGCACTTATAAGCTTCTCGAGGAGATCGCGGCCGTAGACAGCCGCGTGCTGGTGGTGAAGCTGCGCCGCAACTTCGGACAGACCTCGGCTCTGGCCGCCGGCTTCGACCACTCGCAGGGAGAATTCATCCTGGCGATGGATGGAGACCTGCAGCATGAGCCAGAGGAGATTCCGGCATTCCTCGCGAAGCTCGAAGAGGGTTACGACGTGGTCAGCGGGTGGCGTAAAGACCGGGTGGACAGCTTCATCATGCGGCGTATCCCGTCGCGCCCGCCGATCTGGGCGCCGCG
>JANXZS010000041.1 GCA_025355385.1 Acidobacteriaceae bacterium | reverse complement strand
TTCACACGGTGGAAGTCGTAGGTTCGAATCCTGCTGTGCCCACCATAACTCAATAAAAACAGACAAGTTACGCATCAATGGTGAACGGCGATGCAAGTTCGTACGTCACTCGTACGTCATAGCGCTTTCGGGCGATGGCATCTTGAGCCCCTAGCACCGCTCAGATCCTTCAAAAAAGACCCCCGCCCCCCTATCGCGAGGATGCGCCCAAGCGCGGGTGCCCACCGTGTCCGGATTTCAGTCCAGAATGAAAATCGGTCAAGACCGTATAACGCACTATCAAATCACACTAAGCACGTCGCTTGTGGCTACGACGAAGTGAAGGCCACCACACTGCATAGCCGCTAAGCGACGCACTAAGATAATAGGATATGACCGCTTCTGGAGAAAGAACGACGCTTATGGCCGTTTGGGTAGAGGGTATCCAAAGCGCCGAACAGCCGTGTTTATATGACGGATATATTTGCAGCAAGGCCGCAGACGTGCGAGGGGCATCGGCTGATAGTCACATCACGTTTGAACTTGTAACAAACGCCCTGCCACGACACTTCTTCGAGCAATTCGAGCGTCTGTTGAATCACGGATTCACTGTCATTGAAGTCCCCGACGGATGGCAGAATGAATACAGCCGTCCACACGACTGGCGCGAACACTTTATCTACAAGGCTCTCAAGCAAGCCGCCGACTTACCGCAACCTGATACAGAAAGAGTCCAGACATCGGGCTACGATGTTGAACTGGCAGATTTTGTTTTGAAGGCACTCAACAAGGCATACCCGCAGTCGCTTCACCTGCTCCAGATAAAGTATGACCTCGCCA
Source organism: Acidobacteriaceae bacterium (assembly GCA_025355385.1). GTDB lineage: Bacteria > Acidobacteriota > Terriglobia > Terriglobales > Acidobacteriaceae > JANXZS01. Next base: position 5,916 of record JANXZS010000041.1, on the reverse strand, counting down.
TTGAACCAAGTGATAGCGCGTTACTGAACTCGTTGGATGCCTTAGTCGGTGATAACTGTATAGAGGGCAGTTATCTGCGAGCAAGTGTCAAGCTCCGACCAATGGCTAACATCAAGATTACTGGCGACGGCAGGAAATACTTACAGGATGAAATGAAAAGAAAATCTGCACAATCAAGGCAAACGTTTCATATCAACGATGCATCGGCTTTCATACTGAAGCAGCTTCTCGCAGAATTCCGGGACCAAAACCTCACACATGATGAGTTGCGAAGCCAGTACCAAGGGCTTCCTCCGGCGGAATTGAAGCTAGCTTCAGTTGCCGAAGGAATAAGCGAAGTGGATTTCGATCTCTCTATGAGCGATATGCAGAGTTGCGATCTGGTCAAAACAGGTCCAATGGAACTCGTCGATAGTCCGCCGGGCATGGTGGTTATCGGTTTCCGTAGCAAGAACGAGTATTCATACCTGACAGTGGACGGGTACAGGGAAGCAGTGAAACTGGCATCGATGCCAACCGCAACTGTAAAGTCATCACCTGAGCCATCGCGGGCGGTAATTCACGGCGATCAGATAGTCAATTATGGTTATGCTGCCGCGATCGGTCGCCAATCCCACGGACAGATCAACTATCAAGGCGGCTGGAGCGATCAATAACTACATTCTCTTGCCGACGAGTTGGAGCGATTAAGAGCGGAGTATCGCAAGGTCGCTACATCAAGGGAAGATGATAGGCAACTATCATTGCTGGCCGATGCAGCCGACGAAGCTGAAAAGGGTAACGGTCACGGTGTCGCTACTGTCCTTTCCAGGGTTGGGAAGAAAGTTTTGGAGCTAGCACAGAGCATTGGAACCGATGTAGCAGCAAAGGCAATTGCCGAAATGATAAAAGGTTGATCGGCATTCACTTGCTATACTTGCTGCCGACCCGGTTCGTCGTGTTGCTCGCGTTTGCGCCATATACGCTCACCACGCTCCCAAACCACTTCGTCGCCACTTAGCTTCTTGAATTCAGCGAGAACGTCACGCCTAATTGATACGTTGCCGCCGTCATTCAAACGTGTAAATTCTTCACCGAACTTTTCACAAATTTGACTGGCGATCACGTCCTGAGAAAGATATTGCTCGCTCTCCAACTCAGCCAACATATACGCAGCTATCTCGACGGGTGTATGCATCGCTACTTCTCTGGGTTAGCAGCGGGCTGCAATGCATCGGGGTGAAAATGCCCAGACTCAAGTTTCTTGCCTCCGAACCACTGACACTGTAGTTGCCCGTTTTGGAGAACGGTGTTCACTGTCATCGTTCGGTGAGTAGACCCCGACTGAGTATTACCCGTCCTCGTTAGCGTACGTAGATTTTCGTTTCTTCAGGCAATACCTCTCTGCTGTTGAGTCTGCATTTTGCATTGCAGAGAGCATCGCAACTGGCTCCCGGGTTACGATAGGTTTCTTGTAACTTAAACTTAGCGTTTACTTTTGAAGTTTGATGTAGTGGCCCCAACAAAGCGCTATCAAGTAGAAGGTGTCATCTTCATCGCCGAAGTCTGCGCACGCTGCCAATACCGAGAGAATCGCTTTAAGTCGAAAGCGCGCATCTCTTCGACGAACGGCGGCGGATCGTACCAAACGACCGGCAGATGATTCTGTGTCGCGAGAGCTGCGGCCTGCAAACGGGGGTCTGGCGTACGCTGAGCCAAAATGTAATCTACGCCGGACGCCTTCGCGGCATGAAGCAGCTCGGTAGCCACGTCGCCTGAACGAAGCTCGATCGTGCCTGGCATTTCCTCGAGACATTCCGTCATAAACACGATGCGCTTAAGTGCAATGCTGCTCTTCATCAGCCAAGCTGTATCCCAAATGAAAACGGCTGAGGCGTCTGGATGTGCCAGGAGCATCGGTGACTTTGGGTTCAGACTGTCAGTGTGGACCCAGAGCAGAGGTTTACCGGAGGGGCTTGGCAATCTCTGTCTTACGATCGAAGGACCAAAACTTGGCGGCGTTGGCATAGCGGTTGGGTTTGCAGCGAACTTGAGGCGAGGAAAGAGTGTTTGTTCCAGGCCTTCGTAGTCCTGGTCAAAGGGACAGGTGCGCGCCTGAGCGTGGGGGCAGGTGCGGCAATAGACGCCATTCGTGTAGCGCTCCAGATTTTCCCGGTTGAAAATGTAAGCTTTACTCGCGAAGGTTGAAGCCACCCATTGCCAGGAAAGATTGTTACTGGCCTCGTCGCCATCTATGAGGTGCTCCAGAAACCATCGGGCCCCCGCCTGCCAGCGGATCTTGCGCCAATGTACGACGTACGCTGCGAACCACATGCGAGCGTGATTGTGCAGGTATCCGGTATCCCTCAGCTCATGCGCAAAGCCGTCGACACATGCGAGCGTGGTAGTACCGTCCAGGATTTCAGAGGGGAGCACTGCTTCATAATCCGTTGCACTGTAGCCTGTTTTGTATTGTTCACGATCCTGCCAGACTCCCTCGCCTATTTGCAGATAAACGCGTTGCCAGTAGTCGCGCCATGCGAGTTCATTGATGAGTTTGCCGGCATGGCGCGGATCCGTTACCCGCCGCAATAGGGCGTCTCGCACTTCAGCCAGCGTAAGAACGCCATGACGAAGATAGGCAGAGAGCCGCGTAACGTCGCCAGCCAAGTAGTTGCGACTGCGTTCGTAGCTTTGCGGGTTCACTAATGCGAGAAGGGCTTCTGCCGCGATACGGCCACCACGTCTGGGGCTAAGCGCGTCATCTGAGGCTGATAGGTGAGGGAAGACAGCTCTCAACGTGGAAGCCAGATCTTTCCGGCTCGGCAAGGGTTTTAGGCTTTGGTTCGTCACAACTCTAAGATTAGAAGCTCTGTGGAAGGAATCCAACGTCTGCATGATGGATGTGCATCGATTTAGCTTGATTGCATCAAACTTCGCCTGAGCTCTAAATTAGTAGGAGCTTCTTCATTCGATGAATAGCGCGCGACCGATGATTACCTCGTTCGCCTCGGCTATCTGCATAGACTTGCGGCACTTCAGACGGGCTTGGGCCACTGAATTTTCCTACTCACTGTCTTTCATGGTGCGTTTTCGAAATGCCGTTTGGTGTCATGACGCTCGGTGGGGATCTTCGGAGGTGCAGGCGGAAGAAAAGCCGTACTGTCCATGGGTAAACTCTTCTAGCTTGAAATGCTCATTCCTGCGGGGAGTCGCTCCCTGCAAATCCCGTGTTTGCCAAGAAGCCGGTAGCATGTGTGTAACCGTCGAACAGCGCCGAGAAGGTCTCGTCGGGACTTGCATTGGTCAGCACATAATGTCCCGAATCATTTGCGTCAGACCAGGTATCGGCTCCCGTTTCCGCGTCGACCGCCACTGTGCCTGGTCGACTGACCTTGAAGTAATTCGTCCCTGCATAGTTCAGGCCTCGCACTGCGAAGAGGGCTGACAACATATCCCACATCGGCCGCTGTGCGGTCCCCTCCAACTGCATTCCGTAGAAAGTCGGATTAGTCGTGGACGATGCGGCAGCGGGAGCTCCCGCCAGAACATGCTCACCATTCGCAAAGCCATTCAGATATACCGGCGGAAATCCATTCTGCCTCGTCCACTTCGAAAAGAGCGCGTTAAATTCGGACGCGTCGCACTGAAAGTTCCACTCTATGCCCGTCGGATATCTGCCGCCCATCACCGATAGCAGCTTCACGGCGCGCTTGACGAGCGCCGCTCCGCTCAACCGGCTCGTCGTGTCGGGCGGACTCGCCAGCAGGCGAACAAGGCACGTTGCGAATCCGGTCTCAACGATACTTACACTATGCTTTGGCTGATCAGCTAGAGCTTTCCGATACACGGCAACACAGTCGGGATAATGCGTCCGCGTATCGCCAGAGTCGAAGCGCTGCACCAGCCCTTCTGTCCATTTGCTTTGATTGCATCTATTCTTCACACACAACGCGTTGGCCGGTTCGTCGGTCAGGTTGGCCCCGATTGGACTCTGCGGATGTCCTGCATAATTGGCGAAGATTCTCAATACGGGCGCAGACAGAGGATTGGCTGAGTCCGCGACCATAGCCAGAATCCGTATCTCTCCGCGGTCTGCGAACTGATAGAGGATTGGCAAGGTCGCGACGCAGTCCACGTCGTTCGAGCAGTCGTCGTCGTATATGATTCGCTGCTGCGCCCACGCTTGTCGAGCGTTGCATGGTGCGACAAACATCATAACCGCAAAAAGACAGATCCAGGCGCGCATCGAGCCTCCACTGAACCAATCCAGCAGGAATGACGCGGCTCGAAGCTCGAAATGACGGCTGCCTGATTTCAGTTTAAAAGGCACGGGTATCGGCTTCGCTAAGCGGCTTCGTGGGGCAGGCGTCGAGTACATCGCTCCGAGGCGGATTTGACCTAGTAACATCGATCTACCTCGAGAGCGGGTCGCGAATGGAAAACTTCGTCACACCCAAGACTTACAAAGTTTGATTCCTTGGCTCCGCCCACAGCGTCGCACAACGGCTGTGCTTGACCAAATGCCCGGCTCTTCCTTTGTCGAATATCTTTTCCGAGAGCAAAGCTAAATCACCACCGAAACTCTTTTCTGTCGTCACAAGACTAGCTTCTCGATACTTGATGGGGGGTAAAGACTTCTCGAGCATACATACCCTCTGATGGCTTTGACCAAAGCTACACTGATGTTGAGATATACAGCAGGCTCTTCGATAGTATCTAAGAGCCGTAGTCTAGATGTGGCGAAGAGCAACCTGCGAGTATTGTTGTCAAGTTGTAGTTTAAGGCAGGTGCCAGCCCGTTTGAGATTGGTGAGAGTTTCAGTTCACGCAGTCTATCCCTCAACGAGGGCACAACGAGGGCACGATAAGGAATTCGAACATTCCTAGTGCGCCTTATCATGCCCTTCTGACTCCACATAACCCGATGAATCCATTGATGCACGGTGGAAGTCCTAGGTCCGAATCTCTGCTGTGCCCATTCACTCCAATTCAATTAGAATAAGGATGTTAGGCGGTTGTGATCGTTCGGAAGATAGACATTCTGAAGCACCGCAAAGGACGATAACGCAAGCGGACAAACCGTTTTGCATGGCTCGCCAGAAGCTAGCGTTACAGTGACAAAAAGAAAGGGCCAACCTTTTCGGGTCGGCTCTGTTATATCTAATTTGTTATCGATCTGGTGCGGGTATGTAACGGGTATCCGAAAGGGAGAGCTCCTGGACATCAAGTGGCCACAGCTCGACTTCGAGAGTAGTGTGATCGCACTTGAACCTATTGCGAGAATTTGAGGAAAAAGGCTCTCTCGCCACCCAATAAAACCGCTCGTCCGAAATGCGGACCATCGGTAACCTGGTTCCATATTCTGGACGAGTGACTTGGCGATTTTGCGCGAACCGAGGAAGCGGTCTTGTGCACCAATTTCCAGAGTCACGACCTGAGCTCTTTGCATTGATCCGCTGGTTGTCAAATTGATTCGGGGTAGCTGATTTGCTAAAGTCGTCGTCATGTCCGAGCTTTCCACGGAGCAGATACGCGAATTGCTCGACTCCCTGTATCGCGTGGATTCGGGACGGATCCTGGCAACCCTGATCCGCTTACTCGGTGATTTTGATCTTGCCGAGGAGGCGATGCACGAAGCCTTTGCAGCTGCGCTGAGTCTGTGGCCGAGAAGTGGAGTACCCGATAACCCGCGACCATGGTTGATCTCAACCGCACGATTCAAAGCCATTGATACTCTGCGTCGACGCGCACGATTCGATGCGTCTCAAGACGAGCTCGTGCGATATCTCGAAGCGCAATGGAGTGCGGCGGAAAGCTCCAGGGAAGAGGACAGCGTTGAGGATGACCGGCTGCGCCTGATCTTTACCTGCTGTCATCCATCTCTACCGCCGGAGGCGCACGTTGCGCTCACCTTGCGTGAGGTGTGCGGGCTGAC
>JANXZS010000044.1 GCA_025355385.1 Acidobacteriaceae bacterium | reverse complement strand
CGGTATCCGTCAGAGCAACGCATGTTGACGGTCAGGGATGCTTGGCGGCCCAAGTGGTGGGCGTGAGTTCGGGCAGGCGCTGGATGGATGTGTTGGCGAGTCCGGGCAGCACGGCGGCGAGATATTTACGGACGGGGATGTTGAGTCGTCGGCAGGTTTCGATGATCGACAGGATGGCGGCCACGCGTGGTCCGGCCTTTACATGTCCCACGTGCGTCCAGTTGCGGCGGCCAAGCGCGATGGGGCGCATGTAGTTCTCAGCGAGGTTGTTCGATAGTTCCAGCTCGGGATGGGCGAGGAAGCGCATGAGTTTATCCCATAGCCGTAGCGTGTAGCGGCACGCCCTGCCCAGCGGACTCGAAGGCAATGCTTCTCGACCGGCTCGTTCGATCTGCGCCTTCATTTCAGTAAGCACAAACGGAGCCCGTTCCATGCGCAACGCGTGACGTCGAGCATGGTCCATGTGTTCGTCCCGCGCGTTAGCATCGATCGAAAACAGTTTTCCCATCTGCACCAGGATCCGCGTCGAGACGAGGTCATGCTTATTGAGTTTGATCGCCTCGTCTAACTTGCGCCGGGCGTGCGACCAACATGCCGCGTGCAACATCATCGGTCCGCCGACACGGTCGTAGGCCGCCGCGAATTGAAGGGCTTGATTCTACCCTCTGATCCTTTGCGCCGTCAGTTTGTGCTTCAACAACTGAAACAGCTAAAGCCAGGGCAGTTCCGGTGATGAGCACGAATTTGACCGCTGAGGCGGTCCTATTCAGCACCGCTGCCACGCGTTGTAACCTGTCCATTTCAGTCGCTCCAGTTTTTTCCAGGCGCGACCGGTTTAATCCGAATTAGCGGATAACACAGAACTGAACGGCACATAATCAGGTTCATGTTTGGAATCAATCGAACAGCCAGCTATCCGTCAGTTGCCATTTCGTCAATAGCCCAGCACCCCATTAATGTAGATGATACTTTGCATGGCCCCGATGCTGCTGCTGGCAGCATAAAGATGTATTGGGCGGCAGCATTTCACTTAACTGAATGGCAGAATTGATTGGATTCAGCAAAAAAAGGCCGCCGCAGCAATTGCGGGCGGCCCTTACGGTTAAAGCAATGCTGGCGAACCGCCTATTGGGCGGGCGGCGGTGGTGGTGCATCCGGCCCCATGGCGCCTTGGTGATGCCGCATATGCCTTTCCATCATTTCGTGCTGGTGTTCCTTCATCTCCGCGAACTTTTTCTTCTGCTCGTCGTTGAGAACGGCTTCAATCTTGGAGTTGGTATCTTCGTGAATACTCTTCATCTTCGCCATCTTGTCTGGACGCGCAAGGGTGGTGTCCGAATGGAGAGTCTGGAACTGCTGGTCACGGCTCTCGAGCACTGGTTTGATCTGCGCCTGTTGATCAGTTGTGAGGTTTAGCTTGGCAGTCAAATGCGCGAGTTGCTTAGCGGGATCTGGTGGCTGCATGTGGTGCGGATGCATACCAGCCATAGGAGGTGGAGCAGAATCCTGGGAAGCGGGCGCGCTCGATTGTGCAAGGACTGCACTGGCGGAGGCCCCAAGAAAGAGCAGGCCAGCCAGTGCGAAGCTAGTAGCGGAATTGCGCATAAGAAGTTCCTCCAACAGAGGTATAGACGTCGACCTCGGCAGGAAGTTCCGGCAACTATTCGACGCGAACCGTGTTCGCGCCTCGACAACCAGGGGATTTCACCGGATTGGCGGCATCTCCACCGGAGTGGAGCGAATGCCACACGGCAGCAGACCTATAGGGCGATCCTGCGGGAGAGGTAGGTATGCATACGCAAAAATGGCACGGAAATCGCGATCATCCGGATGGTTACACAGAGCGCAGCCCGGTTTGTACTCCAGCGCGGAGTTCTCTCGAGGCCCCTGTTCCCATTCCACTTGAGAATGGGCTGCCACACGGAGAAGTTGGCTTGGATCCACGCGCTTGGTTCCACGGAACGCGAACATTTTGCCATGGGCGGACATGGCATCAACCAGGGAGCCCCCTGCGCCTGCTGAGGCCCGCCAGTACCAATGCTCCCCATCGCGAGTAAACCAGTGGGCGCTGGACGGAACCGGTCCTGCCAGCACGATTGCGTGGCCCATTCCATTGAATAATCGAAAGTGATAGGTGGGTCCGCTCCCGGGTTTCGCCTCCGCAAGGTAGCTGGCCGAGAGCGTAATTTTGGAACAGGCTGCAACTTGGGATTCGGGATGTATCGGACTAGCTTGACCGCCATGTGTCGCGGAAAGGGAAACAAGAAGGAAGGTAATCGCGGGAACTTTACGAAACGAACGCAATGAATTCACGAAGCCCAGCGTACCTCAAAAAAGTGGATCTCAAAATGCGACATTCGAGCCACTTCCTTTTCGTTTAGCGTGAATCCATCGGTCCTCGGCGCCGTGCTGCTTCCTGAGGGCTCTACTCGCTGCTGTCCCCTATACCATTCATACCGTGCTCACCGATAACGGCACGCACATTGTGACAACACGCCAGACCCGGCATGGATTCAGGAAGAGCCCGCAACAGTAGCAGCCTGTTCTCTTCAGTTCATGCCTTTCGCTTATGCCTTCGAGCAGCACGCGATCGAACATCGCCGCACCCGGCCCAAACATCCATGGAATCACGGGCAGGTCGAACGCAGAAACATCCTCTCAAAGAAACCAACCAGTAGATTTACACATCGTGGGACTAAACAGCTAGTATTCGCCACTAGACAGGAAAAGGCCATCCAGTCGAGCTGGATGGCCTTTTACATTTAATGCCGGCGATCACCTAATCTCCCACACACTTACGCGTGCAGTACCATCGGCCCAACGAGGCTTAACTTCCGTGTTCGGGATGGGAACGGGTGTGACCCTCGCGGTAAAGTCACCGGCAAACTTGAGAAGGGCGCTTGGCAAGTCAATTACCTGCAGCCTACTGTCGTCAACGGGCAGTTTTTCCCGGACTATCGTGGCAATCTGGCGCCATTCAAATTTTGATCTTTCACAACGAAACCGATTGGGTATGTTTCTGGTTCGCATTACACGACTGTGTCTAGTTGAATGCTCTAGCGCGGTTTATGCTGCGCAGAGTTAATTCTATGGACAAGCCGAACGGGCGATTAGTACTGGTCAGCTACATGCATTACTGCACTTCAACCTCCAGCCTATCAACCAGGTGGTCTTCCTGGACCCTTCTTGACCCTTTTGGGTTGGGAGATCTCATCTTGGGGCGTGCTTCCCGCTTATATGCATTCAGCGGTTATCACAACCGAACTTCGCTACCCAGCCGTGCCATTGGCATGACAACTGGAACACAAGAGGTTCGTCCATCCCGGTCCTCTCGTACTAAGGACAGCCCTCTTCAAATCTCCTACGCCCACAGCAGATAGAGACCGAACTGTCTCGCGACGTTCTGAACCCAGCTCACGTACCACTTTAATAG
>JANXZS010000009.1 GCA_025355385.1 Acidobacteriaceae bacterium | reverse complement strand
ACCGCTTATTTTCCGGACTTCGACAGTTGGACGAAGCTGGTGTAGCAGTGATCTTATGCCCGTTACCGGTGGCGACGGGCATTGGCGTCGCGATCCGCGATCGACTGCAAAAGGCAGCTAAATAGAGAACACTCCTGCTTCAGGGCTGAACCTCGTTGGCCTTGTAGAGATACTTGATGCCCGACTTATAAATGAGTGTCCTACCGCTATTTCGTACCTTGATCACGTTGTGGTCGTACCATTCGATACAGCCCTCGATACGCTCTCCATCTTCCAGAACGAAGACCATCGGCGTTTGCGACTGCATTTGCTTCTGAAAATAAAACGCTTCTGCATGGGACGCGTCGTGCCAGGCCGGGCTTGTGAGCGCCATCTGGTGGGTCAGCATAGGAGAGGATTCCCGCCGCACAAATCTCTTAATACCGACGACCCGTTCGGGCATGATCGGGCTGACCAGCCTGCGTGGTCCGAGGTTGGGCGGGGGTACGGATACACGACCCTTGGGCTTCTCGGAGACGGATCCGTTGCTGGGGAGGCGAAGCTGCTTTGCCGCCGGGGACGTGAGTGGGCCTAGATTCCGCATAAAAATAAGTTTGCTAGCTGTCCGTTTTAGATGCCGCCGAAGCCGGACGCGTTTGGGTCATTCCAGCGCTCGGCCGGGCATAGTTCCCCTGCAATCTGCACTGCCTTTCAAATGGTGAGATTCCGACATTATCGTATCCCGCCTATGGGCGGCACTCCAGCGAAATCGCAAGCAGCCAGTGAATTTCGATCCGCCTCAACAGGGATCTTGGCGTCAGGAGGAAGCGAGTTCCGTCGCAAAGGCATCAAGCGAGAGGGAACGCAGCAGGTTGCGCCGCATACCGGCTTCTACCTGATTCAATCCCCGTGCTGCGGACTCGATCCAGCCAAGGCTGATGGCCGTGCTGAGCCGGGTAAGTTCCGGCAGCATATCGATGTTGCGTACCAGACTGGCGGCACCCGACTGCAGCAGCATTAGATCCTCCAGCAGGCTGGAGAGGGCTCGCAGCAGCGCCGAGGTTTTTTGCTGACCGTCAGCGCCGGCGCGATAGGTTTCGGTCATTCGGAAAAGTACTGAGTGGTCGGGTTCGGTGAGAGCATTTTTAATCATGATTAGCGCATCCTGCCGACTGGCCGCATAGCCCGGCAGATCGAAGCCGAGCGCCCGGCCGACCGCCCCCTCTGCAAGTCGGGCCACGAGCGCTCGCTGGGGTGGCTTCCACTCAGGATGCCGCTGGGAAAGCAGAGCCTCGAGGCTTGCCGTCGGCAGCGCTCCCAAACGATAGACAACTGAGCGTGAACGGATGGTAGGCAGTAGTTCTCCGGTATTTTCCGCAAGCAGAAATATGCTGGCGAATGCCGGCGGCTCCTCAAGGATCTTCAGCAGGGAGTTGGCGGCCTCCTTCATAAACGCCGTACTGGTGAAGATGTAGATGGCATGCCGCGCATCCGAGGGGAAGCGGTACATGCTGTGGATCACGCGACGCACTTGGCCCATCTTGATGAGCAACTGCGGTGGATCCGGAGGTACAATCAGAATGTCAGGATGCGTTTGTATCAGGATGCGTGTCTCTTTTTTGTCGGCATCGCGCATGTCTTCGCGGGCGGTGACGGCCTCTTCCACTCGTGTCTCAAGCGGTTGCGCTTCCGCTATGCGGAGGCAGTTCTTGCACTCACCGCAGAAATCCGGCAGGCCGTCCGATTCGGGCTGGCGCAGGCAATTGATGGCTTGGGCGAGCATCAGCGCCAGCGTGTATTTTCCTGAGCCCTTCGGCCCCGCCAGAATCAAAGCTGGAGGGATACGCCCCGCACGAATCCCTTCGCGCAGGTGCCGGACGGTCGTCGCATTCCCGAAAAAGGCGTCAAACCCCAAGGTCGAATCTCCCTATCCGTTGGATGGCTATTTACGCAGGGCCTTGAAGATGAGACTAGCAGACCAGGCCGAAGCGCCGTCCGTTAGCTGCCACGCGAGTCCTCTCACGGGAAGAGTCCTGTGATCTGAAGAGGAGGTAGGACGCTCGGCATCTTTCCCTTTCATAAGATATATATGTATCAATGTCCTGAGACGTGCTTGCCTTCCCGCCCCAAGGGAAAAGTCAATTTGGATGATCGGATTTCGGACAGGATTGCGTTAAAAATGGCGAACAGAAAGGCTGTCATTGTAGGAGCGGGGCCCGCTGGACTTACGGCCGCACTCGAATTTTTGCGGCGCTCCGATATAGAGCCCATCGTGCTCGAAGGTAGCGACGAGATCGGGGGTCTCTCTCGTACGGTCCAATTCAAAGAAAACCGCATGGACATCGGGGGCCACCGATTTTTCTCGAAGAATGACTGGGTAATGAATTGGTGGACTCAACTGCTGCCGATCGAGCCCAGCGTAGCTTCAGATACGACCATCCGCTATCAAAATAAGGAACGCAGCGTTTGTGCACCGACCCCTGTTGATGGTCCGGCAAATGAAGATCTGGTCATGCTTGTGAGGCGGCGCCAGAGCCGTATTTATTTTCTGCGAAAGTTCTTTGACTATCCTGTCACGCTCACCGTCGGAACGCTGCGAGGCCTCGGTCTAACTCGCACGGTGAAGGTAGGAGCGAGCTATCTACTGGCCAAATTTAATCAGCGCAAGCCCGAAAGGAGCCTCGAAGATTTTTTGATCAACCGCTTTGGACGCCAACTCTACCTGACATTCTTTAAGTCATATACAGAGAAGGTATGGGGAGTTTCGTGTGACAAGATCAGTGCGGAGTGGGGTTCGCAACGGATCAAAGGACTTTCGCTGACAACCGCGATTACGCACATCCTCAAAAGGGCGCTCAAGCGGAGGGCGAACAATATCTCTCAGAAAGGCACTGAAACGTCTCTGATTGAGCAGTTTCTCTATCCGAAATATGGCCCAGGCCAGTTGTGGGAGCATGTGGCTTCGCTAGTGAAGAAGAAGGGCGGCTCAGTCCTGTTAGGCTGGCGCGTCGATAAGGTGTTGACGGAAGACAACCGTGTGATCGCAATTGAAGCTACCAACAAGGAAGGTGAGCGCCGCAGATTCGAGGGGGATTACTTCTTTTCGACCATGCCGATACGCGACCTTATTCATTCTCTGGATGTACCTGTGCCGAGCGACGTGCGCGAGGTGAGCGATGGTCTGATGTACCGAGACTTTGTAACGGTGGGATTACTGGTAGAAAAGCTGCAATTGACCGAAGCGGACGGAAGCCCGCTCAAAGATACCTGGATATATATTCAAGAACCAGACGTACTACTTGGCCGTTTGCAGATCTTCAATAACTGGAGTCCCTACATGGTCGCCGACCCCGCTAAGACATGGGTTGGGTTGGAGTATTTCTGCTACGACACGGACGAGCTTTGGAAATTGCCGGACGACAAGTTGCTGAAGTTTGCCATCGGCGAGTTAGAAAAGATTGGCATTTTGCGGAGCGAGAATGTGATCGACGGACATGTTGTTCGTGTACCTAAAACCTACCCTGCCTACTTCGGGACCTATGATCGCTTCGATGTCATCCGTAACTACATGGATGGATACAAGAACCTGTTTCTGGTAGGAAGAAACGGTATGCACAAGTACAACAATCAGGATCACTCCATGCTGACCGCCAGGACAGCGGTGGACAACATCCTCGCGGGAGTGGTGGACAAAGCGAACGTCTGGGACATCAATACAGAGCAGGAATACCACGAAGAGCAAAAGTAGAAGTGATGTGTGGGCGCTCCACTATCCTCGAGAGGGAGTACTGCCCGAACGCGATCCAAACAGTCTGGCTATGGTGTCGGAAACACCAAGGTAGACTTCACGCTACGGTGATGTTGCTACCGTGGCTGCTGGGGGCACCACAGGCGCAGCAGCGGGTGCCGGCCACGCGATGGTATCCACCGCAGAGGGATCATCGCGCAACTTGATGTAGAGTGCACGAGCGTGCGGAGCGGGCACAGTCAGCGTCTGCTCGGCGAAGCCTTCCGGGACCGAAACGGCATCGGTGAATCCGGCATTCGTGCTCACCGAATCGATGAGAAACAGCTTCTCCCCGAGGATGATGCACTGTTTGCTGGGCGCTGGCGGGCAGTGAATTTCTTTCAGCGTAGGGATGCGCACCAGGTTCGCGAGCGGTTGCCAATCACCGAGCGCTCCATCCGCAGCGACCGGCCTCATCTTGAGAGGGCCAAACGCCGAGGGTCCAAGGTGTTTCATCGGATCTAAAACAGCTAACTCAGTTGTTGAATCCTGCAGTGTCAGGTTTTGGTCGGCGACGGATAGCAGCACGCGGAACGATTCGTCCAGGGTAGCCACTTCGACCTTCTGCTGCGGCGAAAAAGTCTCGGGGACCTGAGACTTGAGGAAAAAGTTCAGCCGCGCCTCCTGCGGCACTTCGTCTGGGCTGCCGAGCTTCACCGAGGCTACTGTTATGGCGGCGGGGTCAAACTGCACACTTCTGCTGATGAGTTTCACGCGGGGGCGCGGCGTACCAATCGTAGTGTTCAGCACCAGGACGCGGGAATCTTTCAGTATGACCTGCGCCTGCATCGTGTCTCCGGGCTTCAACACCGCGGCCGCCCTTTCGTCTTTGGTCGCGATCTTCAACTCATCTTTCTGATTTGCGCGAGAGAGATCTGCGGGAGCGAAGTGAACGCCCTTTAACTCCACATCCATCACCTGGTCCAGTCGCGTTCCTTTCAGAGTGCCTTCGTTATCGCCAGCATGAAGATTGAGCGTGTCAAGGCTGCCTGCTTCCGAGAAGGTATGCAGACTTATTTCGTCGTCCGGGTGGTGGTTACCGTACTTCTTGACGACTACGACGACAGATCCGGGCGCGGCCGTTTCAAGGGGAATCTCAAGCTCCAATTCGTCGGACTTTACCACTTTCCATGAGGCATCGATCTTCTTTCCCTGTGGGTCGCGAAGGGCGACGCTTTCCACGCACGCTGCCTGCTCTGATCCCAGATGAAGTTCGTCCAGGCGGCCAACGATTAATGCGCTGGCATCCTTCGAGGCCACGATCCACCGTGCTCCTGCCTGGGAGCTGCGCAGATGGAAGGTGGGCCCTTCGAAAGTTTGGAATCCCCAGAAGCCATGCAGCGTTCCCACCAGTTCTCCATTGAGGGAGTTTGGCTGAATGGAGCGGGTGTCCACGACCAGGCCGCCTCGCGTGGGGTCCACTTTGGCAGGTAGATCGACCCCATGACTTCCCGTGTCCTTGGTCTGTAGATGGAGTGTGAAGTTATGAGCAAGGTCGCTGGCAAAGACCAGTGGGGCGCCTTCGATCGGCAGAATGAGGTCAGGCTGTTCGGCGCAGAAGATCTGCTTGGGGTCCACCGGGCGCAGGGGAGGCAGCGGGGAGGGGCCAACGGGCGGCAAGCCCACTACGAGTACAGACTTGGGATTGCGGAACGATGGGGGGTTGTTCAGCCGCAGATTCAACTTATCGCCCGTGGGGAGGGCGAGCGCGGGAATGTACTGATATTGCGCGGTGTGGGTCGACGCCAGAATCCGCACCATATCCACCACCGCACCGACATAAGGGCTGAGATACCCGGCACCCGCTGTTGGCATGTAGGCGATGTGAGAGACCAGATCCACAGCGGTGCCGGAGGTGATCCTTGCCACCATGGTCTCTGTATGGGCATCGTCCAGCACAAGCTGATCAGTATTCTGCATCAGGCAAGGAACCTGTTGTGAGCTCGGCTTATCAAAGCACTCGTGATCGAGCTTAATGTTCAAGCCTCGCGCCAGCATGACAGTGCGCTGCTTCAAATCAGCAGGATCCTCGGAGATGTCCCTGAGCAACGCCAGGTATTTTTCCAACCGGACACGATCGAGGCTAGCCTGCTGCAGATCCTGCGCCGAACGCACAAAGGCGCCGGGCTTGCCGCGTACGGCATTGCGAAGAGTGGCGAAGTCTCCGCCCGTTTCCGGGGCGAGAAAGATAAGCGCCTGCTCGGCTTCATTCGGTACCGTGACATACACGCCCTCTTCCCTGACCGCTTTCGTCCAGGTCTCCACCTTAGTAAACCATTGCGGGGGCGGAGGATTGGTGGCGCCACGAAGGAAGGCAACAATCATCACATAGTGCGCGGATTGGCTATCAGGCAACTGGGGATGCAGCCACAAACGGTCCCCAGGCATCAAGTTCGGAACGCGAGAAATCGGCAGAGTTTCGCCGGATCGCTGTACGCGCACATCCACCGCCGGCCCGGCGAGGTCGAAAGCCGCCGTCTGGCAGTTCGCGAAACTGACGGGCAGAAACACAATTGCAGCAATCGTGCGAATCAACCAGGATTTCAGTGGCATACCTTTAATTTAAGCCAATTTGTGTGAACAGGAGGTGCGGTGGCGCGCATGGTAACCCCCGCGAAGTCCCTCTGTGGCCGTTTCGCTCGATAAGTGAACGACTTATCAAAGCGCACTTGTCGCTTAAAAGTGTGAATTTGATCGCCAACTGCCAGTTCATCTGTGATAGGCCCATCCGCGAACCTGACTGGTTAGCGCCTGTCCATTAGCTCAGATTGACCGGGCTTCTTCGCGATTGCTTGGCGACCGGCAATACTTCATGCACGGTGTTTCATATGTTGTTGTCAATGTCAGCGGTTGGGAAACCGCCACGCGATCCGTGTTGAGCGCTGGTGGATAGCACGATCACAGCCACTAAATCTGGGCAATCGCGGGAACGCATCGCGGTCTCTGCTGCGCTTTGCTCTCGGTTAATATGGAGGAGGCCACTTGCCCTCAGGTCCGCGCGCCAGGCGGTCTTGGGCGTGCGGGACCGGAGAAGTTCAGCAGCGCCAGCAAACTTTCGAGGAGAGTGTTTTGGGATCATCGGTGGTAGAAAAAATTCAGGTACTTCCTCCCTTCCGACTTGCGCCGGAATTTCATGCGCGCATTTGGGGCTTCCAAAATCTGACGCCATGGTTCGATTACAGGTCCTCGGGCGATCCGGTTGGCGAGGTATGGCTGACCGGAGATGCCTGCGTCGCGGAGACCGGGTCACTCGCTGCTAGATCCCTTAAGCAAATTACCGCCGACCATGGCGCGGCTCTGTTGGGCGCGCAACATGCGGGAGAAGATTTCCCCCTGTTGGTCAAGGTGCTCTTTCCCAAGGAGAAGCTCAGCGTGCAGGTACATCCTGACGATGCCCTGGCTCAAAGGTATGGGCAACCTCGCGGCAAAACGGAGTCATGGTATGCGCTCGAAGCCGAGTCTGGCGCAAATGTGGCGCTGGGGTTGAAACCCGGTGTCACCAAGGACCAGGTTCGGCGTGCAATAGAAGATGCGACGCTTGAAGATCTGCTGAACTATCTGCCCGTCTCCGATGGGGACATGATCTTCGTTGATGCGGGCACGGTGCACGCGATCTTGCCGGGCTCGGTAATACTCGAAACGCAACAGAACAGCGACATCACGTACCGCCTTTACGACTACGGTCGTCCGCGAGAATTGCACCTGGAAAAAGCGCTTGAGGCGATGCGGAGTTCAACGCATGCAGGTAAGGTGGCGCCGCGCGCGGAGGGTAACCACACCACGCTCGTAAACGAGAAATATTTTCGTATTGACCGCTTGGTACTCGAGGGTCGGAGCAGTTCCAAAGATCTGGCGCAGGACGGCAAGAAACAGTTGCAGATACTTTTTGTGGCGGAAGGCAGTGCGACGATTTCAGGGGAGGGTTTTGATCCCTTCACCCTGAGCCGGTGCCAGGTCTCAGTGATCCCGGCATCCGCTGGCACGTGGGAGTTGGAGGCCCAGGGCAGGTTGGAACTTATTCGCATGATCCCGCAGGAAGGCGACCCCGTTCGATGACGGGCTCCGGCATTCGAATGAATCGCTGCGTCGAGGCGGTGCGCACCTGCACGCGTGGAGAGGGCTAAGAATGGCCGCCGACTTTCGCACTGAGCTCGCCGGCTATATACGCCGTGAAGCTAAACCAGAAGATAAGTACGGTCATCAACCGCGTCTGTACGCTCTTACGCAAGAGATAGGCGAGGGTACTGAGTACGACGACGATGTGGTTTACGCGACGGCATGGCTGCATGACCTGGGCGTTTTCGTCGGTCATTGTCCGGAAGATCCTCAGAAACTCGCGCATTGGGATCACGTCGCCTACACGGTCGAGAGGGTCCACCGCATTCTGGAACTCTCGGGCTTTCCGACGGATAAAATTTCTGCTGTGGTAGACGCCATCCGTACTCACCAGCCTCACGACGATCCGCAGACGATTGAGGCCACGATTCTTCGAGATGCGGATATTCTGGAGCAGTTAGGCGCCATCGGCATTCTCCGCGGAGTGAGTAAAGTGGGACGCGACACCCGGTACAAGACGTTTACCTCCGCTGTCACTAACCTTCGCCGCTGCCTGCATGAACTGCCCGCCAAGTTGCGCCTGGAGAGTGCGCGCAAGCTGGCCGAGCCCAAGGTAAGAATCCTGCAACAGTTTCTCGAAGCGGTAGACCTGGAAGCTAAGCCTGAGCTGTTTTAGATTTGTAGTCATTCAGTTCGCTCCTTGACGGTTCAGCTGATTTATCTCGGACAACGGCAGCTGCACCCTATTGCAAGACTGGATACAATCCAGAGACTTGCGTCTTCCCCACAATTTTGGGCGTAAAAATACCAGTTCATCAAACGTCTGAGTGCGATGCGCATTCTTCTGAAAGGCCTGATCGATGAAGGCTAATACGCCTCCCGAGGACCAAGCCATATTGGGCAGTCCACAATACCGAACCATCCTCGGCATTCGCTTTTTCAATGGGGATGGACCCCAGGCTATTCGGCAGATCGAGCATGGTGGGCTTGTGGTCGTCCCTTCAGGCCCGGGGCTGAAGACGCTGCCTTATGACAAGTCTTATCGCGAGTCTCTGCTGGGCGCGGATCTGGTGCTGGCCGACAGCGGGCTGATGGTCCTGCTATGGAATCTGCTGGAACGCGATTCGTTGCGCCGCCTCTCTGGCCTGGAGTATCTGCGCGATCTGCTGCGGCAACCGGACGTCCGGGCTCCCCACGGCACGTTATGGGTGATGCCGAGCACGGCCAGTGCGGAGAAGAACCTGTCATGGCTGCGCGGGCAGGGAGTCGAGGTGGCTGATGATGATCTCTACATTGCCCCGCTTTACGGAAAGCCTGTTGAAGATCCCGCCCTGGTTGAGTTGCTGAATCAGCGGCGCCCCCGACACGTCATGATTACGCTGGGTGGCGGCGTGCAGGAGATTCTTGGCTACTACCTCAAGCGAAACCTCACTTATCTTCCCGCGATCCACTGCACGGGCGCTGCTATCGCTTTTCTTAGCGGAGATCAGGTACACATTCCCGTCTGGGCTGATCGCATGGCGCTTGGCTGGCTGCTGCGATGCTTGTGGAGACCGCAGCAATACATCCCCCGCTACTGGGAGGCCCGCAAGCTCGTGCCCTTGATGCTTCATGAACGCCACCGTATGCCCGGCGTTTGACCGAAACGTTCTCCTGCGACATGCACTCTCAAGAGAAGAACGCTACGAAATGGGAAATGCCGCAGCTTGGTGGGTAGTTATTTGTGGGTCGGCGTACCAAGCAGTCGAAGGTATTCCACCGATAGCAGAGAGCGAAGCCGCGGTGCAATTTCTGGATCACACTTGAGATCCAGCCTGCGGCATCGGTCGATGGCATGACGAAGGTCTCGAATGAAAGCGACACAGGCAGGACATGCCTCGATGTGTTCCTGCATCTCTTTGCAGCTCTGAGCTCGAACGTTGCCGTCAAGATACTCAGAAAGATCTGCAAAAAGTTCTCTGCATTCGCGCGGTCGTCCTGCGGTTCGCACTTTATTGCCGCTCTGCCTTTCCGGCATAGGGCGTAGGGGGCTCGGAAGCTCCTCGAGCAGTCGGTTCATTTCTTTGCGTACGCAAAGACGGGCACGGTGGAGACGGACCCTGACGGTTCCCGTCTGAATATCGAGGACCTTTGCTATTTGCTGGGTGGTCAAGTCTTCCATATCGTGCAGGACAAGAACGATCCGATACTGTGGTGGAACGCTGAGAATAGCCTTGTGAATGAGTTGATCTTGTTCGCCGCTCAGCAAGCGACTTTCGGGATTAGCGGCTGTATCTTGAAGCAGCAGTCCCAACTCGGACTCGTCGGGCATCAACTCGTCGAGGGAAAGGGTCTGCCTCGGGGCGTCCACTTTTAGCCGACGCATGCGCCAGCACCGGTTACGCGCAGCGGTGTAAAGCCATACCGCCAAAGCCCGAGGATCATGGATCTTTGCCAGATGCGGCAGGGAACTGACCAGCACATCCTGCATCGTATCTTCAGCATCTTCCGGATGCCCGCACACCTTCACGCTGAAGGAGTACACCGTACTCTGCATTAGGCGGAGCGCCTCGCTCACAGAATCGAGGTCGTCGCTGCGCAATAATCTCGTTGCCTGAATCAATTCCGGACGCATTAACAGCCCATTCAAAAATCTGGAATAGGGTAAGTATAGTCGTCCCGGACTGCACCAGCATTCCTGCATTCAGCGGCCTGAACTAAGTAGGGCGGAATTGGGTCCGGCGCTCGCCAGGGTGGTGCAGACAAATATCATCGCGTTTCTACGAAGTGATAGCTTGAAAAGTATATTTGGTATGGAAGACATCTATCGTCAGCTCCATAGTTTTCGCATATACGAAGGGAAGGAGACGCATTGGATCGATGGACCCAGCTCCCCCGGCAAGTGCACGCGATTGTTGCGAGCAGTCCAGGGTCAGTCCTGCTTCAGACTTCTCGCTTTGACCCCGATAACAAGCTCAGCTTTCTCTTCCTCAACGCGATAGATACCATAAGTGCTTTTACGCTCGAACAAATACCAAAACTCTTCCGTCGGATTGAAGAAGCATTAGAGCAAGGCTTTCATGTGGCGGGCTTTGTTGGCTATGAATGCGGCTATCACTTTGAGCGCTTCCCGGGTGTTGCAGTCGCCACTCAAGGGCTGCCACTGGCCTGGTTCGGGATCTATCAAAGCCCCATAGTGTACGACCATGAGAAGGGATGCTTCGAAGGGAATCCACTACTGCCCCTGGGTGAAGATCCGTTGCAGGAGATGCCAGATCACTTCGTTGATCATGTTTCCTTAACGATTGCAGAAGGGGAATACTGCCGGAGAATTCGAATGATCAAGGAATATATCGGAGCCGGCGAAACATACCAGGTCAACTTTACTGACCGTGTGCGCTTTCCCGTGGAAATGTCCGCCGGTGCAGCATTTGGAACATTGTTGAACCGTCAGCCTGTGGCATACAGTGCTTTCTTGAACGTAGCCGACCACCAAATTCTATCCCTTTCTCCCGAGCTGTTTTTCAGGATTGATCAGGGTAAAATTCTCACGCGCCCAATGAAGGGTACTATGCCCCGGGGTTTAGACGCTGCCGAGGATACATTAGCGGCTGTTCGGCTGCAGAATGACGAAAAGAACTGTAGTGAACACGTGATGATAGTGGACTTGCTGCGCAACGATCTTGGCCGCATCTGCAACATGGGAAGCGTCCGCGTCAATAATATGTTCGCGGTAGAGAAGTATCAGACTTTGCTGCAAATGACGTCGACTGTATCAGGCGCGCTTCGTCCAGGCCTGTCGTACTACGAGATTTTCAAAAGCATATTTCCGAGCGGATCAATCACAGGCGCCCCAAAGATCCGAACCATGCAGATCATCCACCAGATGGAAGATCGCCCCCGCGGAATTTATACCGGGTCGATAGGGTTCATATCGCCCAACGGATCATCCATTTTCAATGTTGCGATTCGAACCCTCGTATTGAAGGATGGGGAAGCGAACATGGGTGTCGGCGGGGGCATCGTTGCCGACTCGGACCCCGCCGAGGAATATAACGAATGCCTGTTGAAAGCGGAGTTCCTCGTTCGTCGCGTTCCTCGTTTCCAACTCTTCGAGACCATGCTCTGGGATGGAGCCTATGGCTTTCTCTCCATGCATCTGGATCGACTGGAATCCTCCGCCGCGTACTTTGATTTCCCTTTCAACCGCGCAGATGTTTCTCGCCAGCTACAAGAACGATCCGCTTTGCTTTCATCCGGAGATTGCTACCGGGTTAGGCTTCTACTGGATGCTGCGGGCAGCGTATTAATTACCACGACGCGGCATGCCCCCCACAAATCTACCGGGTATGTGCGGATGTCGCCGATACGTACGTTTTCAAAGGATGTATTCCTCCGTCACAAAACCACCAATCGGGAGATCTACGAACAAGAGTATGTGAGAGCGCATGCGGATGGATACGACGAGACAATTTTCCTGAATGAAAGAGAAGAAGTGACAGAGGGGGCTATCAGCAACATCTTCATACGGCAGGCAGGAAAACTGTTAACCCCCCCGCTTAGCGGCGGAGTTTTGCCGGGGATTTTTCGCCGTCATCTACTGGAAACCGATGCTACCGCAGAAGAATGTGTCCTCACCGTTCACGATATTGAATCCGCGGAAGCCGTATTTATTTGCAATTCCCTTCGAGGCATTCGTCAGGTGGCTGCTTTCAGTGTCAATACTCATTCCTCTCCGCAGTCGAGGGTCGTATAAACCATCGAAGTGTGACCCGTACTACTAACGACTATGATTCAAAAAGCATCCTTAGGAGAAAGATAAAGAATGTCGGTCACGCGGCGTCGTTTTATGGAACTACTCAGTGCAATGGTCAGTGTCTTCAACCTCTCTCCTGCAGGTGCATTCGCGAAGTCAAGGAAGACTCCCACCCACCAATCTAGCGGCGCCACAAAGAGCGATCTCTCAATCTGGTTTGAGCAGCCCGCCGAGCAGTGGGCGGATGCCTTGCCCCTGGGAAATGGACGCCTGGGAGCTATGGTGTTTGGTGGCACCAAGACGGAGCGCATAGCGCTGAACGAAGATACGCTCTGGTCGGGCTCGCCCCGCGATTGGAACAATCCTGAAGCAAAGACACACCTGGCGGTCGTTCGCAAACTCGTTTTAGAGGAGAAGAATTACGCCGCCGCTGACGACGAGTGCCGTAAGATGCAGGGACCTTTCAACCAGGCATATGAACCGTTGGGAGACCTGATGATCGAGTTCGATCACGGCGAAGATGTGCAGTCCTATCGCCGCTCGCTGGACCTCGATGCCGCAGTGGTGCGGGTTGAGTATCAGGTCGCAGGATCGCACTACGTCCGCGAAATATTCGCCTCAGCACCGGATCAAGTCATAGTGTGTCGCCTGACCTCCAGCAAGGCTCTGGCACTCAGTTGCACCTTAAAGTTTGACAGCCAGTTAAGGTCGAAACTTGATGCTAAGAATGGCGAGATGTTACTTGCCGGGAAGGCGCCGAGCGAGTCGGCTCCAAATTATCTGAAAAGCGATCACCCCGTCGAATATAGCGACGCAGACGGTAAGGGAATGCACTTTGCTGCGCTCCTTCGGGCGCACGTCCTGGATGGCCGGGTGGTTGCACGGCCAGACGGCAGCCTGCGCATTGAGAATGCAAGCAGCGCCATACTGGTGATCGGTGCCGCTACTGGATATCGCGGGTTCGCGGTGAATCCAGATATCCCTCTGGCCGAGGTAGTCGCGGCAGCGAAGAGAGCAGCATCTGCAGCTGACGCGGAGCCATATGATCATTTGCTCGAGAGACATCTACAGGATCATCGCAAATTATTCAGTCGGGTCAGCTTTCAACTCGGTAAGCCAACGTCGAACAATACACTTCCGACTGACAAGCGTCTGGCTAGCTTCGCTGCTAAGCCCGATCCCGCCTTGCTCGCGCTCTACTTCAATTTTGGGCGCTATCTAATGATCGCCAGTTCGCGGCCCGGGACGCAACCAGCAAATCTGCAAGGCATCTGGAACGGAGACCTTCGGCCACCTTGGAGTTGTAACTGGACCGCCAACACCAATGTGCAGATGAACTACTGGCCCGTAGAGACGTGCAACCTATCCGAGTGCCACCTGCCATTGATCAATATGGTGCAGGAGTTGAGCGTCAACGGTAAGAAGACCGCCATGGTGAATTACGGTGCGCCGGGCTGGGTCTCCCATCATAATGTCGATCTATGGCGTCAATCGGCCCCCGTCGGTACAGGCATGCAATTCGCCGATCCCACTTGGGCAAATTTCTGTATGAGTGGACCTTGGTTTTGCGCGCATCTATGGGAGCACTATCTCTTTACCAGGGACAAGGATTACTTAAAGCAGACAGCTTACCCAGTCATGAAGGCATCGGCGGAATTCTGCCTGGCATGGCTCATCGAGGATGGTAGTGGAGGGTTGACCACCTGTCCTTCCGTCTCGACTGAAAATACTTTTTTAGACCCCAATGACAAATCTGCGCAGGTAAGCAGCGGCTGCACCATGGACGTCGCTTTGATCTGGGAGCTGTTTGGCAACTGCATTGAGGCTAGCTCCTTACTAGGCAACGATCAGGAGTTTGCATCTCATTTGTCAGCTGCCCGGAAGCGCCTGCCGCCGTACAAGACCGGTCGTTACGGGGAGCTACAGGAATGGTCGATCGACTTCCTTGAAAACCAGCCGGGCCAAAGGCACATGTCCCACTTGTATCCGCTGTATCCTGGCTTCCAGATTACGCCACGCGCTACACCAGAGCTGGCTGTGGCAGCACGAAAATCACTCGAGCGGCGCCTCGCCAATGGTGGCGCATATACCGGTTGGAGCCGTGCCTGGGCGATCGCACTATGGGCTAGACTCGCTGACGGTGAGATGGCTTGGGATTCGCTGAAGATGCTGATCGAACACAGCACCGGGGACAATCTCTTCGATACCTGTCCCTCCGGCGAAGCGATCACCAAAGCGCTGAAGCGCAGTACCGGAGCAAAGAACACCGCTGAGCAGCCTGCTCGCCCGGCTTCTGTATTTCAGATTGATGGTAACTTTGGCGCGACCGCTGCCATGGCCGAGATGCTGTTGCAAAGCCATGACAATGAGATTTCGTTTTTTCCCGCACTGCCGCAGGCGTGGGAGAGCGGCTCTGTACGAGGATTGAGAGCGCGTGGCGGACTGGAAATCGATATTGACTGGACGAACGGCAAAACGGCCATCGCGGTCATCCGAGTTCTGCAGGATGGAGGACATCTCCTCCGCGTTCCCCTGGGCCATAAAGTGGAGCGCATTTCGAGACAGGTCCGGGGAAACTTCAAAGATTTAACCCGGTCGGCAGTGGACCCTCAGACCGTGCGTCTGGACATGCAACAGGGCGAGACCTATCGGCTGGAATTCACTGCAATTTAGTGAGCGGAAATCCACAACTCTTGAGTCTGCCAACAGCAGCGAAGCGCGCGTTGCCTAAATAAAAATGCGCGCACTTTGTTTGTCATGACAGGCTCTTTGCAAAAATATCGTCTGCCCTTGAATCCAAAATAGCCCCCCTCGACGTACCTCCCGTGTCAGTCGATGGTCTGAGTCGACTGAAACCTTGAGTAGGGGGAAAACGGAATCGTGGATAATGTCAAGAAATTGCTGAAAAATGGGGTCTCTCGCCGTAAGTTCCTGGCCGGAATTGGTGCTGGCGCCGGAACCATGGCGGCAGTGGCATTCGCGGCAGGATGCAACAGTAACAACAAAAAACCAACGCCAACGCCAACTCCGAGCGGGATTACCGACGCAGACATACTGAATTTTGCGCTCAATCTGGAGTACCTTGAGGCTGAGTTTTACCTGCGTGCAACCACGGGTCAAGGATTGTCAGCTACCGATGCAGGCTCCGGTGCCGGTGCAGTAACCGGCGGGACCCAGGTCGTCTTTACAACTCCAGCAATCCAGCAGTACGCCCTGGAAATCGCGAATGACGAACTACTCCATGTTCAATTCCTCCGGAAGGCGCTTGGTTCTGCAGCCGTAAGCCGTCCGCCGATCGATCTCACCAATAGCTTTAACGCAGCAGCGATGGCCGCAGGCATCGGACCGAGTTTCAATCCTTTTGCGGATGAAAATAGCTTTATCGTTGGAGCCTTTACTTTTGAGGACGTTGGAGTTACCGCTTATCACGGTGCGGCCCCTCTCTTGCAGGACAAGACCTATCTAAGTGCGGCTGCCGGCATTATGGCGACCGAGGCCTACCATGCCGCAGAGATTCGTACACTACTCGCCTACACGGGCGGCAACTTCCTTACCTATGCCAATCAGATTTCCGCACTCCGAGCAGCAGCGGGCGGCGGTAACGAGGTCGCAATTTCCGGCAGCGCGATTGTGCCAGCCGATTCCAATTCCATCGCATTCGATCGGACAACTGACCAGGTTCTGCACATCGTCTATCTGAATCCGACGGGCGTTGTAAAGAGTGGCGGCTTCTTCCCGAGCGGACTCAATGGCAAGATCACAGCAACAGCATCCTAAGGAGCAGGTGACATGGAAACGACGGAGAGAGATCAGATGAGTGTCGGCCCTCAGTACTCAAGCCGCAGGGCCGCCATGATGCTGGGTGGGACTGCACTTGCCAGCCTGGCGCTGGGGAAGCTTGCACACGCCCAATCCACCACAATTACGGAGGTAGATATTCTCAACTTTGCTCTTAACCTTGAGTACCTTGAAGCGCAATATTACAAGCTCGCGACGCAAGGTCAGACTATCGATCAAGTGGGAGTCGGCATAACCGGCCCCAATGGATCGGCAGGCGGGACAGTGACCGTGAAGGCGAACGCTCAAGTGCCATTCCAAACAACGCTGCTGCAGCAATACGCCATGGAAACAGCCATGGATGAGCGCAACCACGTTACCTTTCTGCGCAGCGCTCTCGGCGCTGCCGCGGTAGCACAGCCGAATATCGACCTGCAGAATAGTTTCAATGCCCTGGCCCAGGCGGCCGGGCTGGGATCGTCCTTCGATCCCTTTGCAAACGAGACGAACTTTTTGCTGGGTGCGTTCATCTTCGAGGATGTAGGAGTGACCGCATACCATGGAGCAGCAGGGTTGATCTCAGATAAGACATATCTGGACAAGGCGGCAGGAATCCTCGCCGTTGAAGCCTATCACGCAGGTAGTATCCGCACCCGCATCTTTGCCGCCGGCACCGCTGCACAGCAAGCTGCTAGTAAGATCGCTGCTGCACGGGCGTCACTGGACGGAACTGGGAACGACGACATCGGGGTTGGCGTAAGCAACGGCGCGGCGACAATTGTGAATGCTGATAGCAACGCGATTGCCTTCAGCAGGACAACGGCACAAGTACTAAAGATCGTTTACGGAGGCGGTTCCGCCAGCGGAGCCTTCTTCCCCAACGGTTTGAATGGCACGATCAAGTAATCAGACGGCACTCACCCTTCGAGCGTCTGAGCACTAGTGGCAGAAACAGGAAGAACGTAGTCAATTGTGGGGAGCGAGCCGTCTTCGGTTGCTCCCCACAATTTTGATTCAGAAACTAGCAAGTGGTGACTTCGAGGCCGGCATGGTTGACTTCGAACTCGAAGAAGCGGGAACGCTCATTGAGCGGGTCGCTCTCCAGCATCTTGCGAACATGGGCGGCATCCCCTGGTGACTTGCAGACCATGAGCAGGAATCCTCCACTGCCAGCGCCGGAAATACGCATGCCATGAACATAGGGCCGTACACGATTCAGCAGTGACTCGATTGCAGGATTAGTTACCGTCTTGCAAAGCCGCTTCTGCAGTGCCCAGGCTGTGTCAAGGCAAGCTCCAAATAACTCGATATCTTTTTTCGACATAGCTTCGGCGATATCCCGCGCAATCGTATGTTCCTCACCAAGTGCCGCCATTGTGGAGGAGTCACGGTTCAAATACCCGCCAACGATCTCCTGCAAGATGTTCTTGGCGATGCGGGTGAGTCCGGTGTAGTAGAGCAGCGTGCAGCCACCATTTAACTTGGGATCGAGCACATCGCTTGGAATCTTTTGGATGTGAGCATCGGGAAAGAGACCTGGTTGCGTAGTTGTAATTTTGCTGCCGCCGACGCAGCCGCCGACTTGATCCTGCCATCCTCCGCCAGTCGTCAGCGCCTGCTCCAATCTCAGAACGTCATGAAAGAGTTCTTGCTGGTCGATGGCTCGCCCGGTCATTTTCTTGATCACGCCGAGGATGACGGCGCCAAGGATGCTCGATGTTCCCAGGCCGCTGCCCTGGGGGATGCCTACGAGGGTGGTTATCTCGATGCCTCCGCCAAATGTCTCAAGCATCTCCCGCATGGTTATATCCTGCGGCCAATCTCCCATGCCCGGCGCGAAGCCGGAGATGGCCAGCGCTGCTTTCGTCAATGCGAAGGGGTCGCCGGGACGGCGGTAATCCAGCAGCTCCGCGAGAGTGTCGATCTGCAGTCGCTTGCCACCGTCAATCGAAGTCAGATAGATGAAAGGCTCGGTCAGAATTCGACAGTAACAGTGAATGGGAGGCTGGCCGTTCAGATTGATCGCGGTGTTGGTGACATCGCCGCCACATTCCAGGGTGTAGGGAGGAGTGTCGGTCCACCCGCCGGCTAGTTCAATGCGCGCCGGGCACCTGCCCCAGATGGTCTCGTCCGGCCGCAGCGCATTCCGCGGGCGCGCCCCTGTACCCAGAGAACTCTTAACGATGGCTTCATGGATATGTTGAAAGGCCAACTCCTTGAGGCAAGCGGCCCACGCCCGAGCGGTGCCGCAACGAGTGCGAGTCAGACACACGGAATCCGCCCAAGTCTTCACTTCCTCCGGAAGTTCAGAGGTAAATCCTGGTATCAGAGATTCAAGTACCGTCGCGTCATCTGAGGCCAGCTCGTCGATTGCCGCACCCAGACAATGCGCGATGCGGCAGAATTCAAAGCCCCCAAAAGTACCGCTTTCGTTCGGAGCGACTTGTTCGTAGGCGAGGGACAGAACGCCCGCAGCCAAGCGTGCCGGGTGCTCTGAACTCCCGAGCGCAATGGCGAGATCGTGTGAGGAAAAGTTGCTCTCAGTGGCGAACTGGCTGCGCAACGCAAGGATCTCCGAGTTCAAGATACCGTGCTGAATCATTCCAGTTATCCTCCGGCGCCATTGGGATTATCTGCCCGTACCTGCTGTTCTTTGGGCTTTAAAGTTATCGTTAACGTTAACACGCAAATGCCCTGCTCCGCTGTGCGTCGGCATACGCTGTCAAAATCTCTCCAAAAACCACCCGGCAGGAGGGCTCGTGTTCCACCGTCCTAAGCCACCCCGCACGGCGGCGCCATTTCCACGAAGGAGGCAATTGCAGCGTAGTACAATTCGCTGTATGCCCGTGACTATGAAGGACATTGCCCGGGATCTTGGCGTCTCGGTTGTAACTATTTCCAAAGTACTCCGCAATCATGATGACATTAGCGAAGAGACTCGAAAGCGAGTTCTTGCCCGGGTCAAGGAACTCAATTATCGGCCAAACCTTGCTGCACGTGGTCTGGTTACGGGCCACACGTATTTAATTGGGCTGGTAGTTCCTGATCTGTTGCACCCGTTCTTTGCGGAGGTGGCAAAGTCTCTCTCGCGGGTGTTGTTAAAAAAAGGATATTACCTCATCATTTCATCTTCTGAAGAGGACGAGGAATTGGAAGCACGTGAGATCGATCAGCTGCTTGGGCGTAGCTTGGACGCGCTCGTAATTGCCTCATCCTGCCTCACGCGGGACATCCTTCGCGGAATCGAGGAGCATGGCACCCCCTATGTTTTGATTGACCGGCGTTTCGCCGGTACCCCCGCGAATTACGTAGGTGTCGATGATGAAGCGGTCGGTGTGCTGGCAACTGAGCACCTGATTGAGATGGGCTGCAGAAGGATCGCCCATCTTCGCGGTCCTGAAAACAGCCCGGGGGTGGAACGTCTTAAGGGTTACCGGGACACGATGGCGAAGCACAATCTGCCGATCCTGCCCAACTATGTTTCAGAGCAAAGAACCGTCGACGTTCAGAGCAGAGAGAGCGGCGCTGAATCGATGAGACAGTTGCTCGCGCTTAAACCACGGCCTGACGGGGTATTTTGCTACAACGACCCCATGGCGATGGGAGCTATCAACAGCATTCTCGAGTCGGGCCTGAAAGTACCGGAGGATATCGCGGTGATCGGTTCCGGCAACATTCACTATGCTCCCCTGCTACGTGTTCCGCTCTCCAGTATCGACCAGCATACGGAAGAAATCGGGGAGCGTGCTGCGCGACTCGCGCTGGCCCTGGTGGAAGCCAAAACTCCTCCGCGCCCTAAGAGCATCGTGCTGCAGCCATCGTTAGTGGTTCGAGCATCCTCGTCGAAGACGCGGATCAAGCCACGAACTCAGGAAAAGTAAAGGCGACTTGATCCGCATTGCTATCCTGTCCAACGCTTCGGATCAGCTTCTCCTTTAGTTACTGCTGAAGGCCGGGTTGCCGGTCAAACAAGCTGTCGAAGCTTCGGAGCTAACGGATCTTCACTTCGCGAACATCTTCAGCGTTAAATCCTT
The DNA here is from genome assembly GCA_025355385.1 of Acidobacteriaceae bacterium. Classification (GTDB taxonomy): domain Bacteria; phylum Acidobacteriota; class Terriglobia; order Terriglobales; family Acidobacteriaceae; genus JANXZS01. The sequence goes on along the minus strand of JANXZS010000009.1, from coordinate 12,467 downwards.
GTCCGGCCTGTAGTCGAAGCTCGAGTCGTGCGTCTTGCCGCACGTGATACACCAGGGCGGGCCTGAAGCAAACCAGGCAGGTGCCACCAAGTCGCCTCACGCTAGGATAGATGATTCCGTTCGATTGCTCCTCCATCAGGTTGGCGGCCAGCTGCTGCGAGTCCTTGTAGCAATCCGGAATAGGAGCGGGGCGCAGATATTTCTTATAGCCTGGCTTAGCTGGGCGGAGATCCTGCATCTCGGTTGCGAAGTCTGCCAGGTAATCATCGTAGGTCCCGGTTTCCTCCTGATGCCAATCGATTTCCTCCAGCTGTCGAAGTTTGTGGAATGCCACTTCCGCAAGCGAGGTCTCGCGTTCAAGACCGGCGTACCATGCGCCGCGCCCGTGGTTATTGAAGCGTCCTCCGTACGGCGCAGCATGGGTAAACGCGGCATTCACGACGTGCGCGTAGCGTACGCCGTAAACCAGTTCATGAATGCCGATTCCAGGCAGCAATCCCTCCTCACCCAGCAGCCGGTCATTGGTAGCGCTATCGAGTTCCATCAATTCGCGAAGGTGGGCTTCATTTTCTGAGAGGCGCGAGAGCACCGTACCGCTTGCGCTGAACTTTGATGGGATCAGCCGGTGCGTGTCGGTCAGACCAATTTCGATGGTTGCCGCACTCACTGGCCGCCCCGTCGGGAATCCAGCAGTTGGCGCACGTTGAGCATGCCGGGCTGCCCACGCTGGATCATGTACGCAATGGCCGACACACCCCGAAACATCGGATTGCGGTTGGGCAGGTTGATCCATGAGTCGGCCAGTGATGGGCTGTATAGAATGTTCAAAGCTTTGAAGATGCCTACCAGCAGTGATATGCGCGTAAGTGTGTCTTGATCGAGTGTGCGCGGGGGAGCGTCTTTTTTTAGCCCGTAGAAGGATCCGGTAGACATTCCCCCCAGCAACTTTCGCGCATCTGAATCTTTGATGTTCCACTTCTCCATGATCTGCAGGAACCCCTTGATTGCAGTCGCGCTTAAGCGCTTCTGCGTTTTTGGGTCCGACAAGTCAGCTGAGACGTCGACGACGTATCCAACAGCGTTTGGAAGGATCACGGCAGCAGACATTGCGTGCTCCAATAATGAATTGTTATTTAATCATAATTGATGCTTGAAAGGCAATGAGGGATGCAGGCCCAAGGGTCCATTTTCGGTGGTGGCCAGGAGCATGGCGATGCGCGGAAGCCTACGACGCTTCGGAACTCGCTTCTCGGAGCTTGGGAAAACTCTGGGTACAACTGGGAGAATGCCGATAACCTGTCGTATCTGGCATGATGGTTGGCAGGTTTGTTTGGGGTTAACTGGCAGATGATGGAATTTCATATTTCGAAGGATGCACGCGACCGTTATCGGTTTGCGGGCAATCTGTTTTCATTTACAGGTAATGTTGTCTTCGCGAATCTATCGGCGAGCCGTCTGTTTGCTCACCGTATGAACCAGGTTCGCGATGTGCAGAAGCATCCGGAGCGCGCCGTGCACGCGGGGGCACTCTATGTCATGGGCCTGATTGACGAGGCCAGTCATGCCGTGATGGCGCGATACCGCGAGGAGTTGGATCCTACCGTGATGACGGATGCCCTCTTCTGGCTTTCCGAGGAAATTGGCCCGAAGGAATTAGACAAAATGCTGTTGACCTTCGTGGAACACTTTCCTGGAACCACCGTCTATCAGGGCCTGAAAACCGCCCCGGAATGGCTCGCCGGTTCTACCGATGGAATGCCACACCGGGCGGCCGCATTGGAAGAGATGATGCTGCTCTGGATGGCCAATCGCAACCAGGCGTTCCAGCCATTCGACGAGCTTTTCGAGGATAAGAGCCTGGCCGCCCAGACCGCTTACCGGCGGGTTGGAGAGAAGCTGCCGGCGTACTTTGCCACACGTCCGCTGATCGAGGTCGAGGGTGCCCAGGGGATGAATGTCCTTGACCTGCTGCTGGCGCCCGCGCTTGCTGCTCCCGGGTCTTTGAGGGAACAGCTCGCCGTGATCCGCAAGAAGTGGAAGTCGCTGCTGGGCGCAAGCCTGGAGCGCTTTCTATTGATTGCGGGTGAGATCCTCCATGAAGAAGAATTGGCGATCTGGCTGCAGTTCAACCCTCAGTCGGCCGAATCGCAGGCTGCCGCTGAGGCGGAGGCCGCAGCCCGGGCAGCGGAGGCCGCACGGCGGCGCCGCGAGAGCGGTCAGCAAAATTGGTCTTCGACAACCGGGCATTCGCAGGTGCCGGTATTTGGCGATCCTGCCAATGAATACGAGAAATTCAGCCAGGATCGCGACTGGATGCCGAATACGGTATTGATCGCCAAAAGTACGTATGTGTGGATGGCGCAGCTATCGAAGCAATATGGGCGAGAGATCGCGCGTCTGAATCAGATTCCCGATCAAGAATTGGATGCTCTCGCACATCGGGGATTGAACTCTCTGTGGCTGATCGGCATTTGGGAGCGCAGCCGGGCGTCCCAGACCATCAAGCAACTCTGCGGAAATTCTGATGCGGTTGCTTCAGCTTATTCGCTATACGACTACCGCATCGCCGAAGATCTGGGCGGAGAATCGGCCTATGTGGATCTGCGGAATCGCGCCTATATGCGGGGTATTCGACTGGCCAGCGACATGGTGCCCAACCACATGGGGATCGATTCTCCGTGGGTAATCGAGCATCCTGAGTGGTTTATCTCGCGCCCCGATGTTCCCTATCCCGCTTATAACTTCGATGGCCCCGACCTCTCCCATGATTCGCGGGTTGAGATCAAGATTGAGAACCACTACTTTGAGCAGACCGATGCGGCGGTGGTTTTTCAGCGGCGCGACCGGGCATCGGGGGAGACGCGGTACATCTATCACGGCAACGACGGCACCAGCTTTCCGTGGAACGACACGGCACAGTTGGATTACCTCAATCCGGCGGTGCGGGAGCAGGTCATCCAGACCATCCTGCATGTGGCGCGGTTGTTTCCGGTCATTCGCTTTGACGCTGCCATGACCCTGGCCAAGCGCCACTTTCACCGGTTGTGGTTTCCCGGACCGGGCAGCAGCGGAGCCATCCCATCACGCGCCGAATCCGGAATGTCGGATGCCGAATTCAACCGCCTGATGCCGGCGGAGTTCTGGCGCGAGGTGGTCGACCGCGTAGCAGTCGAGGTACCGGGAACGCTTTTGCTGGCTGAAGCATTCTGGCTGATGGAGGGCTACTTCGTCCGCACTCTCGGAATGCACCGCGTATACAACAGCGCCTTCATGAATATGATGCGCGATGAGCAGAATGCCAAGTATCGTTCGGTGCTCAAGAACACGCTGGAATTCGATCCCGACATCATGAAGCGCTATGTGAACTTCATGAGCAATCCTGACGAACGCACCTCCATCGATCAGTTCGGCACCGGCGACAAGTGCTTTGGAGTGACAGCAATGATGGCGACGTTGCCCGGTCTGCCGATGTTCGGGCATGGTCAGGTCGAGGGTTACACCGAGAAATATGGGATGGAGTATCGCAGACCTCGCTATGACGAGAATTCCGACCCCAGGCTGGTTGAGCGGCACCAGCGCGAGATCGCTCCGCTGCTGCACGATCGTTCGCTGTTCGCCGAAAGCAACAACTTCCTGCTCTACGATTTTTTCCAGCAGGATGGAACGGTGGACGAGAACGTCTTCGCCTACTCGAACAGGCGAGCAGGCCAGCGCGGACTGGTGCTCTACAACAACCGCTATTCCACGGCGCGGGGAACGATTCACTCCTCGGCCGCCTATGCCGACAAGCAGTCGGGACAACTGCGCCAGCAACAACTGCGTGAAGGGCTGGAGCTGACGGGTGATCCGTCGATCATCCTCGCGTATCGCGATTCCTTGACCGGATTGGAATATCTGCATCGCGCCTCCCAGGTCAACGAGCAGGGACTGAGCTTCGAGCTTCATGCCTACCAGTGCCACATTTTTCTGGATTGGCGCGAGTTGCGCGTATCCGCGGTCAAGCCCTGGGATCGCTTGTGCGACCAGTTGCGGGGGAGCGGTGTTCCTAACCTGGACGATGCGCTGATCAACCTGGAATTGCGTCCCGCTCACGATGCTCTTCGCCGACTGCTGGACCCGGTTCTGATCCGCTCGCTGGCTGAATTGGCCGAGCATCCCCGGGCCGCCGCGGGCTCCGAAAAGTACCAGAACCTTGAACCGCAGCGAAATGCATTCTTCGAGATGGGATCGGAGCGCACGCAGAACTTTCTGCGGGAAGCGCAGATTGCGTATCGCTCTCGCTGCGACGGGGCTTTCCCGAACAAGCCGGTAGACCCCGCGTCGCTGGCAGAGAACTTCCGTGAACGCGCGCGTGCTGCGATGCGACTCCCGTCGCTTGAGAAGCTTTTTCCCAAGCTATGGACAGCCGGGGCCCGCCGCGTATTGCCGAGTCAGAGTCCTAAATTGACGGCGACTGCGGTATGGGGGCCTGTGCTGAGCTGCTGTGTCCTCGAAATGCTGGCAGAGTCCATTAGTGGTGAAAATCCAGAGTGCACGGCGATCGATTTGTTTCACCGCTTGCGTCTGCGGCAGCCGTTGGGGAATGCATTCGCAGCACTGGGATTCGAGGGCGAGGAAGGCTGGCGCGCGGCAGCCCGCATCAGGGTTGCCCTGCTGGCTGCGGCAAGGGTGGAGACGCGGGACGATTCTGGTATGGAAGCTCCGGCCGAGGGAATGAAAGGGATACCGGAGAAGGTCGCTGCTATGCACGGTTTGGCCACGAGGCCGGCTCCCTCAGGTGCGAAAGAAAAAGAACTGGTGCCCATTCTTTCCCCAGAGCTGTGGCAGGATCCGGATGTACGTTGGCTCACCGGAGCGCATGAGGCCGAGGGCCACTCCTATTTCGTGCACGAGTCTTATGAGGATCTGTTGTGGTGGCTGCAGTTGCCGGCTTTGTGCAAGCTGGCGTCCCAGCCGGTGCCGGATCGCAACACAATCGCGGAGATCAGCAGGATTATTTCCGAATCGCTGCAGACAGCGGCCGACGTCGGCTACCGCCTCGACTTGCTTTTGAAGCGGGAAGACTTGCAAACCGAAACGGGCGCTGGAGAATTTGCCGAAGAAGGAGCAGCAACCAAAAAGATCGACACGGAAACAGGGAAGACGACTACCGTGAAGCCGGATGCCGCGCCGCGTAACAGCGTTGCCAAGGATGCCCACCAGACAGCAGAAGAGTTAGAGGAGTTGCCCTGACCGCCTTGGCGTTCGCGCAATGCTGACGTGAGACATGTTTTCTGCCTGCTTGGGAATACCTAAATCTGGATCGCCTGCTGCGGGGCGGGTGCAGTCGGCATCGCTTCAGACGAGGTCGCAGCAGTCGCCTGTGTTCCTCTTCACGTCGCGTGGTCCTTGGTCGAATTCCCATTTCCCGTCATACTGTTAATGAGAGAAGTGTGCAGAAGCGCACGTTGAGCAGACGAAAGGTGCGTTCACACCGGCCGCTTCGCGGTGCAAAATCATTCGCACGCCAATTCATCTTTTGAGGAAAATCATCAACAAACGTTTACAGTTTATCAATGGCCTGCTATCGAATGGACGCGCGCTGCTGATCGTCATCCCGGCGCTGGTACTGACCTTTTGTCTGATGGCCAACTACTCGACCCGGGATTCGATGGCCGACCTCCATCTCTCGAGACGAAGCGGTGCTCAATCCTCAGAGGGGTTGGTTGATCAAAGTCCCTGGAAGACTGCGGAGGCGTTGGCGCCCCTGGCCGAGTCCGTTGAAGAGCAGCGCTATGCCAGGGAAGCGCAACGACTCGCGGATCATGAAGTGGATCAGGCCTTCGCCATAGCACTGCGTCAGGCCAATCTGGAGACGCGCGTGCTCTCCGGCGAGGCCTCGGCTCTTTCGCGCAAGGTCGAGGATCTGCAGAAGCTGGTCAGAGACGACCAGGACTATGTAGATAGCCTCACCCAGCAGGCGAAAGGGCTGAATGCGGCTTCGCTAGCGGACGATCTTGAACTCGCGAAAGCACAGCTTGCATTGGACAACGACGTCCTCAACGATGCTGAAGCAGACCTTGCGCGTCAAAGTGGCGACAATCGCGGCACCATTCAGCAGGAACTCGCAGAACGAGAAGCAGCTATGCGCTCGTACGATGAGCACGCTAACAGCGGTGGGCAAACAGCAGTGATCTCGGCGCGAGCGCAAGGAACGCTGTATCGCCTTCTAAAATTCTGGGTTAGCCAACGCAGCCGTTATGCATCTGTAGTGCAGGCCAAGCAGCAGGCGGACAGAGACATCGATTCTCTCAAAGCTCAATACGCAAAGTTAGAGACTTCGGTGACTTCCGGTGCAGCCGGAAGCACGCATGCCGCTCCCCTTCCAGTTGAGAGCAGCGTTGTCGCGGCAGAGCACCCTTCGCTTGTAGCGAGTAAGGCCAGCAAGCTGGAATCACTCAAGCGGCTATCGATGCAGAGCAGCATCATGGGTATACTGGGCAACCGCCTGCAAACCCAGCAGCAGCTCTCAGTGGTCTACGACAAGTGGGCTGCACAGGTATTGCTGCAGCACCGCATCGTCTTACATCTGATGCTCGAGTCCTTCGCATGGATAGCATTCATCATCATGTGCGCTGGACTGGTGGGCTCTGCGGTGCATGCGGTGCTGGAGCGACCAGCGATTGATTTACGCCGCAAACATACCCTGCGAACGATCCTTACGCTGGCGACGCAAATTATCGCGCTCCTGTTCATTGTTCTGGTGATCTTCGGTCCGCCCAACCAGGTACCCACAATCCTCGGTCTTGCTACGGCCGGTTTGACCGTCGCTTTTCAGGATTTCATCATCGCCTTTCTGGGCTGGTTTGTTTTGATGGGCAAACACGGAATACGCGTGGGCGACTGGGTTGAAATTAACGGGGTCGGGGGAGAGGTTGTCGAGATTGGCCTCTTCCGCACCTCGCTTCTGGAGACGGGTAACTGGACGACCAGGGGCTATCCGACCGGCAGGCGGGTCACGTTTCTCAATAAGTTCGCTATCTCAGGCCAATACTTCAACTTCTCCACGACGGGCCAATGGATGTGGGACGAGATCAAGGTCAACATTCCATCTTCCGAGGATAGTCAAGAGATTATCGATCTCATCCATAGCACGGTCGTCAAGGAGACCGAGAAGGACGCCAACCTTGCTGAGGTGGAGTGGCAGCGTGTCACCAAGCAAAATGGCTTGAGCCAGTTCAGCGCCAGCCCCGCCGTGGACATGCGCCCTGCGGCTTCTGGTATGGACATCATTGTGCGTTATGTCACGCGGGCGGGCGATCGCTTTGAAATGCGCAACCGACTGTATCAGGTAGTGCTCGATCTGCTCCATCGTGTGCCGACACACGCTGGAGCATCACCACCCGCCAAGTAAGCAGAGGCTCCTATCAGTGCAGTCCTGTTGCGAGTTATTGGAGCAACGTCTCACGGCTCAGTCGCTATAAACTGTGTTTACAATGTGCAGGCCCAGTCGGCGGTAGCTCTCAAATTGCGATTCAGTGAACCACTGGTTGAGCGTGCTGTCATGGGGGAAGGCGCCATGCTCCAACGCATAGTTGAGGATGTCCCCCGGCTCGTCGCCAACCAGCGATGACTTGATGTAGAGAACCTGGCCGCGCTCGCCGGCCGGCGTCTCTGGGTAGCGAATCTCACCCCACAGCGCATGCTCGCTGCTGAATCCCGTCTTAGGGTCCCGTTGCAGCGGCTTGAGATCCAACGTGATTTCTGCTCCAAAGTCCAGGCGGCATTTTCTAATTGCTGCACCAATGCCGTTGAAAGAAAGTTCGGGATCGCCCTCCGAATCGCAGATGACGATGCGATAGCAGCGACGGCGCACCAGTTCGTATAACCCCAGGTTGTCAAAGTGGCCGCCATCGGTCAGATATACATACTTGGATGTGTCATCCACCATGCCCAGAAGCTCTTTGACCAATTGTGCCGGGGCAAAGCGAGGCGTGGCATGGTCAACCGGCGCACGGGAAGGAATGCTGGGAGTGTCAGCTTTCGTTTGCGCGTCGGGTGGAACGGCCTCCAGCGCGTGCAGTTTGGATGTCCGGGGATTACAGAGCCACCAACCCAGCCGCACGTTGAACATGGTCATCAGAAACGCCGTCGCCGGATTAGTGTGGTAGCCCCAGTTTGGGCTCATCGCCGCACCTGAGATTGCGGCAGCCGTTCCGATGTTGATGCCGCCCTGTGGATAAGCAAATAGTGCCGTGGGCACAAAGCCGTTGAAACTCACCTTGCTTTCAGCCCTGCCCGCCGTCCAACCCACGTAGTAGCCGGAGTAGAGGGGAGTGAAAGCGAATGAGGCGGCCTTGCGCTCTTGCCACGCCAGATCCTCTCCAAAGGTGAGATTCAGGGCGGTACAAAATATCGGGAATGGCCCGTCATATTTGCCGGGCAGGAACTCTGACAGCGCGAGCCCGGCGAAGTCCCGCTCATCAAAACCAGTCAATGGATTTGGGCGTCTGGTCAGGTTACTTGCGCCCAGGTAACACCGAATCAACCGATTGCGATAAAAGGCGTGCATGGAGAATTCATTGATATCAACCCTCGCACCAAAGAGCAGACAGATTCCCGCTGGGAGTGCATAGATGAGGAACGTCAGCCATCCACTGTTGTAGGAGCGGTGCGCCCATAGCAGGGCGTACTCCGCGGTGTATGACAGCAGCAGGAATAATCCTGCGAGAAACACGTAAGGCGCTGCTACCGCGAATAGGTTCAGAAGCGGTGTCACCTTGGACGAGCTGGAATCTGACTCGGCCTGTTTTCCGTCACCGTGAGTTTTGGCGCTGTTGCCCGAGAATACGCCGCCTGCCGTCGTGGCGATCCACGAAAGCAGGGCCGGCCATCGGAGCGAGTAGCCGAAGTGGTGCGGGATTAACATCCAGTCCACGACCCCGCTGCCTAACAGAGCAAAGCCAAAGTAAAGTGTCCAAGACAGGCCGTGCAGAAGGCTCCACGCCCGCACTCGTGCCAGCCATTCGCGCAGCCAGTCAGGATAATCATGCCCCACCAGTCCCGAACCTACCACGATGGAGAAAAAGGGTACCAGCAGCAGCATCGGAGGCCCAAATACTAAAGCCAGGCGCCACGCATCATGCGCATAGATTGCGGCCGGCAGCAATCGGGGCAAGGTTACAAGAATCGCATACCGCACCGCATAGAAGTAGCCGGTTCCCGCAGCCGCAGCCAGCAGGACGAAACAAAAAAAATAAGTTCGTGCCCAGTGAATGTATTTGTCGCCATTCGAGATCCTGTATGTTTCGACCGCTCCACCCGCAACCAGAATGGTGTAATTCAGCAGAAAGAGAAGGGCAAATACCACGATGGCCATCGTGGGCAATGGGTAGGCAGGCAGGTGCAGCGCGGCGCGAATAAAGTCTGGTAGAAAGCAAGGCGCGAACTTGTCTTTCATGATCAACAGTTGTGTGCCAGCGAGCGATGCCAGCAAGAGAGGCGCGAGGACCAGTAATTGAATGGCGACCTCATCCATGGGCTCGGTCGGGGACCGCAGCAGGCTGCCGCAGATCCAGTCTGCCAGCTTGGATTGCCATCTGGACCGCTTCTCTGGCGGCTTCAGGTGGCAACGCTGTGCCCGCAGGTTGATCGCCATCACTCCCATGGCGAAGAAGCTCGAGATGACGATGACGGCCAGCTCGACCAGCACCAGCAATTCGTAGGGGCTGCTGTGTCGTGCAACGCTGGCGGTACCGGCCGTGAGTACGGTGGCCACCAGGCGCAAGTCGAAGAGGTGCGCCAGCAGCACCATGCAGAATAGGCCGGAAACAAGAATGATCTGGTTAAGAAACGTATTGCGTATCCAAATGGCCAGCGCTACCCATGTGTCTGCGGTGAACACTCCCCGCTGCGGCGTCAGGTAATTGCTGTAGCGGCGTAGCCAGCGGATGGTATGAGGATGCGCGGGCATGCAACCAACTTCTGGCTGAGGGATAAGCTCCTGCTCGACGGCCTGCACGCTTCCCTGGCGTTTGATCCATGCCGCCAGCCATTGATGCAGGTAGCCGCCGCCCGACACACTGGAGAGGTAATCGAAGGTTCCCAATTGACCGCGCTGGGCCAGCCCTTGCAGCACACCCAGGTTAAAGGTGGCGCTGCGAATTCCACCGCCGGAAAAACAAAGACCGGCAAGGTGATTTGTATGTGCCCACCTGTAGGCATCCTCGAGGGGCTCTTCACTCATCGCCGGGGCGACCTGGTCTCCCGGCGCCGCTGGGCCCGGAGTAGCCCCTTCTTCAACGGCGGCCTTTGCCGCTGCCTTGGTCCTTCGCAGAGCGCGCGCCTGTCGAATTACGGGAAGTTCCTGCTCCAGTAACCATCGACTGGGTGGGTAGTTGACCAGCCGGGCCAGCCTCTCCTGCAATTGGGGATCGCTCCTCAACTGCGGAAGCACCCGATCGCCCAGGACGGCATCGACCGAGCCTGGCTGCGACCGCAAATGGGATAGATGTTCGATCGCTGTCTGTGTTTGGCGGGTGGGATCATTCAGATCCAACGCCGTCCGCATAGCCGGCGGCAGGCTTGAGAAGCCAACATCTTCTGTCTGCGCTAACCGCTCCTCCAATCTTGCCAGCAGGCGCTGCGCTTCACTCTCATTCGCGGGCCATGTCTCGCAGCCACAAAGTCTTGTGCAGAAAGCAAGCCGTGTACGCATCGACAATCGTTCCAGGTAGGAATTTCCATCCATTCGCGTAGTCCCGCTTTCTTACTTGATCCGTGAACGTCCCGAACCTACCTGCGACTTAGAAAGTCTTCAGGAACTCAATCAACGCACGCTTATCGCTGTCGCTCAACGCAGGCTCGCCACCGGCGTAACCAGTCCCGAAATAATGCCCGCGGTTGACTACGAAGTCCGGGCACTTGTTCAACTCCATCAGCGGATGCTCAAGGTTAGCAAATACTTGTTCGGCCTCGGCATCACTTGCGTTGGGCGGCAGTCTCTCCAGATCGTGCTTTGCTCTCAAAAGAAGTTCGACGACCTTCTTCTGATACTTCAAGCGCTCCACCGGGTCGGTTGTCTCGGGCATGAGATTGAGGTTTGCCAGCAGATCGACTGGCGTGCCCTTGGGTATGGGACCAATTTGTATGCCTTGATCGTTGAACAGCCATGGCAGCAAGCGTGCGGCAGGACGACGCAAATCGTTGAGCGCATCCGGCAGGTAGCCCGATGTAACTCTGAGGTAGCTACGCTCCGTCGTACGGTCGATCATTCCGGGAATCTTGTCGCCCAGCACCGAATCCTTCTCGCGCTTTTCAGGCCAAAGCATCTTCTCGATGGAATCCTGGAACGAATCCATCCGGGCCTCGACGGAGGGACTGGGATTGAATTTTCCCACGCTGTTATTCAGTAGAAACGGTGCCGTGGACCACAGGCTGATCAGCGAGGGAGGCCTGGTGTAGCCCCGGCCACCAGCGGGTAACACGTAAGACCTCTTCTCGCCGGTAAATGGGTCGTAGATAGTCGCAGTGCCCGCCGAAGGAAGATCTTTATAGGACTGTGAAGAAAAGTTGTCCCAGATATTACCCGCAATTGCGTTGGTGGCCAGTGGGCTGCAGGCGTTGGTCTGTAGCAGCGTCACGGGAACACGCAGGTCCGTTGAAAGATAATTCCCCTCAGTAAAGTCGGGAGCCAGCACGATCGCGCGCATGTCTTTCTTGTATTCTTCCGTCTTCGTCCAACTCCAATAGCGGTTCCAGCAGTCCATGTAGCCTGATCCGGCACAAGATGCGGGATTGGCGTCCGCGGGCGGTGTTGGCTGTTTGCTGGAATGGCAGCGCGCGCAGCGTTCCGCGAAAGCAATCTTGCCGCGCCCCAGCACTGCCTTATCCTTCGTTAGGTAGGCTCCACCTCCAGGCGCATTCTTCAGCAGGTGAGGTGCAGTGCTCTTCAAAAAGAAAAGAGCCATTGCAGGCGTCTGTGACTCGGTTGCTTCGAAATAACTGGAATTGGCTCTTGCGACCTTTACTTCAATTGGAGAAATAGTCTGGCCGCCTACCAGCGCGTTGAAGTGCAGCAGCCACTCTTCAGAGAAGGCGCCAATGTTCAGATACACGCGATTCAGTGCAGCCAGTGCACCAACGGAGTCTGACCCATCTTTCAAAACTCGCGGAGTCCAAACCCTATCCGGCGCCTGATAGAACCTTGTCAGCGGCCCCGAGCTTACATAGTCGTTGAACTGCCGATTGTTTTTTTGTGGCCCCGCCATTGTTTCCTTACCCCAGCGCGTGGCTTGTTCAAGCCGCGGTCCCAGGCTGTAGACAGCATTCATACTGCGGGGATTGTTGATGTTATCCGTGGAGATGAGCGACGTATCCAGGGTCCCCGGCCGCGATGTGTGGAAGAGCTGAAAAACAAAGCTGGTCGATTCAGGATTCCAATCGAAGATCCTGTCAATCCAGAAGTACTGTGCTCCCACATTCGAACT
>JANXZS010000303.1 GCA_025355385.1 Acidobacteriaceae bacterium | reverse complement strand
CTATTACTTCGGCGACTAGAAGTGAAGTGCGAGGTCGGCGAACGATTCCAGTTCGAGGAGATGCCGGCCGTCCGGTGGCTGGTTGACGACCTCGTGCTCCAGCACCCAGGTGAAGCCGTGCGGGATGAAGATGGCGTGCAGACCAGCGCCGAGTGCAGGATTGATGTCCGACTTGGGGCTATTGCCGATCATCCAGGTTTGCTCGAGGTCGCACTCGTGCTGGTGGGCGAGTTTGCGATAGGCCGCGTCGTCTTTCTCAGGTAGCACTTCTACCGCGGCGAAATGCAGAGCCAGGCCTGAGCGTAAGAGCTTATCTCTCTGCTCGACATCGTCTCCTTTGGTCACCAGGATGCAGCGATGTCGCGTGGCAACGTCGGCGATCGTCGCGGACACGCCGGGCAAGAGTTCAATCTCGTGATCGGCGATTGCTTGAGCGAAGCTGAGGATGCGATCGTGCTTTTCGCCGGTCAGCGGCTTGTCGGTGAGTTGCTCAAAGCAGGCGATCAGCGACTGGCGAAAACTGTTAAGACCGTAGCCGTGGGTCTTAATGGTGGCTCGCTCGACATGGTTGAGATGGTCGCGAACCTCTTCGGGCGTGTGCGTGCGGTGGTCGAGATACGAGATGAATGAAGAGATCGCGCTCTCGAAGTAGATGTTGTTCTCCCACAGCGTGTCGTCGGCGTCAAACAGCAGGGTCTGTCCGTGGTGCAGGCGACCAGTCGTGAGCGGGGCAGTCACACGTAAAGTATATGGTGGGAACCAGCGCGCTGCATCAAGGCCGAACGTACACATCGATGGGCGGATCCCCAGGCGCAACGACATAACTTCCGGCGAGCCGGTAGTTCGCCACCAGGCCTTCAACGGCTGCGATCAGGTCGCGCTGGCCGCTGCGCCTTCCTCCGCGCCACACCTTTTCCTCGTCCTTCAGAACCTGCTCGGGGAGCCGGTAATAGACGATCAATGCAGGGCGGGAATGACTCAGCCTCTCTGCCTCCTCAAGGGCAAGCGCATCGTTGATGACGTCGATATTGTGCGAGCCCGACCACGTTGGAGGCTGCCGTCCCGTGAGAGGGTAGAGGAGGCTCATCTCCGGATACGTGAAGATGGTGTCGCCGGGCCCAGTCTTGGTCGCGGCAAGGCTGGCCGTTTCATCGAGAAACCTCACCATCTCGGGGGCCATGCGCAGGCCGCGTAGTTGCGGCTGGACCGATACTGCATTGGCAAGCCGGACTGGCGCTTCATCCTGGTGACCGAACCCAAATGGCATATCCAACTTCTCGCGGACCTGCAGAAAGACCATCACTGCCAATACGATCAATAGAAACCACTTGAATCGTGCTTGCACGCCGTCGAGCGTGGCTGCAAGCAGGAACCCAAGCCCAGGCAAGGTCATTGGCTCGAATGCCGGCCATGATAAGGACAGCGTCACCGCGATCGACCAGGCCACCGCGCCAAAAAGAATCGCCTGGGCTGCCCTGCGATTGAGCCCGGCGCGGAACAGCCACTTCATCTGGCCTGCGAGCCAGAGAGTCAGCCCGATCAGCACGTAGTAGACGGAACTCTTGGAGAAGTCGTGGAACGCCGGTATCTTCGTGTAAGCCAATGCCTCGGCCGTCCCGATAATTGCCGCCGCGGCTGCGACCCAGATCATCTGCTTCTTCGACGTGGCGACTCTGAGGTCCTTCGCCTGAAGTCCTCGCCGGATGGCCCACCAACTCATTGCGAGACCAAGTAAACCCGGCAATATCCACGTCGGAGGGTCGAAAGCAACTGACATTTCGCGGGTGAAAAAGTCATACGCATGCCCCGCCTTGGCTGCCGGTCCGGTGACGAATAGCATGCGCAGGAACGTTTGCAGGAGTTGGTCTCTCCAAAGCCACAGCGCCAGGATCGCAAGGGGGGCTGCGCAACCAGCGGCAAAGCTTGTGGACCATAGGGCCGCGCGCCGAACTCCATCAATCTTTGCCAGAAGGATGGTCATCGCAATACCTACGCAAGCGATGGCACCAAGACCTACGGTCTGCTTGGCTAACAGGCTTAAGGCGGCAGCAGCGCCGGACACAAATGCGAGCCATATCGTCCGTCGCTCAAGGCCACCGTCCAGCGCCAGGCTGGCGGCCAGGCCGGCCATCATGGCGAATAGAATTGCATCGTGATTGTAGGAGGCGACCGGATCCGTCAGATCGCCGGTGGATACGATCATCGTGACTACGCTCGCCACAAGCGAATGCCATGGCCTGAATAGCTGTATCAGCCAACGAAACAATACGAGAGCAATTACCAGTCGCTCCGCCACACCGGCTATCCGGCTAACAATCAGTGCGCTGCCAAATGTCTTCAGAATCAGCGCAGACTTGAGCATATTCAGCGGCGGTCCGGGCGAAAAGTAGTCACGGTAGGGAAGAAAACCGTGCAGAAACGCCACCCCGCCGGCATATTCTCCGTCTCCCGATCGCAGTCCGGCAAACCGATTGAAGAAGCTCAGTAGAAATAAAAGGGTCAACCCGAAGAGCACTGGGAGCATGACAAACCAGGATTCTTGTCGCCGCTTGCTCTCCAACAACCCGTCGCTCTCCCGCCATGGACCTTGACAACTCGAGAATAACATTCGACTGGGGTGACGCCAGCGCTGACGGATCGTCAGAGTCGGGCATGGAGACGTCCCCAGCGGCGGGTACGGTTCGTGTGGCCGTCGGTGCTCCATCGTTCGCTGAGTTTGCCGTACCCCCCTCCCCCCTATATATGCAAAATCCAGAAAAATATAGAGTTACTCACTGGTATATACCATCGATATCCATCATTGAGATATACCAAATGAGTGGATTGCAAATCGAAAAGCCCGGCGGGATGCCGGGCTTCTCTTAATCCTACTAATTTATTTATACTATGTTGACCCAAACTGTTACGCCAAGTTTATTTCGTTATGGGTCATAGAGTTAGCTCAATTTGGGTCTTGACACGCGAATTTGGCGGCAAGTACGCAATTAATTTATTATGACTATTAGAATCAATGTTTTCTAGCCGACCATTGCGCTAGGCTGATCCACTGCGCGGACTTGATTTTTCCACAACGAAGTGGTAACTAATCCTTTAGTTGTTCGTCTGAAGGGTATCGATGCCCGTGCCGGGCTTTGGGAGATTTGTAGCCGATGCCGCCAAGGAAGTCCATCACGCTGACCGAAGCCGAGTTGAGGCTGATGAAGATGCTGTGGGTGCGCGGCGAGTCGGCTGTGAGCGAGCTGGTTGCCGCGATGCCGGAGGGTGAGGCACTGGCGTACACGTCGGTGCTGACGACGGTGCGGATTCTGGAGCAGAAGGGATATGTGCGGCATCGCCAGGAGGGAAGGGCGTTCCTGTACAGCCCATGCGTCGAAGAGCAGGAGGCGAGCCGGTCCGAGGTTCGGCATATGATGCAGCGGTTCTTCGGCAACTCGCGGGAGAGGTTGTTGCTTTCGTTGCTGGGGGATGATGAGATCGATCCGGAAGAGTTGCAGAGGTTGAAAGAGGCGATTGCGAGCGCTGCGGATGATTTGAACCCCACTCACGGCGATGATGCCGCCGTGAATGGGGCACCCGGAGGGTTGGCGGCGCGGAAGGTGGCGCTATGAGTCATCTGGCGACGTTGGCGGACTTTTCGCGGGTTGCGACAGGCGGCCTGATGGCTGCTGTGTGGCAGGGATTGCTGCTTGCGGCGGTGGTTGGACTGGGGCTGAGACTGCTTCCGAAGACTCCTGCGGCGGTGCGTTTTGCGATCTGGTTTGCCGTATTTGTGGTGGTGACTGGGTTGCCGGTGTTTTCGTTGTGGCCTCACGCGGCTATGTCGACGCAGGATGGTGGGCACCGGGCATGGCTTACGTTGGATTCACGATGGAGTCTGGCGATTGCGGCCGTTTGGGCGGTTGCTTCGTTGGTGCGGGCGGGGACGCTGGTGGTGGCGGCTGTTCAAGTGCGGACACTTTGGAAACGAGCGAGGCCGGTTGAACGCGAGCGTGCGAGCGGTATATATCCCACCCATCGCGAAAGTGCTGCGATGGATGGGGCACCCATGATTCCAGCGGGGTCTTCGGGGACTTTGCCGGGATCGCGGCGGGCGGAGATTTGCACTTCGGATGAGGTGGATCGACCTACAGTGATTGGGTTCTTTTCGCCCAAGATTCTTATCCCGACATGGTTGCTGGAGAAGCTGACGGCGGCTGAGTTGGAACAGATTGTGCTGCACGAGACGGGACACCTGGGGCGAGCGGATGACTGGATGAACCTGTTGCAGAAGATTGCGCTGGTGGTGTTCCCGCTTAATCCGGCGCTGGCCTGGGTGGAGCGACGGCTTTGCTTCGAGCGGGAGTTGGCTTGCGACGAGCGGGTATTACGGACGACTCAGGCTCCGAAGGCGTATGCGGCATGCCTTGCGACTTTGGCGGAACATCGTCTCGGACGACGGGGGCTGTCGCT
>JANXZS010000287.1 GCA_025355385.1 Acidobacteriaceae bacterium | reverse complement strand
TCCTCGATGCGCGCCGCACTCCAGCCGTCGGTGCAGGGCCAAAAGGTTTCGAGAGCGAAGACCATGCCCGGCTTGATCTCCTGCGGATGATCCAAGGAGACTAGACGGCTGATGACGGGTTTCTCCCATATGGCGAGACCAATACCGTGCCCGTATTGCAGCGCGAAGGCCGCCTCTTCGTTGGGGAAGCCAAAATCCTGCGCCTTTGGCCAGAGCGCTGCGATTTCCCCGGTCGTACGCCCGGGGCGAACGAGTTCAATCGCGGCGTCGAGGTAATCGCGGCAACGTTTATACGCATCGACCATTGCAAATGAGCTGTAACCCACGGCAAAGGTCCGGTAGTAGCAGGTTCGATAACCCATGTAAGAGTGAAGAATGTCAAAGTATGCGGGGTCGCCTGGGCGCATGATGCGATCCGAGAAGACGTGGGGATGCGGATTGCAGCGCTCGCCGGAGATGGCATTTACGGCTTCGACATACTCTGATCCGAGGTCGTAAAGAACCTTGCTCACTAAGCCAACGGCTTCGTTTTCGCGCATGCCAGGCTTCATCGCCCGGTAAAGTGCGTCGTACGCTGCGTCTACCATCGATGCTGATGTATTCAAAAGCGTAATCTCATCCCGAGTCTTGATGAGTCGAGCTTCGGACATGAGTTGCTGACCATCGACAACGGTGATGCCTTCGCGTTGCAAGGCGAACAGTACTGGTAGCTCGACGATGTCGATGCCGACCGGTTCTTTGTGAAGGCCGCGCATCTCGAGCTCGATGCGGATCTTTTTCGCAACATCTTCCGCGCGGCCCATATCGGCGGACATGGTTCCGCGCAACATCGAAATGCCAGGGCGCGAGCGGTCACCCAACCAGGGACAATTCAATTGATGATGGCGGGCTGCGGACCCGAAGTCCCAAAGAATGGGCTCGTCATTCTGCGGCAGCAAGGTAAAGCGATTCGCTTTGTCCTGGGCCCAGGTTCCGATGTGCGTGGCCGTAAGGTACCGCACGTTATTCATGTCAAAGCAGAGCAGGGAGCCCATCTCAGACTTAGCGAGCAAGTCTTTGGCGCGTGCCAGGCGCTCCACCCGCAGCCGATCAAAGTCGACGCGTTGTTCCCAATCCACTGCCATCGTTCCGTAGGTATGAAGTGCCACAGCATGCCTCCCTTACGTCTGTTTCTGTGTGATGGTTGTCAGGAACGGCCGCAGAGCTTGCGTGCCACTTCGAAAACCGTTTTATCCGTCGGGACGGTTGCGTCTTCGAGCGGAGGAGAAAAGGGGATGGGAACGTGCATTGCGCCCATGCGAATAACGGGGCCGTCCAAGCTATAGAAGGCCCCCTCGGAGATTACGGAGGCTAATTCGGCGGTGACTCCGTAGCGTCCGTAGCCTTCGTCAATCACGATAGCTCGCGAAGTCTTTTTGGCTGATTCGATCAGCGTCTTTTCATCCAGCGGCCATGTTGTCCGTGGATCGATAACTTCTGCGCTAATGCCGATCTCCTGAAGCAGGTCTGCGGCAGCGAGAGCAACTTGCACCATACTGCTCGTTGCGACGAGGCTGATATCGCTACCCACTCGCTTCACGTCGGCAACTCCGAGGGGGATCAAGTACTCCTCTTCCGGAACCGGGCCACGAAGCTTGTACATCATCTTGTCTTCAAAGAAGACAACTGGATTCCGATCCCGGATCGCGGACTTCAAGAGTCCCTTTGCATCGTAGGGCGTGGAAGGCAGAACCACCTTTAGTCCCGGTACATGGCTGAACCAGGCGTGCAGCGATTGCGAGTGTTGTGCCCCAGATCTGCGCGTTGCGCCGAGGGTCGTTCTCATGACCATAGGCACATTCCATTTTCCGCCGGACATGTAGTGAACTTTCGCTGCCTGGTTCACCATTTGATCCATGGTTAGCGTGATGAAGTCGCCGAACATAATGTCGACTATCGGTCGCAGACCCGTCATTGCGGCACCCACGGCGAGTCCTGTGAACCCCGCCTCGGAGATCGGCGTGTCGATGACGCGCTTCGTGCCAAACTCCTCCACCAGGCCCGACAATACTTTGAACGGTGTACCTGCCTCTGCTACATCCTCGCCGAAGATGCACACAGTCGCGTCGCGTCTCATCTCTTCCGCGATAGCCTCTTTGACTGCCTGGGCGAAGGTTAGTTCGCGAACTTCAGTTGGCGGCATAGACGTCCTCTTCTGCTTTCTCAGGGCTCGGGTAAGGGGCGTTC
The DNA here is from genome assembly GCA_025355385.1 of Acidobacteriaceae bacterium. Taxonomy (GTDB): domain Bacteria; phylum Acidobacteriota; class Terriglobia; order Terriglobales; family Acidobacteriaceae; genus JANXZS01. The sequence goes on along the minus strand of JANXZS010000287.1, from coordinate 3,002 downwards.
AGGGCGAACTCTACGGCTTTGGCCATCTCCGCTTTGACCGAGGACTCAATCTCCTGCAGCCCCGCCGCATCGGTCACCTGCTCTGCGATCAATTGACCTGCAAAGTTCAAGATTGGATCGCGCTCCGTAAGCCAGAGATGCTCCTCTTGCTTGGACCGGTAATACGTTCGATTGATGTCGCCCACGTGATGTCCGCCGTAGCGATAGGTTTCGCAGAGCAGAAAGGCAGGCCCTCCCCCCTTGCGCGCTCGCTCCACCAACCGGGACGCGACGGCGTAGACTTCGCGTACGTTCTGCCCGTTGACACTCTCCGCATGGACTCCGAATGCGGTGGCGCGGTGCAGGATATCGCCTGCCGTCGTCTCGGAGTAGTGGGTGTACTCGGTGTAGAGATTGTTCTCGCAGATGTAGAGGACCGGCAGCTTCCACAACTCCGCAAGATTCAACTCTTCGTAGAGCAGACCTTGGGCGAGGGCTCCATCCCCGAAAAAGCAGACCGCCACCCTACCAAGATCAAGATACTTCGAGGAGAAGGCTGCGCCAGTCGCGATGCCGAGACTGCCGCCGACGATTGCGTTCGCACCGAGATTGCCGGTATCAGGATCAGCGATATGCATGGATCCGCCCTTGCCTTTGCAATATCCGGCTTCTTTGCCTAGAAGCTCGGCGAACATGCGGTCAAGAGATGCACCCTTCGCCAGACAGTGTCCGTGTCCACGGTGCGTACTGGTGATGTAGTCGTCCCTTGTAAGCGCCGCACAGATACCGACTGCAACCGCCTCCTGTCCGGCGTAGGAGTGCGCGAGTCCGGGCATGAGTGCGTGAGTGTAGAGCTCATTCACCTGTTCCTCGAACGCACGAATACTGGCCATCTGGTGATACATATGGAGCAGCAGCTTCGTGTCCAGAGCCGGATGTATCTTGCTGGTTCCCGTTGTGGCTGTCATCTCTTTACTCCTGACATGTGGGCGAGCACATCGAACATGACCGCGAAGTCTTCCTTCGCCAGCCCCATGCCACGCGCTGCGGTGAGGAACTCATTGCTCAAGGCAGTTGTTGGCAAAGGAACATCGAGTTCACGGCCCATCTCAAGAGCAAGCAGCATGTCTTTTTGCATCATGTTGACGTCAAACCATGCTTCCGCGGGAAGCTCAAGGACAAACGGACCTCGATACTTGACCATGGGGGAAGCGATAGCACTGTGCGTCAGTACGTCTACCGCTACGTCGCGTGCAACGCCGGATTTCTCAGCAAGCAGTACCCCCTCGGAGAAGGCGAGCATCTGTACAGCCAAGCTCAGGTTGGAGGCTATCTTCAGCGCAAGCGCAAGACCGTTATCTCCAACGTGGGTTACCTTTGGTCCAATATCTTGCAGAATTGACTTCACCTTCTCAAAGGTCTTGGGGCGACCTCCGACCATAACCGAGAGGTTGCCTTCCTGCAGCGTGATGACGCTCCCAGATACTGGGGAGTCGAGCATGTCGGCGCCCTTCTCGCGAACCTTTACTGCCATGGCACGGCTCACGGCGGGACTCACCGTGCTGATGTCGACGAGAATTTTTCCGGCTTGCAGCCCTGCGAGCAGCCCATCCTGGCCGTTGGCGATCGCGGAGAGTGCGGCACTGTTCGTGACCATGGAGAAGGTCACATCAGAGGCTTGAACGACCTCACGCGGAGAATCTGCCCAGCGCATGCCGCGCTCGACCAGCCACTCAGCTTTCGACCGCGTGCGATTGTAGCCGGTGATCTCATGCCCCTTTTTCAAGAGACGATCCACCATCTGACTTCCCATGACACCGAGACCAACGAACCCGAGCTTCGCCATCTATTGATACCCCCTGAAAGTTTTAATGAGCGGTCGCGATGGAGTGCGGCGCGTCCATGGTTGAAGCGGCGCGCGAATCTTCACGCACCTGTTGTAAGTGAGCTCGCATTGCTTCGCGGGCGAGTGTAGGGTTGCGTTGTTCGATTGCTTCCAGAATCCTCTTGTGGTGATTCTGTCCTCGCACTGGTCCGCCTTCCAGCCCGAATATCCCAATTCGTTGCTCACGGAGGAGAGCGACAATCGAGTCGAGCAAGGAAAGAACGAGCGGATTCCCAGCGGCTTCGGCGAGCGCCAGATGGAAGTCCAGGTCGGCTTCGATATACGCCTCTGGCTTTTGCATGCTCCGGTCCATGATGGCGACCGCGTCCCGCATGGAGGCAAGTTGTTGTTCGTCCACCCTCAGCGCGGCGAGGGCGGTGACTTCCGGTTCGAATATCTCCCTTAGCTCGGCAAGGTCCGTAGAACCTTCGGGCTGGCCGATCCTGATCATGCGATCGAGAGATTGCTTCATCACCTGCGATGTGCCATCGGTGATGAATGTCCCGCGGCCCGAGTAGGCTTCGACGAGTCCTTTTTCACTGAGAGCTTTGACGGCTTCGCGCACTGCTGTGCGGCTGACGCCAAAGCGGGTTGCTAATTCGCGTTCCGAGGGCAGTTGTTCGCCTGCCTTCAGCGCTCCGCTAAGGATAGAGTCTTCGATCTGTTGGACAATCTGTTCGTACAACCTGGACGTGCGAACCGCTTTATACATCAATAACCCCCTCGGCCTCTCAATACCACTTGGTTCAGTGGTCGGATGGCCATACAGAAGAGTCTCATGCGCCTGCGCATCAATCAACATTGGTTTACCAGTCGAGCCATCATACCGCTGATCCTAAAAATGCGTCAAGCCTTATTTTTTACTTGATCCATACTGTTTTGGCGTTCACGAACTCCCGGATTCCATGGACGCCAAGCTCGCGTCCAAAGCCTGACATCTTGATCCCGCCGAACGGAATCCGTGGGTCCGAGACGACGATGCTGTTGATGAAGACCATTCCGGCGTCAAGCTCGTTGATGAACCTCTCGCACTCCTCTGCGTTCGTTGTCCATGCGCTTGATCCCAGGCCGAATCGTATGTCATTTGCGATCTGGATTGCGGCATCGATATCAGCTACACGGAAGAGAGAGGCAATCG
>JANXZS010000266.1 GCA_025355385.1 Acidobacteriaceae bacterium | reverse complement strand
CCGCGTGGCCGCCATCCGCGACGGTTTGGACGACGCCGGACTGGAACAGACCGCGATACTTTCCTATGCCTCGAAGTTTGCCTCGGCGTACTACGGGCCGTTTCGCGAGGCTGCAGATTCGGCTCCCCAGTTTGGCGATCGCCGTAGTTATCAGATGGACGGCGCCAATCTCCGCGAGGCCATGCGGGAGATCGATCTGGATATTGGAGAGGGAGCGGACATGATCCTGATGAAGCCCGCCATGCCCTATCTGGACGTGATCCGAACGGCTCGGGATAGCTTCGACGTACCCCTGGGCGCCTACCAGGTATCCGGCGAATACTCCATGCTGCAGGCGGCATTCCAGCGCGGATGGCTGGAACCCAAGCGCGCCATGCTGGAATCGCTATTGTCCATTCGCCGTGCCGGTGCCGACTTCATCGTCACCTACTTTGCCCAGCAAGCGGCCCGGGAGTTGTCCTAGCCACCGGACCTGGCCGACGTGAATCGATACAGTACCGCTGGCATCCCATACCGTAGTAAACGTGGGCGGCCCAGGTCGCCATCGGCCGCACCAAGTCCTTAGATTTAGATACTGACCAACGAACGGAGCATCCAGTGGCAGAAACAGTTTACGACGTGGCAATCATCGGCGGAGGACCAGCTGGCTATACGGCTGGCATCCGCGCTGCGCAGTATGGCCTAAAAGTAGCCTTGATCGAAAAGGACGAGAAGCTTGGCGGTACCTGCCTGCACTGGGGCTGCATTCCCACCAAGGCATTGCTGTTCAACGCCGAGATATGGGACCACCTCAAGCATGCCAAGGAGTACGGGATTGATGGTGTGGGAGAGGTGAAGCTGAACTGGGCCGAAGTGCTCAAGCGCAAGAATGCCATCGTCACAAAACACGCCAAGGGACTTGATTTCCTGATGCGCAAGAACAAGATCACCACCGTGCGAGGCTACGGACGCTTGACTGGTCCGGCGAAGGACGGGATTCATACTATAGACGTCAACTCCGGAGTCACTGGGGACACGGCGGGCAAGCAGAGTCTGGTGAAGGCCAAGAACATCATCCTCGCTACTGGCTCCGACGCCAAGATGCTGCCCGGTCTCCAGCCCGACAATCGCATCCTCACAAATATGGAAATCCTCGTCATAGATCAGGTTCCCAAGTCGCTGATCGTTATCGGCGCGGGAGCGGTTGGAGTGGAGTTTGCCTCAATCTTTCGCAGCTTTGGCAGCGACGTGACGATTGTCGAGTACCTGCCGCGCCTGGTGCCCGTCGAGGATGAAGACATCAGTAAGGAGCTGGCGCGGCTCTACCGCAAGCGCGGTATCGATATCCACGTCGGCGCCAAAGTAGAAAAGGTGGAGACGACCAAAGATGGCGTCAAGGTTACCTTTACCAGCGCGGAAGGCAAGCCGGTTGTGAAAGAGGCGGAGAAAGTTTTGGTAGCCGTAGGCCGCGCACCGCGCACTGAAGACGTCAGCCTTGACAAGACGAAGATCAACACTGACCGCGGCTTCATAAAAACGAACGAATGGATGGAGACGGAAGAGCCGGGCATCTACGCCATCGGCGACATCGCAGCGGGCATGCCGCAATTGGCGCACGTGGGGGCCATGGCTGGCATGGTTGTGGCCGCGCATCTGGCAGGCAAGTATGCGCGTCCGGTGAATCGCAATCGTATTCCCGGCTGCACTTACACCGAACCGCAGATTGCCAGCGTTGGCCTGACGGAGGCGCAGGCCAGGGAGAAGGGCGACAACGTGAAAGTGGGCAAGTTCCCATTCGCAGCCAATTCAAAGGCCTCCATCGTCGATTCGCATGATGGCTTTATCAAGATCGTCACAGATGCGAAATACGGTGAGATTCTCGGCGTGCACATTATTGGTCCGTCCGCCACGGAGTTGATCGCAGAAGCAGTAACCGCTATCGAACTGGAAGCAACTATCGACGAGATGATGTTCACTATCCACGCCCACCCGACGCTGACCGAAGGGCTGCTCGATGCATATGGCAGCGTCGAGGGGATGGCAATCAACGCGTAAGCCAACGAGTTAGCGGGAAAATGTCGATGAGGGCCGATTCGCAAATCGACAGGCGTCGCAGTCTCATTTCAGTCGTGTAGCAAAGGGTTGGATGTTTAGCTATCTCTATCTCGGTCGCACGGATTACGCTCGCGCGCTCGCATTGCAGCAGCAACTGGTCGAGCTACGCCACCAGCAGCGAATCGGCAATACGCTGCTTCTCCTCGAGCACCCGCCCGTACTCACCCTTGGCCGCAACTCGCACCGATCAAACATCCTTGCTTCAGACGAAACCCTGCTTCGTCGTGGAGTTCAGATTCATGAGGTCAATCGCGGCGGCGACGTGACCTATCACGGTCCGGGACAACTCGTCGGCTATCCCATCGTGGATCTCAGGAGCTTCACGCCCCGGCTGGGCGCGGTCGAATTCGTTCGCTTGATTGAGGAAGCTCTCATGCGCTTCTGTGCGGAGTACGCCGTCCACGCCGGCCGAATCGTGGGGCGCACCGGCGTCTGGACCACAGCGAATTGCGCCGCTGAGGAGAAGAAGATTGCCGCGATCGGGGTGCATATTTCTCGCGGCATCACCTCTCATGGTTTCGCTATCAACATCACAACCGACCTTCGCAACTTTGGACTGATTGTTCCCTGCGGCATCGCGGATAAAGAAGTAACCAGTCTAGAGAATGAGACCTGCCAACGCGTTCCCAGCCTTGAAGATGCCGCGAATGAAATGGCTCGCCAGATAGGCTGGACATTCAAAGACCAGATTCTCGCTCTCGAATCGCTCCAAGATCTAATTGCCGGCGGCAGCGCTTCAGATGCATTGCAACCTCTTTTGAAGCACAAGCCAAGGGAGGAAACCCGTATAGTTCCAGAAGACACTCCGCTTAGTGTCCCCAAAGAACTGCGCAGGTTCTTGGGTGAAGAGGATTCGTTCCTGGCATAACCTAGCAATTCGGAAAGCGGCTTTTGGAGAATGAGAAGGCCTTGATGCCCAACCTAAAGGATGTTTGCTCGCAAGGCCCGGCAGCTCGTCCATTACTAGGGGATTTTGCTGAGAGACCGCCTCAAGGGTGACGTTTATAATCCACCTTGCGACGGTTGAGTAGATCATCGGGTTCTAGTAAACGTGGGTTGTAGAGGAAAAGCGAAAGGGAATCAATGCCGACTGAAGTGATCATGCCCCAGATGGGCGAGTCGATTTTTGAAGGCACCATAACAAAGTGGCTAAAGAAAGTTGGCGATAGCGTCCAGCGCGACGAGCCTCTCTTTGAGATCTCCACCGACAAAGTTGACGCCGAGATTCCCTCGCCTGCCGCCGGAGTCCTCACTGAGATCAAAGTGCCGGAGGGCACGACTGTCCAGATCAACACCGTAGTCGCCACGCTTGGCGAAGCGGGCGACGCAATGGCTTCTGCGCCTGTTGTAATCGCGCCGAACCCGGCAGAGCTTCCCCAGGCCGCCGCTGCTCCAGCCCCTGCTTCTCCTGAGACCGCAGAGCCTGCCGCCGCGAGCCCAGCGACCTCAGGGGGAGCCGGCACTGAGGTGATCATGCCCCAAATGGGCGAGTCAATTTTCGAAGGAACCATCACCAAGTGGCTCAAAAAGGTTGGGGACAACATCCAGCGCGACGAGCCTCTGTTCGAGATCTCGACCGACAAAGTTGATGCCGAAATACCGTCACCGGCAGCCGGAATCCTTACTGAGATCAGAGTATCCGAGGGCTCGACTGTGCAGATCAATACGGTAGTCGCTGTACTCGGTGGCTCCAGCACAAATGCAGGGCAGTCCACCCCGGAAGAAAAAACCGCGACTCCAGCCGCGTTAGCGGCCCAGGTGCCGGCTCCCGCCCCGACGCAAGCAGCGACCTCGACGGCCACCGAGTCCCGGGAACGCGTTCGCTCGTCGCCGCTTGTGCGCCGCATAGCCAAGGACAACAATCTTGACCTAAGTCAGATAAATGGCTCTGGCTCCGCGGGTCGAATCACCAAGGAGGACGTGGTCGGCTTCCTTGCGCAACAGGGGGCAAGCAGACCCGTCTCCTCCGACGCGCCAGGCGCGCCGGCCCCAGCTACCACGCCCGCCAGTATAGCCGTAATGCCTCAAGCCAAACCGGCCGCGGCCGCATCTTCAACCGGCGAGCTGGTACCGCTCACCCGCATGCGCTCCATCATCGCGCAGCGCATGGTTGAATCCAAGCGCACGAGCCCGCACGTCCATACCTGCTTCAAGATCGATCTCACTCGCATTGTGCGTCTACGTGAGAGGGAGAAGTCGAAGTACGAGCAGCGTAACGGCGTCAAGCTCACCTACATGCCATTCATCACGCGGGCCGTCATCGTCACCCTGCGCAAGATGCCCATCGTCAACGCTTCGATGGAAGGAGAGGGCATCCGTTATCACCAAAACGTCAATGTCGGCATTGCGGTTTCACTTGACTGGGGCCTCATCGTTCCCGTCATCAAGCAGGCGGAGGAGAAAAGCTTCCTAGGCGTCGCGCGCGCCATCGCCGATCTAGCTGATCGGGCACGCAACAAAAAACTTAAGCCGGATGAAGTCGGCTCCGGTACTTTCACCATCACCAACCCCGGCATCTTCGGTGAGCAGTTCGGCACGCCGATAATCAATCAGCCGGAGAGCGCCATCCTCGACGTCGGCGGTCTCTTTAAAGAACCCACCGTAGTGACAGATGAGAACGGCTCAGATTCCATCGCGGTCCGCAGCATCATCCGTCTGACGCTCGGATTCGATCACCGCATCGTCGACGGCGCAGACGCCGG
>JANXZS010000241.1 GCA_025355385.1 Acidobacteriaceae bacterium | reverse complement strand
ATCTCGCGCTTCCCGGCTCTCCACGCCCCATCCGGCAGCTATCCCCGTACATCAAAAGCTGCGCTACACTAACAATCCAACTGGTACAAAAGATCGGGCACGCCAATCGGAAACATGGTCATGCGACCCACCTTCACCATCGGCGTTGAAGAGGAATACCAGACCATCGATCCCGTGACGCGCGACTTGCGCTCGCACATCGCCACGGAGATGCTATTCAAGGGGGAGCTGTGATTGGAAGAACGGGTCAAGGCAGAGATGCACCAGTCCGTCATCGAGGTCGGCACCAACATTTGCCATATTGTGAAGGAAGCGCGGCTGGATCTTTTTGACTTGCGCCGACAGATGATACTTGCAAGACAGGCCTTAAGAGCTACCAAGCCAAGGTATTCGACAAGTTTCCCCGCACCAATATCCCGGACAGCTTTTCCAGCTGGAGTGAATTTGAAACATTTGTAGCGCTTCTGATTAAGACCAACTGTCTTGTTAATGCCAAAAAGATCTGGTGGGACATCCGGCCGCATCCTTTCTTCAATACGGTGGAGGTCCGCATCTGCTACATCCCGTTGCGCGCCGAGGAGTCGCTGGCCATTGCCGCCCTTATCCAGGCCACGGCGGTCAAGCTGTACAACCTGCACACCCGGAATCAGGACTACCGCCAGTATTAGCGTGCTCTCCTGATGGAAAACAAATGGCGGGCGGTGCGCTATGGGCTCGATGGCAAACTGATCGACTTCGGCAAGGAAGAGGAAGTGCCGGAACGCGATTTGATTCTCGAATACCTGGAACTGGTCGACGACGTTGTCGATTCACTGGACAGCAGGGAGGAAATCAACTACATCCACAGAATGCTCGATACTAAGACGGGCGCGGATCGTCAATTGAGAAAGTTTGAAGAAACTGGCGATCTCAAAGCAACAGCGGATTATATGGCCGAAGAGACTTACGCCGGACTGTTTTGAATTCAGATCGAGCTACAAACAACTCGAGATCAACCGCTTAACGCAGTCATTCAAGCTGGACGAATGGGCTCCCCGCTTTGAGTGTCAGAACAGCGACTGGCGGAGTCTACCGGCTGGCGCGATTCTCCTTCGCCGATAGCAAGCGGGGGAAATCGCGAAAACCCACGCGCCCCCGTCAGTCCTGGTTCATGATCCCCCACCTTGCCGGAGAGCTTGAGAAAACGCAGCAATAATCTCCCATCACTACGCATTCCTACACTGAGTGATGCGTTGATTTGCAAATGCGTTGGTTTGTTAAGGGCAAAAAATAACGCTGAAATGCACGGCAACGTGGTCTGCTTAAAACCCAAGCGAGTGGACTACGTCATAAATTCGATCGGCGCTGGTCTTCAATCCCGCCATCTCATCCACATTCATCGGTACGGGCAGAGTAGCTTCGACGCCGTGCCGGTTTACGATGCAGGGTACGGAAAGGCACACGCCGGAGATTCCGCGATACTCGGCCAGCAGGGAACTGACTGGCAGCACGCGATTCTCGTTATTTAGAATTGTTTCGAGAATACTGCTCACGGCGAGGCCAACGGCATAGTTGGTAGCGCCCTTGCCCGCGATTACCTGGTCCGCTGCGGTGCGAACACTTTCAAAGATATGCGTGCGATCCTTACCCGCCAGCTGGCCATGACCGGGGACGGCCCACTGATCCAGGGGAATGGCACCGATGCTGGCGCTTGACCATAGAGGAATTTCGCTGTCGCCGTGCTCGCCAATGATGTAGGCGTGCACGTTTTGTACCGCCACTGCGCAACGCCTCGCAATCAGATAGCGGAAGCGTGAGCTGTCGAGGACCGTGCCGCTACCCAACACGCGCTCTGTGGGCAGGCCACTCAGCTTCTGGGCAATGTACGTCACCACATCCACAGGATTGGTGACCATCAGCAGTATCGCGTCCGGCGCAACTCGCAGGACCTCGGGAATAATTTTGCGGCAGATACTGGCGTTGGCTTCAGCGAGGTCCATGCGCGTCTGGCCGGGTTTCTGCTTGGCGCCCGCTGTCATTACAACCACATCCGAGTGCTCCAGAACATTCACATCATCGGAGCCGTTCACCTTGGCTACGGGGACAAACTGCAGGCCATGGTTCAAGTCCAGCGCCTCGGCGTGAACTTTCTGCTTATTGACGTCGAAGAGGCTGATCTGCTGACTGACACCGCGCAGCATGCAGGCATAGGCAATCGTCGCGCCAACACTGCCGGCGCCGATGATTCCGATCTTCTTTGTTCGTTCGTCTACCATCAAGTCGCAGACTAACACGCGCGGGAATGCCGGACATCGACTTCAGTCACTTGATTGACCCGCGAAATTGGAACGCGACGCTACTGTTGGGATGCCTGCTGTTTCGATTAGCACACGGTTTTGCCCAGGCTAACCCCGCGTAGGTGAGACTTGCTATCGCCCATGGCGCCGGATGTGCCCTGGGCCACTGCTGCAGATTTCTGGATCTTCCTATTGGCTCCCCGTCGCGAAAATTATTGAGGGCACGAGGCTTCCGCTGCAGTTTGCTGGGGGAATCGACGCTTTCACGCTACTCTAATAAAACGGCGCAGCGCTTGTGTGCCCCGGATCAAGACCTGGGACTCCAAACAGAAAGAATATTGACCAAATGAATCACGACCAATCCCAGGAAGCCAACGTCCTGCTTTCCACGCCATTTCCCACGGAGTTTGGACCGGGTGTGTGCTCCGCTGTCAATACCTGCCTTCGGATTGAGACGAAGGTAAAGGTCACCTTGATCACTGATCGCGCTACCGCACCGATTGCGGCCTCGCTCGCGCACGAGCTGGAGGCGAGGGGCTACCGCGGGAACGCATTTCTTGTCGAAAACTACGCCGAGCGTCCCCTGACGCAAATGCCGAAGCCCTTCCTCGAGGACATGGAAAGCTCGGACGTTTCATTCTTCGCGCTGCTGGTGCAGCGCAACGAATTACACTCACGCATTCAGATGACGGACGTGGTCAATCGCCGGCATATGAAACACGCCCATATGGTCAACATCACATCCCAAATCATGTGCGACGGTATGCGCGCGGATTTCAACCTGGTCGATATTGCCTTCGGCGATGCTTACGAAAACCATACCGGGGCGCCATGGAAATCCACCACGCACATTGATGTGGTCGGACTGCGCTTCAACATCGGGGTGGGCGGCGCTGATGGCGAAGAACAAATCATGCATGCCGGCACCTTTACTATCGAGCGATAAGACGGATGAAAACGATCTCAAGTCGCATCGTCTACGAGAATCGCTGGATGCGCGTGCGCGAAGATGCCATTACACGAGCCGACGGCACAGCAGGCATTTATGGAGTGATTGAGAAGCCCGACTTCGCTCTAATCATCCCCATACACGGCGAACATCTTTACCTCGTTGAGCAGCTTCGCTATCCCGTTGGCGCACGCTTTCTGGAGTTTCCCCAGGGCACATGGGAACAGAACCCTGCAGCGGACCCGAGTGAGTTGGCCCGCGGAGAACTGCAGGAAGAGACTGGCCTGTCTGCGAAGCGAATGGACTATCTCGGTCACCTCTTTATCGCGTACGGGATGTCGAATCAGGGCTTCCACATTTTTCGCGCGACTGACCTTACACAGGGCGAGACCAGGCTTGAGCTGGAAGAACAGGACCTTACCGTCAAGCGTGTATCCATTGCTGACTTCGAAGCATACGTCCGAACCGGGGTCATCAAGGATGCGGGAACAATTTCGGCCTGGATGTTGCATAAAATGCACGAGGGCAAGTATGCCGACGTGCATCCAATCGATTTATGAGTGCAATTCCAGGACTGACTGCTACGCGTTCACTTGGCAACTCCGACCTTCAACTCTCCCCAATCGGGTTTGGTGCATGGGCGATCGGTGGCAGCAACTGGGAGTATGCATGGGGTGCGCAGGATGACGGCGAATCCGTCGCGGCTATCCAACGCGCCCTCGACCTGGGCATAAATTGGATCGACACTGCTGCCATTTACGGACTCGGTCATTCCGAAGAGATTGTTGCCAAGGCCTTGAAGGGCCGGTCCACTAAACCTTTTATCTTCACCAAGTGCTCCATGCGATGGGAAACGGATCGCAGAATCTACCGAAGTCTGAAGGCCGATTCCCTGCAGGAGGAGCTTGAGAACTCGCTCCGTCGCCTCAATGTCGAGGTAATCGATCTCTACCAGATTCACTGGCCGGACCCCGAAGCCGAAATTGAGAAAGGCTGGGAGGCACTCGCCCGCTTCCAACAGCAGGGCAAAGCGCGATATATCGGGGTATCGAACTTCAACGTAAATCAGATGAAACGAGCCCTGAAGATTGCGCCAATCACTTCCTTGCAACCGCCATATTCCATGTTGAATCGAAGTGTGGAGGGTGAGATCCTGCCGTTCTGTCAGAGAAACGGAATTGGCGTGATCAATTACTCGCCGATGGCTTCGGGGCTCCTGACTGGCAAGATGACGGCTGAGCGAATCCAAAAGCTGCCGCTGGATGACTGGCGGCGTAAGGCTCCGCAGTTCAACGAACCAAAGCTTTCGCGAAATCTCAAGCTCGTAGAATTGCTCCGGCAGATCGGCAACAGCCATGGAATTGAGCCCGGAGTGGTTGCGGTGGCTTGGTCGCTCCATCATCCTGCGATCACGGCCGCAATAGTGGGAGCACGCCGCCCGGATCAGGTGGAAGGAACGTTGAAGGCTGCGACGTTCCGCCTGACGGAGGACGAGTACAACCTGATAACCGCTTACCTGGATGCACATCCTGCATAGGGCGAGACCAGTTTCGGTGGATTCTAGGTAGCGAATTCCGGTGAGGCTCAGCCGTCAGGAAAGTCCTGCTCAACGCAAAAGGCGCCCCTCCTTAGAGAGACGCCTCTATTTCCTTAAATTGATTACATTGCTTCAAGAAAGCGCGGAAAAAGCATGGTGGAATGCTCTTGAAATAGAAGTGTCAGGCGGTTCAGCATTGCACTGTAGATTTCGGTCGCACGGTGAGCATTGACGTCAGCGGCGACGGAAGAACGCGACAAAATATGCTGCGCCAGAGCCATCAAAACGCAGATTCGGATTTGGAAGGCATCGCTCCGAAGAGATTCGAGATGTTCTTCGGAAACGCCTTCGCCGTGAGCGGCAGCGTAATCGGCGAGCTGAACCAGGACGGGGGCATTGCAATACATAGCCCACAGTCCCTTGGCGCCTTCAATTTTCTTCCAGATCTCACGCGTAGTTGCCTTAATGGCCCCACTGTACAGATAGCGCTCCGATATCTCTTCGAGCCCCCAATCGTTGGAGTGTAGCCGGGCAACGATCGACTCCCAGCTCTCCCCGGCCTTTTTTACTTGCCGGCGACGCCAGTGGCCCGCGTATAGCAGGAGCAACATTGTGACCAGGACCTGAAGCAGAGGAAGAACCATGGGATGTTATCGCCTTCGATTCGCCGACTTGCTGATTTGCGTTTGAAGAGCTATGCGACCAGAACGAGCACTCCCTGATATAGATAACAGAAAAGTTTCCATTTGTGGACTGAATTTTTTCCTGGGCGCTTCTTCCCGGGCAAATGACCACATCCAAAAGGCAAGGGTACCAACGTAACTAGCGACCTGAATTTGGGCTAGTGGATGAAAAAGATGGGTTAAGCCCGATCTGCTCTGTGCCGTAGCCACTAGCAGGCTGATGGCTGAGTAAAAGGCCAATCCGGTTGCCAACTGCAGAACATGGTTCTTCCAGCCAATTCCCAGCATCTGGGCAAACACGGCGATCGCGACAAAAATAGACAGGCGAAGCAGAGCCATGCCGAGGTTGAGCTTCAC
>JANXZS010000210.1 GCA_025355385.1 Acidobacteriaceae bacterium | reverse complement strand
CTGCGCTTCGCCATCCGCGAAGGCGGACGCACCGTAGGCGCCGGTACCATCGCCGAAATCGTCAAGTAAACGGAAGTTAAAAAACTGGCCAGGGGAGATTCCGAAAGCTCCCCAGGAATGAAAGAACACAACGATGGTAGGACAGAGAATTCGAATCCGGCTCAAGGCTTACGACTATCGTGTGCTTGACACGTCTACCGGCGAGATCGTCGATACGGCGAAGCGCACGGGCGCCCAGGTTGCAGGGCCTATTCCCTTGCCAACCGTGAAGAACAAGTACTGCGTGCTGCGTTCGCCGCACGTGGACAAGAAGTCGCGCGAAGCATTTGAGATTCGTACCCATAAGCGCCTCATCGACATCCTCGAACCCACGCAGCAAACGGTAGACGCGCTGATGAAGCTGGACCTGCCTGCTGGCGTGGACGTCGAGATCAAGGCATTCGAAAAGTAGTATAGGGCTTTTAAGTAAGTAGTTTTACTAACGGCAGATAGCCAAAAGGCTTTCCGCCGTAACTTGAGTATCCCGGCAGTGCGCAGCGGACGCGGGCGAGGATCGAAGCAGTTGGCTTGATCGAGGCCTGGAGAGAAAGTCCGGCGCATGATGAGGAGGAGAGATTATGGCAGTTGTAGGGATTTTAGGTAAAAAGATCGGCATGACCCAGCTATTCGATGATAAGGGGGATGTTCACCCCATCACCGTGCTGCAGGCGGGTCCGTGCGTGATTACGCAGTTGAAGACGCTGGCCCGGGATGGATACGAAGCGGCACAGATCGGCCTCGTCGAATTTGTCAAGAGCTCGAAGGTGAACAAGCCGATGGCTGGCCATTTCGCCAAGAGCAATGTTCCTCCCGTCAAGCTGGTACGCGAAGTGACGTTCGAGCCTTCCGCTCCTGCCGGCGACGGTGAGGCAGAGACGGCGATCAAGGCTGGCGATAAGGTCCTGGTCGATATCTTCTCCCAGACGAAGTATGTCGATGTGATTGGAACGAGCAAGGGCCGCGGCTTTGCGGGCGTCGTTCGCCGCCATGGATTCGGTGGCGGACCCAAGTCTCACGGTCACATGTTTCAGGTGCAGGGTTCGATCGGTGCTTCTTCGTTCCCGTCGCGGGTATTTCCCGGGCAGCGCATGCCGGGGCACTTTGGCGTCGATCGCATTACGGTCCGCAATCTGCGGATTCGCGGCATCGATCTCGAAGAGAATTTGTTGATGGTAGAAGGTGCTGTTCCAGGTCCCAAAGACGGATACGTTCTGATATCCAAGTCGAAGGCTCCGCCGCGTGAGCGCCGTGGCTTCGGCGGTTCGGGAACGGTGGATCCTTTGAAGGCTTCGAAGAAGGCCTCCAGCAAGAAGAAGTAGCATCTGCCGCTTGACGGCATGGAATTGAGCCAGGCGAACGCAGTTGTTGATGCGACCCGGCTTGAAAGAGAAGAAGATGGCAAACTTTGACGTACTCGATCTCGGCGGACTGAAGGTTGGCTCGATAGAGCTGGCAGATGAAGTCTTTGCGCCGAGCCAGGTAAACGATGCACTGCTCTGGGAAGCGGTAAAGCACTATCGCGCCGCTATGCGCCAGGGCACGGCTGCGACCAAGAACCGCACCTCGGTTTCCGGTTCCGGTAAGAAGTTGTGGAAACAGAAGGGCACTGGCCGCGCTCGTATTGGCTCTGTGCGTTCGCCTCTCTGGCGGCATGGTTACACGGTGCACGGTCCTCAGCCCCGCTCGTATGAATACCCTTTCCCCCACAAGAAGCTACTGGGTGCATTGCGCTCGGCGTTGGCAGCGAAGCTGGCTGACGGCAAGCTCACGATCGTGGAGAGTCTCGAACTGAAGGAGCCGAAGGCGAAGCTGTATCGCGAAGCGCTAGATAAGCTGGATGCCAAGCGCACCGTCTTGATCGTTGAGAACAGCCACACTCTGGGCCGTTCCGTGATCCTGGGGGCGCGTAATCTCGCCGGCGTCGAACTGATGTTGGGCAACGAAGTACATCCTTATGATCTGTTGCGCAACGAGCGCGCAATCTTCTCGCGGACGGCTATCGAGCAGTTGCAGGAGATGCTCAAAAGGACTGTTTCGAAGCGCAAGCGAGCGACAGCCCAGGCGGAGGTGGCCTAAATGCCAACCCTGTACACGGTAATTCGCAAGCCGCTCATCACCGAAAAAGGGCTGGGCGTTAAGGAGACCGAATCGACCCTGGTCTTCGAAGTGGCCGCCAATGCTACCAAGACGGAAGTGAAGCAGGCGGTAGAGGCACTCTTCAAAGTGAAGGTTTACGGCGTGCGCACCGCGAACTTCGTGGGGAAAGAGCGTAGGCGAGGCAAGTTTTCCGGCTATCGTCCGGACTGGAAGAAGGCGTATGTACGCCTCAAGGCCGGTGAAAAAATGCCGGATTACGTGAATAATCTTTAAAGCGGGCTGCTGGTAAAAGTTGCAGAACGCAAATCAGTTATGCGCTGGCGGGTTTCTTCCGCCCGCACAACGGGAAAAGCTGAAAGCTAGAAGCTGAAAGCTGAGAAGAAGACGATGCCGATCAAGACCTATCGACCGATCACACCAACGCTGCGTTTCAAGACCTCGTTGGTCAACGATGACCTGACTACAGACCGGCCACACAAGCCGCTGCTGGCAGTCAAGCAGCGCACCGGTGGACGACGGAATGCGGGTGACCTGACTATTCGCCACCACGGTGGCGGCCATAAGCAAAAGCTCCGCCTGATCGATTTCAAGCGCGACAAGTTCGGAATCCCGGGCAAGGTTGCCACCATCGAGTATGATCCTAATCGCTCCTCGCGCATCGCGCTGATAAGTTACGCCGATGGGGAGAAGCGTTATATCATCCAGCCGGTCGGCCTGAAGGTGGGCATGACGGTGGTGAGTGGACCAGAGTCCGATATTTTGGTGGGCAATGCACTGCCGCTGAAGAACATCCCTTCCGGCACCACGGTTCACAATGTGGAACTCCGGCCCGGTAAGGGCGCGCAGATGGTGCGTTCTGCTGGCGGATCGGCGCAACTGGTGGCTAAGGAAGGCGACTATGCACTTCTCAAGCTGCCCTCTGGCGAGACCCGCAAGGTTCTAGTGGAGTGCATGGCGACGGTGGGTCAGGTGGGCAACACCGACCACGAAAATGTGTCGATTGGCAAGGCGGGACGCAATCGCTGGAAGGGAATTCGTCCCAGCGTTCGCGGCGTGGCGATGAACCCGGTCGATCACCCCCACGGTGGCGGTGAAGGAAAGACCTCGGGTGGACGTCATCCAGTAACGCCATGGGGACAGCCCACCAGGGGTTACAAGACGCGCAACAACAAACGCACGGATGCCTTCATTATCAGCCGGGCTAAGAAGTAGGCGAGTTCAGTACGGCGCTGGTTGCACCATAAGCAGAAAGAGCTGACAGCTAAAGGCTGGAGGCCAGGAGCTATCGAGTTATGGCACGTTCCACAAAAAAAGGTCCTTTCATCGACGGGCACTTGATGGTCAAGATCAATGTGATGAATCAGGCAAACGAGAAGAAGGTCTTTCGTACCTGGTCGCGGCGTTCGACCATCCACCCGGACATGGTGGGCCATACGATTGCGGTGCACAACGGCAGAAAGTTTGTTCCGGTGTACGTGACGGAGAACATGGTTGGGCACAAATTGGGCGAATTCGCTCCGACGCGCACCTTCAAGGGGCACTCGGCGAAGGCGGCTGAAACGACGACCAAGCCGCGCTAACAAGAGCCGGTTCTGAGCGAAGAGTTTAGAGAAGGATTGGGAAGGCAAGCCAATGCAATTGGACACACGAGAATTCCGGGCTGAAGCGCGCTTCCAACGGGTATCGCCGCAGAAGGCGCGCCTGGTGCTGGAGCTGATCAAGGGTCGCCGGGTGGAAGAGGCACTGCAGACAGTTGCATTCACCAAAAAGGGCGTTGCCCCGCTAGTCGAGAAGGTGCTGCGATCGGCCCTGCAGAATGCCAATTACCTCAGCCAGGAGCAGGGTCTGGACGTGGATGTGGACAACCTCTATGTGAAGACGGCCGTGGCCAATGACGGACCTCGTATGAAGCGAATCCGTCCAGCTCCCATGGGCCGGGCATTCCGCTATCAACGGCGCCTTGCGCACATTCTTATTTCGGTGGCGGAGCGCAAACAGGGTGGGGTGGTGACAACCGTCGAGCCAGGGACGGAAACTCCGAACCAGCGGGTCAAGACTAAGGCGGCGGCAAAGAAAGCCGCGGCAACCAAGGCTTTGGTTAAAAAGACCGGGGTCAAGAAGACTGCATCGAAGACCGCAGCCAAAACCAAGAAAGCTGCGAAGTAGAGGAACTTATGGGACAGAAAGTCCATCCTTACGGATTTCGGCTCGGAGTCAACAAGCCGTGGAGGTCGCGCTGGTTTGTGGAGCGTGACTACGACAAGCTACTCGTCGAAGATGTGCACCTAAGGCGTGAGCTGAAAGAAAAGCTCAAGGCTGCCGGTGTCAGTTCGGTGGAAGTGGAGCGTCCGGGTAACAAGCTGCGCCTGATTATTCGCACAGCGCGTCCCGGCATCGTGATCGGCAGGAAGGGCGCCGAGATCGAGAAGCTGAAGGGCGAACTGCAAAAGCGCACCAATCGCGATGTGTTCATCGACATTCTGGAAGTGAACAAGCCGGAGCTCGATGCGCAGCTTGTGAGCGAGAACATTGCGCTGCAGCTTGAAAAGCGTGTCGGTTTCCGTCGCGCGATGCGCAAGTCAGTGGACTCGGCTCTGCGATTTGGCTGCAAGGGAATAAAGGTTCGTGTCTCGGGCCGCCTGAATGGCAATGAAATCGCCCGCTCCGAGTGGTATCTCCAGGGTCGCCTGCCGCTGCACACATTGCGCGCGGATATCGACTATGGTTTTTCTGAGGCCCACACCACGTACGGCATCATCGGCGTCAAGTGCTGGATCTACAAGGGCGATATCTACGAGCAGAAGCGTCGTCAGCCGCAGCAGGTAGGCACCACCGCTTTTTAGCTGCTGTGAGCCAGGCGCTGAGCCCGGCAGGCAGGTTGAGAAACAGGCTGATAGCAAAAGCTATTAGCTAACGAGGATTTCGCTATGTTGATGCCAAAGAAGGTCAAGTATCGCAAGCAGCAGCGCGGACGCATGAAGGGTAAGGCGTGGCGTGGAGCAGAGTTGTCTTTCGGTGACTTCGGCCTGAAGGTTATGGAGTGCGGATACATCACGGATCGGCAGATCGAAGCCAGCCGTGTTGCCATGACTCGCTTTATCAAGCGCGGCGGCAAGATCTGGCTGCGTCTTTTCCCCGACAAGCCGGTAACCAAGAAACCCGCCGAGACCCGTATGGGTAAGGGTAAGGGAGCTCCGGATCACTGGGTCGCCGTTGTCCGGCCGGGCAAGGTTCTTTTCGAGATGGAAGGTGTTTCCGTGGAAATGGCGCAGGAAGCTATGCGCCTCGCCTCGCACAAACTTCCTCTGAAGACGCGTTTCGTGCAGCGGCATGATGCGAAGGTAGCGGTCGCGGCCAAGTAAAGCGCGTAAGAATACGAGGCCGGACTCAAGGCACGAAAGTCCTGACGGCTGGAGAGATAAGGGAATGGAAATCGAGAAGTTGAGAAATCTGAGTGACGGGGAGATCCAGCAGCAGGAGCGTCAGTCCGCTGAGCAGATCTTCCGCCTCCGCTTCCAGACGAAGCTGGGGCAGACCGAGGGAGTGAAGAAGCTGCGCGAGCTGAAGACGGATATCGCTCGCCTGAAGACGATCGCGCGTGAGCGCGAAATGGGCCTGCACGGTGCGCGCCCAAAAACGGAAGCCACTCTGCCCGTCAAGGCGCAGAAGGTAGCCAAGAAGACCAAGAAGGAGGCTCGCTAAACAATGAGCGAAGCCACGGTAACGAGCGCCCAGACAGGCGATACGCAGTCACGCCGTAACGAGAAGGTCGGCAATGTGGTTTCGACCAAGATGCAGAAGACCATCGTGGTCGAGGTCGAGATGCGCAAAGCGCATCCCAAGTACAAACGCGTGATGAAGACGAACAAGAAATTTTATGCGCATGACGAGCAGAATTCCGCGCGTGTTGGCGATGTGGTGCGCATTCGCGAGACGCGTCCACTGAGCAAGCTGAAGCGCTGGCAACTGGAAGAGATAGTTCGCCGCTCCTCGCTGGCGCAGATCGAAGAAGCAGTTCCGACCGCGTAATCTGCGGCAAGTGGGGTCCGGCGGGAAGAGGCTGGGCAGCTAAGGAGAGTTCGCTATGGCAGTGCAGATGAGGTCCATGCTCGAAGTGGCCGATAACAGCGGCGCCCGCAAGCTGCAGATGATTCTGCCACTGGGCGGATCGAGTGGCAAGAAGGCGGGGCTGGGTGACGTGATTACCGCCTCAGTGAAAGAGTCTTCGCCGGATGGCCAGGTGAAGAAGGGCAAGGTTGTCAAGGCAGTCGTGGTTCGGTTGCGCAAGGAGTATCGGCGGCGGGATGGCACCTACATCCGCTTTGATACCAACGCCGCGGTTCTGATCAATGACGCCGGCGAGCCTATAGGAACGCGCGTTTTCGGTCCAGTGGCCCGTGAGTTGCGTGAGAAGAAGTTTTTGAAGATTGTTTCCCTTGCACCGGAAGTCATCTAAGCACGGGGGCGGGAGTTAGAGGACATTTTTATGGCGAGTTTGAATATACAGCGCGATGACAAGGTCGAGGTTATCGCCGGGAGCGACAAGGGTAAGCAAGGCCGCGTGCTGCGCGTGCTCCCGGAGGTGAACCGCGTGCTGGTCGAGCATGTGCGCATGGTGAAGAAGAACGTGCGGCCCAATCCGCAGAAGAACATCAAGGGTGGGATTGCGGAGCAGGAAGCGCCGCTGCACATCTCCAACGTGATGCTGGTCTGCTCCAACTGCGGCCCCACGCGGGTCGGCCACAAGTTTGAAGGCGACACCAAGGTGCGTGTCTGCAAGAAGTGCGGGCAGACTCTGGCGGCGAAGAAGAAGTAGCTGGAAAGTTAATCGTCACCGAACGGTAGACGGGCGATTCAGCCTAATCCGGGACCGTGAGAGAAGAGAGAAACGATGGCAGGCAAAGCAGGAGAAAAGAAGACAGCCGGGGAAGCAAAGAAGACCGCGGTGCCGGAAGCAAGCGTGCGCACGTCGGCGGGCAAAGCAAGGCTACGCGAGAAGTTCAACAAAGAGATCAGACCGGCTCTGCAGAAGGAACTTGGGCTATCGAATCCGATGGCGGTGCCACGGGTGGAGAAGATCGTCCTGAACATGGGTCTTGGCGAGGCCACGCAGAATGTGAAGTTGATGGATCCGCTGGTGGCGGATCTGGCGACCATCGCGGGCCAGAAGCCAGTCACGACACGGGCGAAGAAGTCGATTGCAGCCTTCAAGGTTCGCGAAGGGATGCCGATCGGGGCGATGGTTACACTCCGCCAGGACACGATGTATGAATTTCTGGACCGGCTGATCTCGGTTGCGCTGCCTCGAGTTCGCGACTTCCGCGGAGTTTCGACCAAGAGTTTTGATGGACGCGGCAACTACACCCTGGGCATGCGCGATCAGTTGATTTTTGCCGAGATCGACTATTCAAAGGTAGAGAAGCTGAAGGGCATGAACGTCACGATTGTGACGACGGCCAAGGATGACAACGAGGCGCGCGCGCTGTTGAAGGCGTTTGGCATGCCCTTCCGCCTGACGGCGTAAAGCGATCAAGGAAACAGAGGCGAAATGGCAACTACTGCAAAGAGAGTTAAAGACGCACGCAAGCCCAAGTTCAAGTGCCGCAAGCACAATCGCTGCAAGCTGTGCGGTCGTCCGCGCGCGTACCTGCGTAAGTTCGGCGTATGCCGTCTATGCTTCCGTTCGCTTGCCCTGCGGGGTGAGATTCCCGGCGTGGTGAAATCCAGCTGGTAGTGGCCGTACGGGCAGACGTGATCTGTGTCACATCGATCAGGGTTGGTCGACCAGGGTCGCATCAAGGTTAGGATCCGTGCTGAATGTAAGTTGAGCACAAGACATTCCTGCAGGTTCTCTGAGTAGCAGAGCGAACGGGGGATGAAGGAGATAGAATGAGTCTTACCGATCCCGTAGCAGATTTCCTGGCGCGTCTTCGCAATGCGATTCGTGCGCGTCACCAGAAGCTGGATGTCCCAGCCTCCAAGCTGAAGACAGAGATTGCCCGCATTCTGAAGGAAGAAGGCTACATCGCCAACTACAAGGCTGCCGAGGAAGATGGTCGCGCAGTGCTCCGCGTGTATCTGAAGTACGGCGCCAACAACGAAGCCGCCATCCGCGATCTGGCGCGTGTTTCCCGGCCAGGCTGCAGGGTGTATGTCGGACGCGATGAGATCAAGCGCGTGCAGGGTGGTCTGGGCATCGCGATTCTGACGACTCCTCGTGGTGTTATGACGGGACGTCAGGCCCGTCGCGAAGGTGTGGGCGGCGAACTGCTTTGCGAAGTCTGGTGAGTGCTGCACGCCAGGCGGATCACGCCTCCGGCGTTGTTCCGGCTAGCATCAGGAGCCGTTTGAAGTGATTAAGGATTAGGGTGCATAGGCTGCATCGCTGCAGTGGAACGGGGCCAAGCCTGAGACAGGCGGCTGCGGGACTCGCAAGCATTCAAGGGTTGGATTATGTCGCGTATTGGTAGGAAACCGATTGCGTTGCCAGCGGGAGTGAAGTACACGCTCCTGGGCAATACCGTTTTGGTCGAGGGACCTAAGGGCAAGCTGCAGGCGCTGGTAGCGAAGGGCATTACGCTCGAGACCGTCGATGGAGTCTTGCACGCGGTTCGCGAGAACGATTCGCAGGCGGCGCTGCACGGCCTGACCAGAGCACTGGTGTCGAATGCCGTTGAGGGCGTAACCAAGGGCTGGTCCAAGGAGCTGGACATTGTTGGCATCGGTTACCGCGCCGAGCTGAAGGGTAAGGGAACCGTGGTATTTACCCTGGGCTACTCCCATCCCATCGAGTTTCCGCTCCCCACTGGTATAGACGTGGCGATTGATCCCAAACAAACCCACCTGACGGTCAGTGGCATCGATCGCCAGAAGGTTGGCCAGGTGGCGGCGGACATGCGCTCGCTGCGCAAGCCGGATCCTTATAAGAACAAGGGTGTGCGTTATACCGGTGAGAAGCTGAAGAAGAAGGTTGGCAAGACGGGCGCCAAGTAAGGAACCCAGTCTGATGAACAGGCAGCGGTCAGCTAGAGTGATAGATAGGGTTGCGATTCGAGCTGCTGACAGCTGAGAGCTTAAAAACCGAACGGAGGCCGCAAGGCGGCTCCGCTGATAGGAAAGAATATGATTCCGCAGAGACAGAGAAATGTGGCTCGCCAGCGTGTTCACTTTCGCATTCGCGAGAAGATGGACGGCACGACTGAGCGTCCGCGGCTAAACGTCTATCGCTCCCTGAACCATATCTATGCTCAGGTCATCGACGATTCGCAAGGTGTAACGCTGGTTTCGGCTTCGACGCTGGCCGCCAAGGTAAAGGCGGGCGGTAACGTTGCGGCGGCGAAGGAAGTCGGAAAGCTGATTGCCGAGCGGGCGAAGGAAAAAGGCATTAAGAGGGTGGTCTTCGATCGCGGCGGGTATCTCTACCACGGGCGCATCAAGGCACTCGCAGATGCGGCGCGCGAAGCAGGGCTTGAGTTCTAAGATTCGAGTTTTAAGATTTGAGTTTTAAGGGTTGAGTGCCGGGGTTGAGGCGCAGCTCGCAGGTGCGGCCGCGCGGAAGGATCAGGAAGCCAATGGGAATGCAGAAGAAGAAACTCGATGCTGGTCAGTTCAACCTGAAAGATCAGGTTGTGGCCATCAACCGCGTCACCAAGGTAGTGAAGGGCGGCAAGAATATGTCTTTCGCGGCACTGGTGGTGGTGGGCGATGCATCTGCCGGAGTGGTGGGTTATGGTTCGGGCAAGGCTAAGGAAGTTCCCCAGGCAATCCGCAAGGGAATCGAGTCGGCCAAGAAGAATCTGGTTCGCATCAATCTGACGGATACCACGATTCCTCACCAGGTGCTGGGCCGTTACGGCTCTGGCCACGTCCTCCTGAAGCCGGCTCCTCAAGGCACAGGCGTGATTGCCGGCGGTGCTGTTCGTGCGGTGATGACCTCGGCTGGCATCCAGAATGTTCTCACCAAGAGCCTGGGAACAGCCAACCCGCACAACGTGATCAAGGCGACCTTTGACGCGCTGGTGCAACTCCGCGACCGCGCAGAAGTAGCCGCGATGCGCGGTAAGAGCGTGCAGGAGCTATAGCCATGGCAGACGACCAGACAAAAACGATGATTCGAATCGAGTATTTTCGCTCTAAGAACTCGACGCCAGAGAAGCACCGCAAGGTGGTAAAGGGCCTGGGCTTTACCCGGCTGAACCAGATCGTGCTGCGGGAAGATACGCCGTCGATCCGCGGCATGGTGAAGGCGATTCCGCACCTCGTGCGCATTGTCGACTGAGCCCACCGCCGTAGCGGGATGGGTCTTGAGTCCTTAAGAATTGAAAACGCACCAGTGACGTGCAAGTGCGCAGCAAAACGCGAGTCAACCGGGGTCACCTGCTGGCGCTAAGCGAGGGGAAGATGGCAAAGAATTTATCCAATTTAAGAGCGCCGAAGAAGGCAAATACCGGGCCCAAGCGTGTGGGTCGAGGCATGGGCTCCGGCATGGGCAAAACCTCTACTCGCGGCCACAAGGGGCAGGGTTCGCGTACGGGCACGAGCCTGATGCGCGGCTTTGAAGGCGGCCAGATGCCGTTGCACCGTCGTCTGCCGAAGCGCGGCTTTACCAATATTTTCCGCACCGAATATACCGTGCTGAATCTCGATCGTATAGCCGAGATTGGCGAGGCGGAGCTGACGGTTGAGAGGCTGACCGAGTTAGGCTTCATGAAGAAGCGCGATGGATTGCTCAAGATATTGGCGAATGGCGAGATCACGGTGGCAGTGACCGTGCACGCTCACAAGTTTTCCAAGGCCGCCCAGGAGAAGATCGAGAAGGCTGGCGGCAAGGCAATCCTGATCGCGTAACCGCGGCGGATGTTTAATGGAAGGGCGCCCGGTTGCTGGCGCCTGATCGGAAGTCCTAGAACATGTTTGAGAAGATCGCCAATATCTTCCGCATTCCCGACCTGCGCAAGCGCGTGTTGTTTACGCTCGGTCTACTGGCAATTTACCGGCTGGGCGCTCATATTCCGACTCCCGGCGTCAACACCAAGCTTCTCGCGCAGTTTTTTGATCAGCAGAGTGGCAGCGCTCTTGGCATGGTCGACTTGTTCAGCGGCGGAAACATGCGCCGCATGACGGTTTTCGCGCTCGGCATCATGCCGTACATCACGGCATCGATCATCTTCCAGCTACTGACCGTCGTGTATGAGCCATTGGCGCGGCTGCAGAAGGAAGGCGAGCTAGGGCGACGCAAGATTACGCAATGGACCCGGTACCTCACCGTCATTCTGGCGGCGGTGCAATCCGGCGCCATTGCCCTGACTTTGAACAGTGGGGCGGGCGGCGTCTCTTACGTATTGAATCCCGGATTAGGCTTCGTCCTGATGACCGTGCTAACCCTGACGACGGGAACGGCATTCATCATGTGGTTGGGTGAACAGATCACCGACCGCGGCGTGGGCAACGGGATGAGCCTGCTGATCTTCGCGGGCATCGTAGTTGGAATCCCCCGGGGGATCGCCGACCTCGTCGATAAAGCGAAAACCCAGGCATGGGGAGCCTTGACGGTTCCGGCGCTGATCCTGCTGGTGGCGGCCATGATCGCTATTGTTGCGTTCATTGTCTTTGTCGAGCGCAGTGAGCGGCGCATTCCGGTGCAATACGCCAAGCGCATTGTGGGACGCAGGCTGATGGGTGGTCAATCGACGCATCTGCCTCTGAAGGTGAACTCCGGCGGAGTCATGCCGGTCATCTTTGCCAGTTCGATTCTTTCCGCCCCATTGTTGTTTGCCAATGTGAGTTGGGTGCATAACAGCAATTTTCTATCGCGGGTTTTCGAGGGCATGCGTCCAGGAGAGCCTTGGTACGAACTGCTGTACATGGTTGCGATTATCTTCTTCGCGTACTTCTATATCTCGATTGTTTTCCGACCGAGTGACATCGCGGACAACATGCGGAAGTACGGTGGCTTTATTCCTGGTATCCGCCCTGGCAAGCGGACCTCCGACTACATCAACGATATCCTTACGCGCATCACGCTGGTGGGCGCGCTGTACCTTATAGTGATTTCGCTGGTCCCTCAGATCCTGATCAGCGGCATTCACCTGAACAATTTATGGCTGGTCGGCCCATTTTTTGAGAGGCTGCCGATCTGGGTGACCCACGGGCTAGGCGTCAACTTCTACTTCGGTGGCACCTCGCTACTGATCGTAGTGGGCGTCGCCATGGACACGATCAACCAGGTGGAATCCCAGCTCATCATGCGCCACTATGAAGGGTTCTCCCCCAAGAGCGGCCGCATACGGGGAAGAAGGAACTGGTAGTGAAAGCGCCGAGTTTAGAAGAAGACACAGTGAGTGCTGTTTCGCGGAAATTGATTCCCGGACCAATCCTGTTACTGGGAGCTCCGGGAGTTGGCAAAGGGACACAGGCCCAGGAATTAGCGAAGGTCTGGAAAATTCCTCAGATCTCGACCGGCGACATCTTGCGCGGCAACGTGGCGAGAGGGACCGAAGTTGGCAAGCTTGCCAAGGAGATCATGGGGCGCGGCGAACTAGTTCCCGACGACCTGGTGAATCGCATGGTGGCGGCTAGGCTTGCCGAACCGGACACCAGTGAAGGCTATATTCTGGATGGCTTTCCCCGGACTCTGGGGCAGGCCGAGTGGTTGGATAAGCATCTGGCGGAGGAGAACAGTCCGCTCCCCGTCGTTGCCGTGAGTATCCGGGTGGGTTATACTCAGTTGTTGCGTCGTATCACTGGACGTCGCACCTGTCTCGCCTGCCAGCATATCTACAACGTTTATACCCAGCCGCCGAAGTCGGCTATGGTGTGTGATGTGGACGGCACGCCATTGGTGCAGCGTGCGGACGATACGGAGAGAGTCTTCGAAGAGCGCATGCGGACTTATGAGTCGCAGACGACTCCCGTGATCGAACACTACCATTCTCTGGGTCGTTTTGCAGAGGTTGACGGCGAGCAGGCGGTTGATCGGGTTGCCGCCGGAATACTGGCCGCCGCCGAGCGGTTGAGGAGTTGATCTGCCGATGGCGATCATGATCAAGACGCCGCAGGAAATTGAGAAGATGCGGCGCGCGGGGGCAGCAACCCGTCAGGTCCTGCAGCACCTGGCGAGTCTGGTCAAACCCGGCGTCACAACTCTCGATCTCGACGTGGAGGCGGAGCGGAAGACGCTGGAACTGGGGGCAATCCCCGCATTCAAGGGGTACCACGGTTATCCCGGCTCCGTGTGCGCTTCGGTGAACGAAGAGGTGGTGCACGGTATTCCTTCGGCGACGAAGGTACTGCGGGAAGGGGACATCGTCTCCCTGGATTTTGGCCTGGTGATGGACGGGTATTATGGCGATTCGGCGATCACGGTTCCGGTGGGCGAGAAGGTGAATCCCGAAACCTTGCGGCTTCTGGAAGTGACCAAGGCATCGCTCGACAGTGCTATCCGGATGGTAAAGGTCGGAGCAACCCTGGGCGATGTCGGCGCGGCCGTTCAGGAAGTGGTCGAGTCGGACGGCTTCAGTGTGGTACGTGATTTTGTAGGGCACGGGATTGGCACGCAGATGCATGAAGATCCGCAGGTTCCGAACTACGGCCGCCGCGGTATGGGATTGAAACTGCGCGAGGGCATGGTAATCGCGATCGAGCCAATGGTGAATGCGGGAAAGCCCGGGGTGCAGGTTCTGGGGGATGGTTGGACGGCAGTAACTCAGGATGGAAGTATGAGCGCCCACTTCGAGCACACGGTTGCAGTAACGGCCAACGGTGCGGTAGTGCTGACGTAGAAGGTTTCGGAACCGAGCCTGCGGCGAAGGTCGCCAGGCGGAATCAGGACACGGATTGTCGAAGGAAGACGCGATTGAGGTGATGGCAGTGGTCGTTGAGACGTTGCCCAATGCCATGTTCAAGGTTGAGTTGGAGAACAAGCACCAGGTCCTGGCGCATGTCTCGGGGCGTATGCGAAAGAATTTTATCCGTATTCTTCCTGGCGACAGGGTTGCGGTGGAGTTGAGCCCGTACGATTTGACGCGTGGGCGGATTGTCTACCGCTATAAGTGAAGTTGTCAGTTTTTAGTTTGTCAGGTTTATCCTTGACCGCTGAAGACTGATTGCTCGTTTTTGAGTTTAGGAGTTGTAAATGAAGGTTCGGGCATCGGTTAAGAAGATTTGCGACAAGTGCAAGGTCATCCATCGCCGTGGGGTGGTGCGGGTGATCTGCGAGAATGCGAAGCACAAGCAGCGCCAGGGTTAGAGCCCTGTCATTTGCGTGTATCGAAAGACGTGCCGACCGCCAAAGAGGCAGGGGCTAGTTAGCCAATTCAGGCTTGCGATGAACCCCGAGGCTCGTTTCAATCGGCAAACCGGAAGTCCGGTGCGCCACAACCGCCGCAATCATGACTGACTGCGGTATTAGAAGGAATCAGCATGGCACGTATTGCTGGCGTGGATCTGCCCCGCAACAAGCAGGCCCGGATCGCGCTCACCTATATTTTTGGGATCGGCAACCCGCGTGCGCTGCGCATCCTGGCGACGGCCAATGTGGACCCGTTGAAGAAGATCCAGGATCTCGGCGAAGACGAGGTCAACCGCATCCGTATGGCGATTGAAGAAGAGGGCAATGTGGAAGGCGATCTCCGCAAGGACGTCTCCATGCACATCAAGCGCCTGATCGATATTCAGTCTTATCGTGGGCTCCGCCATCGTCGCAATTTGCCGACGCGCGGTCAGCGCACCCACACCAACGCCCGCACCCGCAAGGGTCCGCGCAAGGGTACGGTCACGAACCGTAAGAAAGCGGTATCGAAAACCTAATGGCAAAGCCAGAGAAGGGTACTGCGGGGAAGGCCGGCAAGAACAAGAAGTTCAAGAAGCGCGAGCGCAAGAACGTTCCTTATGGATTGGTGTATGTCCAGGCCACGTTCAACAACACCATCGTGACCATCACGGATGGCCAGGGCAACACGCTCTCCTGGAAGAGTTCGGGCTCACTTGGCTTCCGTGGATCGCGTAAGGGCACTCCTTTCGCGGCGCAGCAGGCAGCACAGAATGCGGCGAACCAAGCGCGGGATCACGGTCTACGCTCGGTGGATGTGCGCGTCAGCGGCCCGGGGTCTGGTCGTGAGTCCGCAGTGCGAGCGTTGGCGGCGGCGGGCCTGGATGTCCGCTCGATCCGCGACGTTACGCCGATCCCGCACAACGGCTGCCGTCCGCCGAAGCGGCGCCGGGTGTAAATCAGCTTCTGACTGTGGGTAGGAGTTTATGGGTCTGAGGCTTTAGCGCTAGAGACTAGAAGTTAAACAGGGGATCGGGATTGAAGGAGTGCCACTCCGTAAACTGATCGTCCTCTGAAACAGGAGAAAGAAATTGGCACGTTATACCGGACCAGTCTGCCGCCTTTGCCGTCGCGAAGGCACCAAGCTTTTTTTGAAGGGCACCAGATGTTTTTCCGATAAGTGCGCTATCGAGAAGCGAAATTTTGCTCCCGGCCAGCATGGCAAGGATCGCAAGGCCAAGATCGTTGGCTACGGCCTGCAGTTGCGCGAGAAACAGAAAGCCAAGCGCATTTATTTCACCCTTGAAGGCCAGTTTCGCGCCTATTACGAGAAGGCTACGAATGCGCCCGGCGTCACTGGTGAATTGCTCCTGCAGCAACTGGAACGCCGTTTGGATAACGTTGCCTTCCGCATGGGGCTTGCCACATCGCGGCGCCAGGCTCGGCAGGTGGTCCGCCACGGACACGTGGAAGTGAATGGCCGCAAGGTAAACATTCCTTCGTTCCAGGTGAAGGTGGGGGATGAAATTCGCGTGCGCGAGAACAGCAAGAAGTTGACGCTGCTTGAGATCTCCCGTGAATTTGCCAGTCACCAGGTGCCGCCACAGTGGATCACCATGGACGCGGCGAATCTAGTCGGCAAGATTATCGCGCTGCCGAAGCGCGAGGATATCAATCTGCCGGTTAACGAGCAGTTGATCGTTGAACTTTACAGCAAGTAAGCACGGAATCGTCGAAGCGGCCTGGGCTTTACATGAACGATGCCAGACGTCGCAGGCTGTTCGGAGCGGGACCGCGGATCCTCGCGGCGTACTTGAAATTAACGAGGGAGAACAAGCGCGGCCGTTGCAGAATGCTTCGCGACGATTGCAGCGCAGGAGAGCGAAACCGATATGCTTTGGAGAGGATTTCAAAAGCCGAAGCGTCTTGCAGTTGAAACCGAGACGCTGACAGAGAAGTTTGGGAAGTTCAGCGCTCAGCCTTTTGAGCGCGGCTTCGGCACCACCATCGGGAACGCGCTGCGGCGCACTCTGCTGTCATCGATTGAAGGCGCGGCCGTGACCGCGGTCAAGATCGAGGGAGTGTTGCACGAGTTCCAATCGATCACCGGCGTAGTCGAGGACGCGACGGACATCATCCTCAACCTGAAGCAGATTCCTTTCAAGTTGAACGGAGAGGGTCCCAAGGCGCTCTATCTTCGCGCGGATCAGCCGGGGGTAATTACCTCGGGCATGATCGAGGCCGATGGTGACGTTGAGATTCTGGACAAGGATATCTACATCGCGACGGTCAGCGAGGGCGGCAGGCTGGACATGGAAATGCGCCTGAAGCGCGGCCGTGGCTATATCTCTGCCGACAAGAACTTCGATTCGGATCTGGGCATCGGTTTTATTCCGGTCGATTCAGTGCACTCGCCCGTACGCAAGGTGAATTACGCGGTCGATGCAGCCCGTCTGGGTCAGATCACCGACTTTGATAAGCTGACGCTCGAAGTCTGGACCAACGGATCGGTGCTGCCTGCCGATGCCGTGGGTTTGGCCGCGAAGCTGCTGAAAGATCACATGAGCATCTTCATCAATTTCGAGGAGGAGATTGAAGAGGCAGGTGCGGCGGATGAAAGTCGTTTGCAGTTGCGCAACGAGAACTTGAATCGCTCGGTGGAAGAACTGGAGCTTTCGGTTCGCAGCTACAATTGCTTGAAGAACGCCAACATCCAGACCATCGGCGAACTGGTCCAGAAGACCGAAGCCGAGATGCTGAAGACCAAAAACTTTGGTCGCAAGTCCTTGAATGAAATCAAGGAAATTCTTGCGCAGATGGGTTTGTCGCTGGGCATGAAGATTGACGAAAGTGGGAACGCGGTCCCCGGACCGACGAGCGTACTGCCGGCAGCAACGCTGGCGGCAAGCTACAACCGCTTCGACGATGACGACGATGAAGAGGGTCTGGAAGCGGACGTTCCGCTACAGACCGAGCCAGAGAACTTCTAATAAAGTGCAGTCAGTTTTCAGCAGCTACCGGTGCGTCGTTCGCGATAGAGGATTCGGACGCCACCGGCAACTGAACACTAATGACTGAGAACTCCAGATAGAGAGATTCGACCATGCGACATCGCAAAGCAGGATACAAACTCGGACGCAATACCAGCCATCGCCGCGCGATGTTGCGCAATCTGGTGACGTCTATTCTCGTCGAAGACCGGGTGGAGACTACGCTTACCAAAGCGAAGGCAGCCCGTCCCCTTGTCGAAAGAATGATCACGCTCGGTAAAAAGGGTGATCTCCATGCACGCCGTCAGGCGCTCTCTTACCTGATGACGCGCGAATCAGTCAGTCGTCTTTTTGACACGGTGGCGCCTCGCTACGGTGATCGCAATGGTGGCTACCTGCGCATAGTGCGTACGGGATTCCAGCGCGGCGACGGGGCCGAGAAGGCCTACATCGAATTGCTGGGCACCGAGCAGATTCTGGATGAAAAGCGGCAGAAGCGTGCGGAAGTTCGCACCAAGCGTCGCGCCGAGATGGAAGAGGCGATGAGCAAGGGCGATGCTCCAGCCGATGGTAGCGAAGGAAAAAGCTAGAGCAGCAGCAGGGTTACTTTAAGATGAGCCACAGATCTCTGCAGGCATTTTCATCAAGAAAATGCCTACATCGCTGATGCTGGATACATAACACTATCCCTGCTTCTGCTCTAAGAAGCCCGCACGTAATTTCTAAAGACTCACAAGCGTCCGCACCCGATATGGAGTGCGGCGTTTTTTGGCTGCAGAATTTTGCAAAGGCTTCAGGATTCGGGGCTGGTCTGGGGGCGTAGAGCCTGCTGGCGCGGTTGGGAATAGAGGAGGATAAACGTTGCAATCAGTAGTTGTGCCGTCAGGGCTCCTGCCATATCGATGGCTACGTCCCTTGGTGAGCTTGAACGGGAAATCAGAAACCTTTGGTGAACTTCATCAGCGGTGGCGATGATCAAGGTACAGGCCAGGGCCATGACAGTGCTGACTTGCCAGGCTAAAACCCTGAGGGCTGAGGCAAGATTGATCGTCAGGAACCATGCGCGGAAGATGAAGCCGCTCAACAGGCCATACCCTAAGACGTGACCCGCCTTGCGGATGTGGTGATGAATCAGCAGCCATACCTGGTCGCTCACCGGGCCGGCCCAAAGCTCCCACAAGTGGCGCAGCGGGGCACTGGTATTCGCGGAAGAAAACCGTTCGGTTGATTCCCAAACGATAATGGCGATTGCGCAGATCGCCGGTATCCACGCGGATATCAGCCGCAAGAAGGGCGACTCCCTATTCGACATGATAATTGGGAGCTTCCCGGGTGATGATCACGTCGTGGACGTGGCTCTCGCGCAGACCCGCGCTAGAGATACGAACGAAGCGGGCATTTTCATGCAGATCCTTGATGGAGCTACAACCCAGGTAGCCCATCCCGGAACGAAGGCCTCCCACCAACTGATAGACCATGGCTTCGAGTGGTCCGCGATACGGTACTCTACCCTCAATTCCTTCGGGGACAAACTTTGCCAGGCGGTTCTGCGTGTTTCGTTCGCGATTCACGACGCCTTCACTCAGGCGCTGGGAGGCGGCGTCTTCGAAGTCTTCCTTACCCTGGAAGTAACGTTCGCCGGAACCCTGTGCCATGGCGGTAAGGGATCCCATGCCGCGATAGGCCTTGAACGAGCGGCCCTGGTAGAGGATGGTTTCACCCGGACTCTCATCCACTCCGGCAAAGAGCGAGCCAATCATGACGACGCTGGCTCCGGCGGCGATGGCCTTGGTGATGTCGCCAGAGTATTTAATTCCGCCGTCGGCGATGACCGGGACGCCGAGTGGTTTGCAGGCTCTGTAGCATTCGCTGATGGCGGTGATCTGAGGCATGCCGGCACCGGTAACCATGCGCGTGGTGCAAATGGACCCGGGCCCGATGCCCACCTTGATAGCATCCGCACCCGCGTCGATCAGCGCGCAAGCCCCTTCGTAGGTGGCCACATTGCCTGCGATCAGGGCAACATGGGGAAAGCGCTTCTTAACGGCGCGCACCGCTTCGAGGACTCGAGAAGAGTGGCCGTGGGCGGAGTCGATGGCGAGTACATCGACGCGATATCGAATGAGTTCCGCGGCACGCTCCAGGTAGTCGCCGGTTGCGCCCAGGGCTCCGCCAACGCGCAGGCGTCCCTGTTCATCTTTTGCGGCATTGGGATATTTCAGCTTCTTCTGAATGTCTTTGACTGTGATCAATCCCTTGAGCTCGTATTGATCGTTGACCACGAGCAATTTTTCCACGCGATGCTTGTGAAGGATCAACTCAGCATCTTCCAGAGTGGTGCCCATGGGAACCGTGATGAGATTCTCCTTGGTCATCACTTCGGCGATGGGAATGTCGGTGCGGGTTTCAAAACGCAAATCGCGGTTGGTCAGAATGCCAACCAGTTTCTTGTTTTTGGTTACGGGAACGCCGGAGATCTTGAATCGGCGCATGACTTCGAGTGCATCCGAGATGGGTTGCTCGGGGGTGATGGTTACGGGATCGACGATCATTCCGCTCTCGGAGCGTTTTACCTTGTCGATTTCTCCCGCCTGCTGTTCTATGGTCAGATTGCGGTGAACCATGCCCAGTCCTCCCTGCTGCGCCATGGCGATGGCGAGACGGGATTCTGTGACCGTGTCCATTGCCGCGCTAAGCAGGGGAGTGTTGAGGGAGATCTGGCGCGTGAGCTGTGTCTGCGTATCAACCTGGGCGGGCACAACATCGCTGTAGGCGGGGACGAGCAGGACATCGTCGAAGGTCAGTGCTTCCGGTATGGGAAATTCGATCATGTGGGTTTTTAAAGACACCCCGGCCCAGCAGGGCGAAAGAATAGGCTGAAGCTGGGATGGCCTCTTGCCATTGTAGAGGGGCCTACCCGCAACGGCAAACTCAGGCGCACCGAAACCGTTGCATCGCAGCAAAGAAACGGAGGAAGCCTTGCAGAGAAGTTCGCTCGCCGGACACTCGTGGATGAGGCTTGCCGGTCTGGTCCTGGTGTCGTGTTCTTGTGGGGCGCTGCAAGGGCAGCACTCTGCGGGCCCGCACCCGCGCACGGACGAGCCACGCATGTTCGTTGTAGAAAAAGCGTTCCCCGAGGGCGCAGCGTTGGATTTAGTGGTCAATGCCGGGGAGGTGCGCATCGTGCGCAACCTGCAGCCAGGGCAAATCCGGCTCGAGGTTGGGGTTACCGGCCACCAACTCGATCCAGTGCTGGCGCAGCAGCGTTGGGTGAAACGTATGGATGTCGAGGGCGGCCATGCAGCGATTGATCTGCGGCTTCCCACTGGTCGCTCCGCTGGCCTGGTTACGATTTATGTGCCACCAGTCACCACTCTCGTGGTGAAAATGCAGGGCGGAAGCCTCACAGTTGCTGGGGTCAAGGGCGATAAGGACCTCCGCGTCGAATCGGGTATGCTCACGCTGCGGGGAGCCGATCCTGTAGCGTATGGGCATGTGAGGGCTGATGTGCGTCTGGGCGAACTGACCGATGGTGTATTTCATAGCAAGCAGAGTGGATTGTGGGGGGGCACGTTGATTCTGGAGGGAAAAGGGCGGTATCAATTGCTGCTGCATGTCGGTGCCGGGGATCTGGTACTGACCGGAGAAGACGGCGGCATGTAGACGAGCCATAGACGCACCGCGAGCTTCCCCTGGGAGGGAGCATTGCTGCCGCGACGCGCACGCAATCCTGCCAGGGAAAGCGCTCAGTGCCGCAGTAGACAAACCCGTGCCTGCGACTTGCGGCTCCGTCCCATGGTCCCGCGGAATGTGGATTGAATTCCCTGAAGAAACGTCGTATCCTACAGAAGCAGACAAGTTTGTCCCTGGCGGTGTACCAGTGGCCGGGAGAAATGAGTGGGCGAGAGCCCACTTTTCTTTTGCGGTAAAAACCGCAATCAGCCAGCGTTTTGGCGGGTGTCTGCGTGCAATCTATGGCGCTGAATCTCGAGACAATTCGTGCCCTGGCCGACCGCGTGGCGGTATCGCACGGGCTTGAGGTAGTGGAAATCGAATATCTCGGCGGTAGCAAGCAGAGGGTAATGCGCGTTTTCATCGAGAAGAATGCGGAAGGACGCGCCAGGCAGGCGGCGGCGGTTGCGGAAGCGGATCTCCCGGAAAAACTTGCGGCAGGCGAATTGAACATCGATCAGCTTGCCTGGGTGACACACGAAGACTGCCAGAGTTTCAGCCAGGATTTTGGCACCGTTCTCGATGTCGAAGAGCTGGTTCCGGCCAGCGATTACACGCTCGAAATATCGTCGCCGGGCCTGGACCGCAAGCTCTACGGACGCGCGGACTACAAGCGCTTCCGCGGCAGCATACTAAAACTGCAGACGTTTGAGCCGGTGGCAGGCAACCGGCATTGGCAGGGCAGGCTGACAGAGATTGCCGCGAATTCGATACGACTGGATCTTTCTGCTTTGAAGCAGAAGGGAAAGCGAAAAAAGGCGGAGGGAGTTGAATCGGTCGAAATCCTTCTGGCCAATATAGAAAAGGCCAATCTGGTTCCCGAGATTTAGGGCATCCACTGGGGCAGCGAATACGGCACGTCACATAAGGCGAGACGCAACGACGCAGCTGATTGCCGGTATGTTCAAGCCTTCGGCATCGGCAACCGTTGCGGATTTCGAAGCCGGGCATGAGTACGGGGCGACAGAGAGAAGACTATGGCAAGTTTGCTGTATCAGAGTATCGAAGCATTGAGTCACGAGAAGGGGATCGATCCCCAGATCGTAGTGACAGCCGTGGAAGACGCAATCGCGCTGGCTACCCGCAAGTACTACAAGACGCAGGAGAACATGCGCGCCGAGCTGGACAAGGAGTCGGGCGAGATCCGGGCCTACGTTTACAAGACGGTGGTGGAAGCTCCGGAACAGATTGAAGACCCGGTGAATCAGATTGCACTGGAAGAGGCGCGAGGCCTGGCCCCCGAGGTGGAGATCGGCGGCGAGATCCGTTACTACAAGCCGACCGATGTTCTGGGCCGCATCGCCGCGCAGATGGCCAAGCAGGTCATCTTCCAGAAGGTGAGAGAGGCTGAGCGCGACACGGTTTTCCTCGAATACAATCACCGTCTGAACGAGGTATTGACGGCAACGGTGAAGCGCGTCGAGCCGCAGGATGTGATCTTCGATCTGGGCAAGACCGAGGCGAGAATGCCGCGCCGGGAGCAGTCCCGGCTGGAGCAATTCGCGGTCGGCGAACGCGTGCGGGTTGTCTTGTTGCGGGTGGACCGCGCCGCCAAGGGACCGCAGGTGATTGTGTCCCGCGCCGCGCCCGAACTGGTGCAAAACCTCTTCCACAGCGAAGTGCCGGAGATTTACGACGGAACCGTAGTCATCCGCGCCATTGCGCGTGAGGCTGGCGAGCGCACCAAGATTGCGGTGATGTCGCGGGACAAGGATGTGGATCCGGTGGGCGCATGTGTCGGCATGAAAGGCATGCGCGTGCAATCCATCATCCGTGAATTGCGCGGGGAAAAGATCGACATTATCGAGTACAGCGAAGAGATCACGACTTTCGCGGAGAAGGCTCTGCAGCCCGCCAAGGTGAGCCGGGTGAGCATTGCCGATCTCAGCGACAAGCAGATTGAAGTGATCGTCGATGATACCCAGTTATCGCTGGCTATCGGCAAGAAAGGCCAGAACGTAAGGCTGGCGGCGAAACTGCTGGGCTGGAAGATTGACATCAAGAGCGAAGAGGAGAAGCGGCAGGAGGTCGAGCAGCAGATGCAGGCCATGTCTGGCGGGCCTTCTACGCCGATTGAGCAGGTTAGCGAACTGGGCGAGGCAATCATCCAGAAGCTGGTGGCGCACGGTATTACGACGGTCGAAGCGCTGGCCGATATGACTCCGGAAGAGCTCGAAGAGGTTCCAGGAATTGGTGAGAAAACGCTTGAAAAGATCAGCGTAGCGGTGCGCCACTACTTCGGCGAGTACGAGGAAGGCGAAGAGCGGCCTGCACCTGCCGAAGTGGCGGCAGAAGCGATCGAAGGCGAGACAGTAGCCGGACTGAGCCAGAGCGATGAAGTCACGCCGTCAGCGGATGGATCGGGCCTGATTGAAGACGATGTGGCCGGGGCGATGGTGGAAGAGATGACCGAGTCCGGCGAAGTGGCCGGGGATGAAGGCGTGGTTCCGGTTGATCCCGGGGGCGAAATCATCAGCAATGAAGTGGCTGCCGATCCAGAGGATCTTGCCGAGGCGGCCGAAGTACCAGGGGAATTGAAGGAAGAAGATGCCGCGACGGGTGAACTGCCGGCGCGGAAGGTTACGGTGTCGCGGGATCTGCCGATAGAGAAGCATGCCCTGGAGCCTAAGGCAAACAGGGATGAAGAGGGTGGCGCCTGAAATGGCGTCCGCGATCTTGAGCAGCGCATATGGCGCGATTTCAGAGGATAATAGAAGTTGCACTGAGCCCCACCGGCGAGAGGGTGTTATGACCATCTAGAGCCATGGGAACGGTGCCAAAAAGGGGCGGATGAGTAAAGTTCGGATCAACGATTTAGCCAGGGAACTGGAAGTCAAGAGTAGATCAATTCTGGACGTTCTCACGGATGTTGGCGTTACGGAAAAGAAGACTCACTCCAGTTCGCTTGAGGCAGATGAAGCGGAGCGCGTGCGTGTCCACTTTCAGCGCGCAGGCCGCAGTGCGTCCGCGAGCCCGCATAAGGTGGAGAGCGAACCGAAGCCAAAGATTGACTGGTCGCGTGTATCCAAACCAGGCGATGTGCTCAAGGCAATCCAGAGCCGGAACGAGGAGGTCGCTGCTGAGCGCGAGAATCGTCGCGTAGTAGCCACTGCACCGAAGCCCAGCGCTGCTGTCGTCGTCGCCGTTACGCCTGCGCCGCCCAAGCCTGTGGCCCCGGTCCATGTGGCACCTTCGCCAGAGCCGTCCAGGCCCGCTCCGCGAAAGATTGTTCCCCAGCCCCGGCAGGAACCGCGCATCATCGCCCCAGTGCCGGCGATTGCCGCCAAGCCTCCGATGGGTCCGGTGGTAGCTGCGCCCCCGGCCGGGAAGGTAGTGGCCGGTGAAGGAAAGCCGGCAATTGCTTCGTCGGTTCCGACGGCGCCGGTTGCCGTCAAGCCAACGGCACTCTCCACTCCAATAGCACCATCGACTGCGCCAGCAACTGCGATGGCCGCAGCGCCGGTGGCAACTCCAGTGGCGGAAACGAATGCCGCGCCGATTGCCAAGTCAGAATCCGCGACGAGAGTCACTTCGGCGTCCGAGATTACCCAGACTGGCGATGGAGCGCAGAGTACTGAAAGGGTCGAGGTTGCTGCTGCCGCCGAAACCGAGACCTCAACTCCGGTAGTGGCAGCTGCGGCGAGACCGGTAGCGCCTCCACCGCCCGTACGTCGCGTGATCATGCCGCAGACGGGCCCACGGCCGGTATATACGGCTCCGCCGCCGCCGCCGCCCACGGTCAATGCGCCCCAAGCGGCTGGTCCTGCAGGCATTCAACGCGGTCGTCCGATTTTTGATCGCGGTCGGCCGGGTGGGGCTCCGGGATTTGGTCAGCGACCGCCAGGCGGTCCGGGTTTCCAGGCCGGTCCAGCGGGAGCCCCAGGTCGCCGCCCCATGCATCCTACGCGGAGTTCGCCAACGGGTGGTCCTCCCGGGGCACGTCCAGGAATGGGTACTCGCCCGGGAATGGGCGGTCGTCCTGGCTTTGGTGCCCGTCCGGGAGGGGGCGTCGGAGCTGGTGGGATGATGCCTCCTCCGGGAGAAGCGCCGCGGCCGCAGCGGCCTACGGGGCCTAATCGGCGTCCCGGTGGTGGCAACAAACGCTACGAAAAGAGCAAAGAAGGCTCGATGAAGGGCTTTGTTCCGCCGCCACGCATGGGCGGCGGATACTCGCGCGAGCCGGTGCCGATCACGCGCACCATCACGGTGACGGAAGGCGTCAGCGTAAAGGAACTTGCGGAGAAGCTCGATGTACGCGGCAAGGACCTGATCGCTTCGCTGTTGATGCGCGGAGTCTTTGTCACGGTGAACCAATCGCTCGAGGGCGAACTTGTCAAGGACATTGCGCGCCAGTTTGGCGCCGATGCGCTGGTGATCAGCTTTGAAGAGGAGATGGCGAACGAAGCCATCGAAGAGATTCTGGAGACTGAGAATCCCGACGAACTCGAAGTGCCTCGTCCTCCCGTAGTCACGGTGATGGGCCACGTCGATCACGGCAAGACTTCGTTGCTCGACGCAATCCGCGAGACCGATGTGGCGGCTGGTGAGGCTGGCGGTATTACCCAGCACATTGGCGCGTACAAGGTGCGCTTCAACAAGGAAGGATCTCCGGCTCACGGGCGCGAGATCGTCTTCCTGGATACGCCGGGTCACGAAGCCTTTACGAGGATGCGTGCACGCGGCGCCAAGGTGACCGATCTTGTAGTTATCGTGGTGGCGGCGGACGACGGGGTGATGCCGCAGACACTTGAAGCCGTCGATCACGCGAAGGCGGCCAATGTGCCGATTATCGTGGCGGTGAACAAGATCGATAAACCCGAGGCGAATCCGGATCGCGTGAAGCAGCAGTTGGGCGATCGCGGGCTGGTGCCAGAAGCGTGGGGCGGCGATA
The DNA here is from genome assembly GCA_025355385.1 of Acidobacteriaceae bacterium. Classification (GTDB taxonomy): domain Bacteria; phylum Acidobacteriota; class Terriglobia; order Terriglobales; family Acidobacteriaceae; genus JANXZS01. Next base: position 9,354 of record JANXZS010000210.1, on the reverse strand, counting down.
CGGTGTTCGTGGATGTATCCGCGAAGAAACGTATTAATCTCGATCTGCTGTTGGAGATGATCTGCCTCGTTGCCGATTTGAAGGCACTCAAGGCCACTCCAGATCGCAAGGCTGTGGGAACCGTTATAGAAGCCAAACTGGATCGCGGTCGGGGTGTTGTCGCCTCGGTGCTGGTACAAAATGGCACGCTTAAGTCAGGCGACAGCTTCATTATGGGCAACACCTTCGGCAAGGTGCGTGCGATGTTCGATGATCGCGGGCGCCCCGTGGAAGAGGCTGGGCCATCGACGCCGGTTGAAGTCCTCGGGCTGGAGGGTATGCCGGATGCTGGCGACACGTTCCTGGTAGTAGCAGATCGAGACAAGGCCAAGGGCATCGCGCAGTATCGCAAGATGAAGGAGCGCGAGTCGCAGCTTGCGAAGTCGTCGAGGGTATCGCTTGAAGGGCTTGCCGAACAGATCAAGCAGGCGGGGGTCAAGGAACTGCCTCTCATCCTCAAGGGCGATGTTACGGGTTCGGTCGAAGTGCTTGCCGACTCGCTGCAGAAGATGTCGACGGAAAAAGTTCGCATCAAGGTGATTCATACCGGAGTGGGTGCGATCACCGAGAGCGATATTTTGCTGGCCTCGGCATCGAATGCCATCGTGATCGGCTTCGGGGTTCGGCCGGGACGCGAAGCATCTCAACTGGCAGAGCAGGAAGGCGTGGAGATTCGCCTGCATTCGATCATCTACGAACTGCAGGACGAGATGAAGAAGGCGATGCTTGGACTGCTGGAGCCGACCATCAAGGAAAACTATTCGGGCCGTGCGGAAGTGCTCAACATCTTCAAGATTCCGAAGGTGGGCACAATCGCCGGTTGCCGTGTGACCGATGGCGCCATCAAGCGCGATGCAGAGATTCGCATTCTGCGCGACGGCGAACAGGTCTTCAAAGGCAAGCTCTCTTCGCTCCGCCGCTTTAAGGACGATGCGAAGGAAGTGACGAATGGCATGGAGTGTGGTATCGGTATTTCCAACTTTAATGATCTGAAGGTTGCCGATACGATTGAAGCCTTCGTGACCGAGCGCATCGCGGCGGTTCTGACAGCGTAGAAAAACAACAAAAGCCAGACGGAAGGGGCGTGCAGGCACATTCTGCGCGCCCCTTTTGTTGGCCGATTGGATACCTCTTTTCATGCCTTTCTGACCGTGCCAGGCCAACCGAGGAGGGACGCAATCTAGATTTTCCGTGCGTCTTTCATCTCAGGGTGTCAATTTGACCGGCAGGGGCGTAGAATCCGTCTTTCCTAGCTCGGTCCATTGGACTTGTATCTAAATAAGCTCCGTGCAGGATTTTTTCCAACTGAGGTGAACTATGCCAAATTTTGTGTCGCGTTTGTTTGTTGGGGTTTTTGCTATCACTCTGGCAACCATGCTGGCCGGGTGCGAGCGCCATGCCAAGTCTGAGAGTTACTATCTGGTCGTGGTAAACACCAAGTTGCCTTATTGGCAGTCGGCTGCGCTTGGTCTGGAGCAGGCGGCTGCGCAGTTTGGCGTGACGGCAGAGATGCGCGGGCCCGACACATTTGACCCACAAGCAGAAGTGAAGGAATTCCGCGATGTGGTGGCGCGGAAGCCCGCAGGCATCCTGGTCTCGGTAGCGGATCCTAAACTGATGGCGCCGGAAATTGACGCGGCGATCCAGGCCGGCATTCCGGTGATCACGATGGACTCCGATGCCCCGAACAGCCACCGGCTGCTCTTCATCGGGACCAACAACCTGCAGGCGGGCCGTCTCGGCGGGACGCGGCTGGTGCAGAAGCTCAACGGCAAGGGCAACGTGATTTTTTTCAGCATGCCGGGCCAACCTAATCTCGATGAGCGCCTGAAGGGTTATCAGGATGTGTTCGCCACCCATCCGGGCATCAACGTGGTGGAGATCTTCAACATCAAGGGTGACTCGGGTACGGCACTCGACAAGGCTACCGAGTATCTAGGTCGTACGGGGGCAGGCAAAATTGACGCCCTTGTGTGCCTTGAGGCTTCGGCAGGCAAGGATGTAGCCGAAGCAATGAAGCGCGCTAACGCGAAGGGCAAATTGCTGGTGGCGATGGATGTAGATGAGGAGACGCTGAACCTGGTAAAGGCCGGTGTCATTGACGCCACGATTGCGCAGAAGCCCTTTACTATGGCGTTCTATGGGTTGAAGCAGCTCGACGATCTACACCACTACCCACTGAAGTCGCTGGGGACGGTGTATTCAGTCGATTCGTTTTCGCCGCTTCCAACATTTGTGGATACGGGCGCCACCCTTGTGGATAATGGCAATGTGGACATCTTCCTGAAATCCCGGGCAGATGCCCAGGCCCACTAGCGCGCGGCATGAGGGTCGGCCCGGCGGGCTGATCAGTTCCTCCAGGCATGGAGCAAGAACTTATTCCCGCGCGGCCCATTCCGTTGAAAAACGGCTGCGCGGGGCGGACCCGCATCCCAGCAACAGATAAGAGCTCTCACTCTTCACTTGCCGGGCAATGTTGACCGTTGTTTTGCCCGGGCGCTATCATCCCATTCCCAAGGTGACTGCCCATGGAATTCTCTGACGCAATCGGTCCGATCTTGAAGCAGAAGGGGCTGGTATGGTCGATGTCTCCGTCTGCCTCTGTTTACGACGCCGTAGTAACAATGGCTGAGAAGAGCGTGGGTGCCTTGCTGGTGATGGAAGACGACAAACTTGTCGGCATCCTCTCGGAACGGGACTACGCCCGCAAGGTGGTTATTCGGGGCAGAAGCTCGAAGGACACGGAGATAAGTGAAATCATGAGCAGCCCAGTCATCTTCGTGACGCCCAGGCATACTGTGGGCGATTGCATGCGAATTATTACGGAAAACCGGATCCGCCACCTTCCAGTGCTGGAGGGAGACCGTGTGGTTGGCGTAATCTCCATCGGCGACCTGGTGAACTGGATGATGCAGGCGCAACAGGAAACCATCCGTCATCTGGAAGCCTACATCACGGGCATGAGCAGCTAGACTCGCAAGCGAGTCGGCAGAATGGGCTACGGTCAGCGCGCGTAGTGGCTGGGCTCTGGCTCAACTTCTGCAGGAACCACACTCCTCTTCTACAATCACACGAATGAACTTGGAAGCGATTCAATCCGCACTTCGTGAGCAGAAGCTGGACGGGTGGCTTTTTTACGATCATCACCATCGTGATCCCATCGCGTACAGAATCCTTGGCCTGAGCGAAAGTATGCACGTAACGCGGCGCTGGTACTACCTGGTGCCGGCGGAAGGGGAACCGCGCAAACTGGTGCACCGCGTGGAGCAGGGGCGACTGGATACACTGCCCGGCGATAAGGGCCTGTACTCCTCGTGGCAGGAGCTCGAAGAAGGATTGCAGCGAATGCTTGCCGGCTATGATCGCATTGCGATGCAATACTCGCCGCGTAACGCGATCATGTATGTCTCGATGGTAGACGCAGGCACGATCGAAGTTTTGCGCGAATACAGGAAGATCATCGTGAGCTCGGCGAATCTCGTCAGCCAGTTTGAGGCGGTGTTGACCGAGGCCCAGATCGAGACCCACTACAAGGCGCAGCGTGCGATAGATGAGATTCTCGCCGAAGGCTTCCGTGAGATAGGGCGTCGTCTGCGAACGGCCAACGGCGGTTCGCGCCAGACGGTGACCGAGTACGACATGGTGATGTGGCTCCAGGAGGCCATGCGCAGGGCAGGCCTGGAGTGGGAGAACGGACCCAATGTCTCCGTGAATCAAAACTCCTCTGACTCTCACTACGAACCGACGGCCGCTACTTCGCGAAATATCCGCGATGGAGATTTTCTCCTGGTGGATATTTGGGCTCGTTGCACGGTTGCTAATTCGTGCTGGTACGACATTACATGGACTGGAGTGATTGGCCGAGAACCCAGTGAGCGGGAGCATCAGATTTTCCAGACGGTGCGGGAAGCTCGCGACGCGACCGTGGATCTGGTCCGGCAAGCCTTTTCTCAAGGCCAACAGATCGCTGGTTGGCAGGCCGACGATGCTGCGCGCGAGGTGATCAGAAAAGCTGGATTGGCGGAATACTTCACTCACCGCACTGGGCACAACATCGCCACCGAACTGCATGGGAACGGTGCCCATCTGGATAATCTGGAAACGCATGATGAACGGCTGATCCTGCCCCATACGTGCTTTTCAGTGGAGCCGGGAATCTATCTGTCGGAGTTCGGCGTGCGCAGCGAGCTGAACATGATGACCTGGCCGGGAAGGGCAGAGACCACGGGCCAAGTGCAAACGGATCTGGTGAGGATTTAGCTGGCACAGCGGTCAGCTTGGATCCGGCGAGGGAGTGAGGAGAATGCTTTGGTTGTGGTCTTGCTTTCCGCCAAAGCTCTCACTTGCGACTGCACAACAGCACGCTTGCCGTGCTGTATATTCAAGGGGATGGTCTCGAATGTTCAAGTTGCAAGGCGGGGTGAAGCGGGATCGGGATCCGGCTTTGTCTATCTTCCGTTAATTGTGGGATGGCTGGTGCCGGGAGCGGGACATGTGCTCCAGAAGCGCTGGGGCCGCGGCGCTCTTCTTTTTATTTCGATTACAACCATGTTTGTGCTGGGGCTGCTGATGCAGGGCAAGCTCTACGCTCCGAATGCGGGTGACATTCTCGACATGCTCGGTTTCGCCGGTGATCTGGGCGGAGGGTTGCTCTACGCGCTTGGTCGCGCGCTCGATCTGGGGCATGGAGCGGTGCAGGTAGCGACGGCGGATTACGGGACGAAATTCACGGTCGTTGCGGGCCTGCTAAACGTGATTTCGGCCGTGGATGCTCACAACATCCGCATCGGGAGGAAGGCATGATATTTGCTCCTTCCCATTTCACGGCGGTGCTTATCTTCGCATTGTTTGCTTCCGTAGTTTTTGGCGTCACGCAGCGCTCCACTACGAAGGCCATGGTTCGTTACGGGATATATTGCTTTGCCATGTTCGTCGCGGCCGTGATGGCAGCCAGCTGGCTGATGTACTTCATCCGCCGCTAGATCATTTTCCCTGTAGGCATAGAGCAGAAGCAGGGATAGTGTGGTGTATCCAGCGTCAGCGATGTAGGCATTTTCTTGATTTAAATGCATACAAAAATCTCTGACTTAGCTTACAGTAACCCTGCTTCTGCCCTAGACCGGAGAAGTGAAGATGGCGCAGCTTTTCCGTTAAGAAAAGCTGCTTATTCCCATTCTAAAAAGTACATAGCAACAGGGAAAATGATCTAGCTGTGTCCATGGCTATACCGCGCGGCCTGCTGCTGCGCCGGAGGCCCAGGCCCACTGAAAGTTGAAGCCACCGAGGTGGCCGGTGACGTCCACAACTTCGCCTATGAAAAATAGGCGCGGCACGCGACGGCTTTCCATTGTGCGCGCGAAAAGCTCTCCTGTATCCACGCCTCCAGAAGTCACTTCTGCCTTCTCGTAACCCTCGGTCCCCGCAGGGGTGATGGGCCATGCATGGAGATGACTTTCGTAGTTGGCGAGGGCGTGATTGTTCCAGCCCGCCGGGGGGTCAAGTTCGAGGAGTCGATCGGCGAGGCGCGCAGGCAAAGCGGCACGCAACGCCACTCTCGCGGTGGTAAAGTCACGACGTGCGGTTGCGGCTCGTAGCGTGGAAGTCAAATCTTTCCCCGGCGCAAGATCGAGAGTGATGGCAGAGCGCGAGTCCCAGTAGCTGGAAATCTGCAGGATTGCCGGACCGCTAAGACCGCGATGCGTAAACAGCATCTTTTCGCGGAACCGTCCCTGGCCAAAGGACGCGATCACTTCCGTTGAGACGCCGGACAAATCGCAGAGAGCGTCTTTATCGCTGCCGTGGAGCGTCAACGGGACCAAGGCGGGGCGGCATTCGCGTACAGCCAGGCCAAACTGCCGTGCGACTTCATATCCGAGCGCAGTCGCACCCATCTTTGGGATGGATAGTCCACCGGTGGCAACCACTAGGGAAGGCGCCCTCAGTTCGCCTCTATTGGTGCGAACGACAAACTCATCAGGGCGGGAAACTTCGGTCACGCGGGTGTCAAGAAATGTGATCACCCCCGCGGCCTCACACTCCTTTCCCAGCATGTCCACGATGTCCGTCGCGGATCGGTCGCAAAAAAGCTGGCCCAGCGTTTTCTCATGGAATGGAATGCCATGCTTTGCCACCAGTTCAAGAAAATTCTGGGGTGTGTACGAAGCTAGTGCAGACTTGGCGAAATGAGGATTTGCCGAGAGAAAATTCTCGGGTCGACAATGGATATTGGTGAAGTTACATCGGCCGCCGCCAGAGATGAGGATCTTCTTGCCCGGACGATTGGCGTGCTCAAGCAGCACCACACGTCTGCCGCGACGTCCAGCTTCAATGGCGCACATCATGCCAGCTGCTCCCGCGCCAAGCACGATTGCATCGCAGGATTGCGCAGCCGACCACAATGTTTCCGTCACGCACATCCCTCCGCCAAAAAGCACTCCCTTTCGCGTGACCAGATAACACCGTCTGGATCAATTATGCCGTGCCGATTCTCTCCGTGCAGCGTGTGACTTAAGTCGCTGCCGTCGAATCCGTCAGTAATTATGCTTAGTTCAAGACCACTCAAACATTAGCAAAATTACCAGGAAGGAATATTTTCATGTTCTGCTACCAGTGCGAACAAACCTCAAAAGGCGAGGGCTGCCAGACTTCAGGCGTTTGCGGAAAAGATGAAACCACCGCGGTTTTTCAGGATCTCCTGATTCACGCCGTAAAGGGTATCTCGATGTACGCCCATCGGGCGAAGCAGCAGGGCGCGGCCGATCCTGAGATCGATGCGTTCACTATCGAAGCCATCTTCGCGACGCTGACCAACGTCAATTTCGATCCTGAGCGCTTGATGGTGCTGATTGATCAGGCGGTGGTGATTCGTCAGCAAGCGCGTTCTCTCTACGAAAATGCTTGTGTGGCGAACGGCGTTGTTCCTGAAATATTGCAGGGACCGGCTGCGTGGCAACCCGCTTCCACTATGGAAGGTTTGCTGCTACAGGGGCAGGAGACGTTGCTTCCGGTCCGATTCCTCACCGAGACGAGGGAAATCGCTAACCTTCAGGAACTGGTGTTGTACGGAATCAAAGGTGTTGCCGCATATGCGGTCCACGCACACGCGCTGGGCGGCGACGATCCGGCTGCTTACGCCATCATCCATGAAATCCTCGACTCGCTCACGCGTTTTGCGACGGCGGATCAGCTGCTGGCCGCGGCGCTTCGTGTTGGTGAGTTGAACTACCGCGTGATGGAACTGCTCGACAAGGTCCACACGGAAACCTTCGGACATCCGCAGCCATCCAAACTGCGAATTCATCCCAGGAAGGGCAAAGCGATTGTCGTTTCCGGACACGATCTCGGCGACCTGTGGGCTCTTCTGGAACAGACAAAGGGGCTCGGCATCAACGTTTACACGCATGGCGAGATGCTGCCAGCTCACGGCTATCCGAAGCTCAAAGCCTATGCGCATCTGGCCGGCAACTACGGCGGAGCATGGATGGATCAGGCGAACGACTTCGATGCCTTCCCCGGTGCGATCCTGATGACTTCCAACTGCATCCAGCTCCCCAAGCCCAGCTACGTGAATCGTATTTTCACCGCCGGTGCAGTCGCATGGCCGGGCGTGAAGCATATTTCCAACCGAGACTACAGCGCTGTCATAGCGGCCGCACTGCGCGCGCCGGGGTTTGATGAGGATGGTCCTGATGAAGAGATCATGACCGGTTTTGGGCACAATGCGGTGTTAGGTGTAGCAGACAAAATCATCGATGCCGTCAAGACGGGAGCGATCAAGCGCTTCTTTCTGATCGGCGGTTGCGACGGAGCACGTTCGGGCCGCAGCTACTTCACTGATCTGGCTACGTCGCTTCCCCAGGACTGTGTGATCCTGACCCTGGCCTGCGGCAAGTTCCGCTTTAACAAACTCGAATTCGGAGAAATTGGGGGCATTCCGCGCCTGCTCGATATGGGTCAGTGCAACGATACTTACTCAGCATTGCAGGTGGCATTGGCACTGGCTAAGGCATTCAACTGCGGAGTGAACGACCTGCCCCTGTCTATGGTTCTGTCCTGGTACGAACAGAAGGCCGTCGCGGTACTGCTCACGCTTCTGCATCTGGGAGTGCGCAATATCCGCATCGGACCAACCCTGCCCGTATTCCTGTCACCAGCGGTGCTGAATCTTCTGCATGAGAAGTTCAACTTGATGGCGATCACAACAGTGGAAGAGGATCTGGCCGCTATGATGGTTTGACCTTCGCTCGCAAGACTGGAGCCCGGCGCGGGGCTACCCGCGCCGGACTTGTTGTCTGGAGCAACATTTGCCCGCGGGAGAATAACCTCCGCGGGAATATGTAACTACGACTGCGACGTGTAGAGCAGAAGCAGGGATCGTGTGATGTATCCAGCGTCAGCGAGAGTCTCCTTGCGTACCCGTTCATGGTGGGTGCGAACGATGTACTCCATAAGCTCAGCAAGCGGAGCCGCCTGCCAGCGGGAGGGATTTTCGGAGGGCTGCTGGTTTCGCGAAGCGTCAATCTTTTTCAGAATCTCACACCTACAGGCAAAATAATCTAGTGCTGAATTGCGGAACTGCCATCCACCCGCGCGACCTTCACCTTGCGGGCTAGCCCCACTGCGGCCAGCAGCCGGATGCAGGCGTAGTTCAGATCAAGTTCATACCAGGCCAATCCGTGCCGGCACGAAACCGGGTGGGCGTGGTGATTGTTATGCCATCCCTCGCCGCCAGTGAGAAGCGCGACCCACCAGTTGTTCCGCGAGTCGTCGCGAGTCGCAAACCGGCGCGAGCCCCAGATATGCGTTGCGGAATTCACCAGCCACGTGACATGCAGGCCGAGGGTGGCACGCAGAAAGATTCCCCAGAATACCCAGGACCAGCCTCCGGCAAGATAGAGTGCGATGCCGACGATCGTGACGGGTAGCCAGTTATATCGGCTCAACCAGCAATAGAAAGGGTCTCGGGCGAGGTCTGGAGCATACTTTGCGAGTAAGGAAGTTTCGTTGTGCAGGGTTCCGCGAAGGATCCAGCCTATGTGGGACCACCATTTACCGTCTCGTGGAGAATGTGGATCGCCGGGACGATCGGTAAGCTGATGATGCAGGCGATGCACTGCCACCCAGTAGATCGGCCCTCCCTGCAGCGCCATCGTGCCGCACACGGCGATGCAATACTCCAACCACTTGGGAGTAACATAGCCACGATGCGTGAGCAGCCGATGGTAGCCAACGGCGATGCCGACGTTTTGCGCGAAAATCCACATCCCCGCAAAGACCATTAACGATGACCAGCGGAATGTGTAGAACGCCGCAATC
>JANXZS010000161.1 GCA_025355385.1 Acidobacteriaceae bacterium | reverse complement strand
TATCATTGGTGGCGGTATGGCCTATACCTTTCTCAAGGCGAAGGGCCAGGACATCGGCAAATCGCTGCTTGAAGAGGACAAGATTGAGACCGCGAAGGAAGCCTTGAAAGCCGCCGAAGCCAAGGGAGTTCGCCTACTGCTGCCCGTGGACCACGTTCTGGCCGACAAGTTTGCCGCCGATGCGGCCACGCAGACCTTCGCCGACGACGGACCCTTCCCCGCCGATTGGATGGCACTCGACATCGGCCCCAAAACGATCGAGCTATTTTCAAAGGAAATCGCCAGCGCCAAGACCATCGTCTGGAACGGTCCTATGGGTGTCTTTGAGATGCCGGCCTTCGCCGTCGGCACCACGGCGATCGCCAAGGCAGTTGCCCACTCCGGAGCCATTTCCATCATCGGCGGCGGCGACTCCGTCTCTGCCGTGAAGAAGGCGGGAGTGGCGGACAAGATCACGCACATCTCCACTGGCGGCGGCGCCTCACTCGAGTTCCTCGAGGGCAAAAAGCTTCCCGGTGTCGAGGCCCTTACCGATAAATAGGTCAATAAGTGTTTTGAGCCGATGACGAGGCGAGCAGAAGGGATGTGCGGTGCAGGATACGAGACTGTTGAATCTCGAACTCGAAATGCCGTTCCTGCTGCTTGCGCTTGGTTTTCTGCTTTCCGTCGGATTCTGGCTCGTCGGTATGTTCACCAAAAACTTCCAGGGTTACCGCTGGCGAATAACCGTGGTGCCCTTCGCCTTCGCCCTTATGGGCCTTCTCGGCCTCTTCGCCACAGTGCGCTTCAAGGTCGAGTACCTCTCTGACTGGCTGGCCAACAGCCCGTTCCTCAACTCTCATTTCGAGGCCATCAGCCTTTTGATCTTCCTTTTCGGCTACCTTTTTTTCGGGGCATTGGGCTGCTGGTTAGCCGTTCGCATCGTCCACAGGCTGGATGACGAACAAACACTCAAAACGCTCTATACCGTTCTAGAAACCAAGAAACAGGATTAGGAAATCATGCGCAAGGTATTGATCGCTGCAAATTGGAAGATGTACAAGACGCCCGCCGAAGCCAAGGCCTTCATCGATGCATTCCTGCCCCTCGTGAAGGACCACACCCGCGACGAGATCGCACTGTTCCCTTCCGTCACCTCGCTCGCCACCGTGATTGCCGCCGCTAAGGGCTCCAATGTGTCGGTGGGCTGCCAGAACATTCACTTCGCCGAAGAGGGTGCTTACACTGGGGAAACCTCGGCCAATATGCTCACTGCTATTGGCGGAACGCACACCCTCGTCGGACACTCCGAGCGCCGCCAATACTTCGCCGAGACTGACGAGATCGTGAACAAAAAACTCCACACCGCCCTGAAGCACGGCCTGGTTCCGATTGTCTGTGTTGGTGAAGTTCTAGCCCAGCGAGAGGGCGGCAAGACGGAAGAGGTTCTGCGCACACAAACGGTGGGCGCGTTCGTTGGCATTACACCGGAGACAGCCAAGACTATTGTCATTGCCTACGAGCCCGTCTGGGCCATCGGCACCGGCAAAACGGCGACGCCGGAGATGGCCGTCGAAGCGCACAAGATCATCCGCGCCGAAGTTGCCAAGCTCCTCGGCCAGCCGGCAGCAGACAAGATGCGCATCCTCTATGGCGGCAGCGTGAAACCGGACAACGCTTCATCCCTACTTAACGAGGTCGAAATCGACGGAGCCCTGGTAGGCGGCGCCAGCCTGAAGCCCGATTCTTTCGCAGGAATCGTCCAGTACTAGAAACATTCACACGACTGGTTGTTGTGGCAACAGCCCGGCTCGACATTTTCTCAACGGAGAAGTCGAGCCGCTCTAATCCAGATCCGCCAACACGTCTTCTCCCAGAACCTTCACCGGATATATCTTAAGTACAGCTTGAGGTTGATGCGCGTAAGCTCCTGTTTTTACATCGAATGCCCAGGCATGCCAGGGGTATATGACATGCCGCTCCTCTATCATTCCCTGTCCCAATGGTCCCTGTCTGTGGGGGCAAACATTATTCAGGGCAGAGATCTCACTTCCCACGTTGGCCAAACAAAGTGTCACCGTGGCGGTCTGGATTTCTGTAACGTGGCCTTCCGCGGGTAAGTCAACCTTCCCGCATATCCTTACGAATTGACCCATCCATCTCCTCATCAGCGTCTGCACGACGGTTGACGCCGACTTATCGTATCGCTGCGATGAACCGCCCGGGCGTGCTACTCTTTGTGCGAATGTCTTCGCAGCCCTTGTCTCCGCCATCCCAACCCGACCCCGGCAAGCTCTGGTGTGCAAACTGCGCGCGCGCGGTGGACGATCCATTGGTCTGCGGCGATTGCTCTGCAGTCATCTGCCGAGTCTGTGGCACACCCCTTGAGAGTCCAGACGAACTGGCCTTTGGCTGAAATCCATGACTCAAGGACCCAGACCCCGGAAGCAGCGCGGACCGCAGATTCCGCCCGGATGGCTGGACCCCCTGCGGCAGCAGCAACCCCTAGTCTCCCGCACATGGCTGCTTCGCGCTTTGGGCATCTCTCTCGCGGTCGCGCTGCTTTGCGCCTATTTAACGATGTGCCTGCTCTTCTACCAGGGCGGGTGGCAGATCCTCTTCCATCCCTCGCATGCCGTTCCGTCTACACCGGCGAACGTTGGTATGCAATTCGACGATATCCATTTCAACTCTACCGAGACAGGACTCCCGCAGCTCACAGGGTGGTGGATTCCCACTGAGCCGGGAGCACGTCATTCGAGTTCGATATTGCTCTACTTGCACGGAGCCAGTGGGTCGCTCTCCGACACCCTGCCCCAAATTAAGATGCTGCACGCGCTCGGCATCAACATCTTTGTGATTGACTACCGCGGATTCGGGCAGAGCGTCAACGTTCATCCTTCCGAGGCCACCGTTTCCGAAGATGCGGCCGCCGCCATGGCCTATCTTACAAACACGCGCAGGCTTGGCGCGACGAGCATCGTGCTTTACGGCGAAGGATTGGGCGCAAATGTGGCTGCAGACGTGGCACTGCGCCATCCGCTGGTCGCAGCGCTGATTCTCGTAAACCCGGTGCCGCCTGCGCTGGAGCAGATCGCTGCGGATCGTCGCACCGGGCTGCTACCGATAAGGCTGCTGTTTGCCGATCGCTTTGACCTGGCGTCAAAATTGAAGCAAATCACGACTCCTAAGCTATTCCTGCAAACGCAGACGGGCTCAGCCGGAGAAATTGCCCCACGGTACCTGCAGTCGCTCTATAGCTTGGCCGCTGACCCAAAGCGCCTGATCCTTGCTCAAGGCGCCTTGGACGTTGATGGAATCTTGAAGTTTTTGGAGCATTCCCTACCCCTCCACGAGACAGGCACTAAGACTCGTGACCCGCAGCCTGCGACGGCCCATTCCTCAGAAACAACTCCATAAACAATTGACACGGGCGAATGGCGCTACCCTCCTGGCGCAAGGCGAAAGTCCAGCGGCTGTTAGAAACGCCAGGCGTTGTGTCAGTAGGCTTTCAATGCCAGGATGGCGCGGTACAAATCTTCGGGCTGTGGCAAAATCGCATCTTCGAGAATCGGCTGATACGCCACAAAGGTGTCCATTGCGGCCACGCGCCTCACGGGAGCATCTAGATACTCAAACAGCTCTTCGCCAATACGTGCCGCGATCTCCGCGCCGTAACCCCAACTCAGCATGTCTTCGTAGGCCACAATCGCGCGGCTCGTCTTCTTGACTGAGGTCGCGATCGCTTCCCAGTCATAGGGGCTCAGCGACCGTAAGTCGATAACTTCCACCTCAATGCCGTCATCCCTATGGGCTTGCAGCGCGGCCTGAAGGGCGCGTGGCACTACTGCCCCGTAGGTGATCAGGGTGATGTCCTTGCCTTCGCGAACAACATTCGCTTTGCCAAAGGGAATGGTGTAGTCAGGCCCGGGATACACGGCCCGGCCGTAGGTCTCGCGGTAAAGCCGCTTATGCTCGAGAAACAGCACCGGGTCGTCGCACCTAATAGCCGTACGCAACAGTCCGTTTGCGTCCAGCGCATTTGACGGGAAGACCACGCGAATACCTGGTGTATGAGTAAAGATGCTTTCGCCGGACTGCGAATGATAGACCGACCCGCCGGTAAGATATCCGCCGATCGCGACGCGTATGACAGCCGGCGAAGCGTAGGTGCCGTTGGAGCGCCAGCGCATCAGGCTCATCTCGTTGCGAAGCTGGTGCATCGCGGGCCAGATGTAGTCAAAGAATTGCACTTCTACCACGGGCTTCATGCCGCGCACGCCGTAGCCCACCGCACGGCCAACAATGGCGGCCTCAGCAAGGGGCGAATTGAAGACGCGATCCGGTCCAAATTCACATTGCAAGCCAGAGGTTAGCTTGAAGACTCCGCCTTTGCCCTTGGCTCCCTCTTTCAGAGGCTCTTCACGACTGCAATCCGCAACGTCCTCGCCATAGACCACAATCCGCGGATCTCGCCGCATTTCGTCGCGCAGGCAGGAGTTGATCAGGTCTGCCATAGTGCGCTTTTGCGCGTCTTCCGACGGAGCAGGATTGGTGGCAAGCTCATTGCGCGTCGGACTCCAGTCCTCGGAGTAAACATGGCGCGAAATCGACGAGATCTGCGGCAGCGGCGCGTAGATAGCGCGTTCGGCTGCAAGGCGAACTTCCTCGTCGACATCATGCTCCAGCTTTTCCATTCCCTCTGCGTCAAGAATGCCGTCGCGCAACAGGCGCATCTGCATCTTGGGCAGCGGATCGCGCAGGGAGTCGGCTTCGATCTCCGCCTTGCTGCGGTAATTTCTTTCGTCGTCTGAGAGAGAATGCGAATAGGGCCGAGTCACATGGCCGTGTACCAACGCCGGTCCGCTGCCGGAGCGGCAATATTCCACCGCCCTCGTCATGGCTGCATACGACTGGACGGGGTCGGTCCCATCGACTTCCTCAAAGTGGAAGTTGGGGAAGTTTTGTACGAGACGTGAAATGTTGCCGCCCGGGGTATTGACCTCCACTGGAACAGAGATGGCGTAGCCGTTGTCCTCAATTACAAAGATGACGGGCAGCTTCAGGTTGGAGGCCGCGCTGATTGCCTCCCAGAATTCGCCCTGGCTGGTGGCGCCTTCGCCCAACGAAACGTACACCACCTCGTCGCCATGAAAGGCTACGTCTCGAAACGCTCGGTAGTCTTCCAGGCCAATCGGCTTTTCAGCGGCTTCAGGATGCTTGGCAAAGTAACGACCTGCCTCCGCGCAGCCTATGGCGTGCAGGCACTGGGTCGCCGTTGAAGAAGAGGGAGAAACGATATGAAGCTTCGGGCTGCTCCAGTGTGAAGGCATCTGGCGTCCGGCGCTGGCAGGATCTTCCACTGATCCAACCCCCTGCAGAAACATTTCCTCCGCAGTAGTTCCCAGCGTCAGGCAGAGGGCGCGATCGCGATAATAGGGGAAAAACCAATCGTACCCCGGCTTCATCGCCATGCCCGCCGCCACCAGCAAAGCCTCGTGTCCAGCCCCTGAGATTTGGAAATAGATCTTCTGCTGCCGTTTCAGCATGATTTCGCGGTCGTCCACCGAACGCGATGCATACATCAAACGATACATACGAATCATCTGCTGCGGATCCATATGGAAATCCGCTTGGCTCTTCGTACTCTCCGCAGTGGACCCTGCCGCTCGACCCATCACACTCCTCTAGAACTCATCAACACCATGGACTCTGATGCGGTACGGCAACGAAGATTGTAACAATTTTCAACCCAGCATACGAGCTTCCATGCTGAGCCCGTTCCTGCCCCGCGAAATCCCCGTCCTGAAGCCATTTATTCGCCATTGTTCCAGACGCTTGAGCAGCTCGAACTCCGACGCGTATCGACGGAGCTGCCATTTCTGGGAGATGTTCAGGGGCTTGCCTTCATCTTTTCACGGACACTCTTCGCCAGCTTTTCAATCTGGTCGGCCTTCGTCATGGCCCTTGCGGGCAATGCGCCCTTATCAGGCCTTTCAACCTCGGCTTTCAATTCGGTAGCCAACTTCAGAAGTTTATCTGTATCCGTCACCAGCCGCTTCTGCCTAAGCTCATTGAGGCTCTTCAGTTGTTTTTCGTGCATCTTTACTTCAAACGGATCTGCTACTGCGTCGACTCCTGTCAAATGGCCTCTTCCAGGGTGGGGCTCCAGGGAGACCTGCCCGGACTGTTGTGCACCCGACCCGGCAACCAGAAGGTTCGCGCACAATACAACCAGGGCCACCAAGCGCAATTTCTTCGCCGGGTTTCGCATGGGTTCATTATAGAAACAATGCAGCAGCGTGACAGGAAAGTCTTCTAACCTATGCAAAGTTTGCTTCTTACGATTCCGCATTTTGCCCAATTTTTTGCCAGGATCACGGACAAGTGGCTCGACGATAGTGCCGACTTCGTCCGCGCGAGCGTGCCCAAGCTTGTCATCATCGGTCTCGGCGCGTGGATCCTTATCCGCTTGTTGGGTGTCATTACCAGGCGTCTGACTGCGTTGGCGGAAAGGCACGCCCAAGGCTCAGTTAGCGTTTACCAGGTAAAGACGCTTGCCTCGGTGGTGCGCGCTACGGGTATTGGCATCATCACCTTCCTGGCGGCCCTTGAGGTTCTGCCCCTGCTCGGTGTGGATTTGAAGCCGCTGCTGGCTTCGGCAGGCGTGGCCGGAGTCGCCGTCGGACTGGCCGCACAGACCATCGTCAAAGACATTCTGAATGGCATCCTGCTGGTGGTAGAGGACCAGTTTCATGTGGGCGACGTGGTCACGCTAGCAGGTATTACCGGCACGGTTGAGGATCTCACGTTGAGGCGTACAACGGTGCGCGGGTTTGATGGCACGCTTTACGTGATTCCCAACTCGCAGATCACTAATACGGCGAATCAGAGCCGCGACTACTCCATTACAACGCTGACGATCTCCGTCGATTTTTCGGCCCCGCCCGACCAGGTCCTGGCCATGTTTCAGAGAATCGTAAACGAAGTACGTAGTGACGATGCGTACAAGGACGTCTTCTTGGCCGATCCCGAAGTGCCGGGGGTGGATGGAATCAAGGGTTCCGAGGTTATGTATCTCATTGTGCTGAAGACGCGCGCCCGAAAACAGTATGCCGCCGTGCGCGAGATACACCGCCGCATCCGGCTGGCGCTTGAAGAGAAAAATCTGCTACCTGGCAGTCCATTCCGCGTACTTGCAGCCAGTGTTTCAACAACGGGAACCTCACTCACTCAGAGGCCCGACCCTGCTACCGAGGGAGCCCCGCCACCGTCAAGGTCAGACCCCACAACCAATCCACCGCAGGAGATCAATCCCTTCGCCTCACAGAGTTGATGCTTGCTGCTCTAAATGGCCTTGAGCGCGTCCAGCAGGGCTTCCGCATTGGTGATCGGAGGCAGGCACGTGCGTCCTTTACAAACAATGGCAAAGCTCCCTTCGAGACGCGGCAGATTTGGCAGCGTCTCTGCAAGAACTGGCGGCAGCGCGGCCTCATTCAATTGCTCATGACGCAGGTGGATGACGCTCTTGTTCACGGCAAATCGCGCAGTGGCAGTTACCTGCAGCTGCCGCGCAAGGGCGTCTTCTCCGACAACAACAACTTGAATTTGGTCCAGCATCAACCGCTCCAGAGCCAGTCCATACATTCCCACATACAGGCCAAAGTGCTCCACGATGCCCGCGAACGATTCCAAGGTATCTTCGGCAATTTCGCGGTACTCCGGGCTCCCGCTCAAGGCTTCCAGCCCTAACAATGCGGCGGCGGCGGCGGGATTCCCGGCAGGCGTGGGAGAGTCCTGCAGCGGCTTGCGACGAGCCGTTAACGCCCCTAGAATCTTCTGTCCTTCCGGAGTTGTCTCAGCATCGAAAAATCCGTTTCCCACCTTGTCATAGAAACGCTCCACAATCGCGTCGGCAATCTCCATCGCAAGCTCGTAGTAGCGCCGCTCCCCGGTCGCGAACCAGGCATCCGTGCAGGCCTGTGTCAGGAAGGCGTAGTCATCCAGCACGCCTGCAACCCGTGTCACTGGTTCGCCGTCCGGGTAGGCAATCACGTGGGCCAGTCCGGCGGCCTTGTCCCATCCTTCGGCCAGGATCCGATCGAGCGTCATCAACGCAAAATCCTTCGCCGTGCTCAGTCCCAGGACCTGAGCCGCATCCAGATACGCCGAAATAGCGAGGGCGTTCCAGCCGGTGTAGATCGTGCGATCGATAAAAGGAGCCGGCCGACGCAGTCTGGCTTCATGAAGCTTGTGCTTCGCAGACTCCAGCAGCCCGCAGGCTCTAGCGCCTGCTATATCCGCGCGCGTGGCTGCCTCCTCCAATGTGAACCGCACATGCAGAACATTTTTAAGGGGATTGTGGTGCATGTCACCCACGTCGCCGATGTCGTAGTACGTCGAGGCGATAGCAAGCTCTTCAGCACTTAGCACTTCTGCGGCTTCGGCGCGTGTCCAGGTGAAGTAGTCGCCATCATCATCGAGCGTAATATCCGCGTCCTGCGATGCATAGAAGCCGCCACGCTGCCGATCGCTCAGGCACTCGTTCATCCAGCGCATGATGTCTTTTGCAACCGCTGCCATCCCCGGATCGACAAAGCTCTGAAAGGCGTGCACGTAGTTTTTTAGCAGGTCAGCATTGTCGTAGAGCATCTTTTCAAAATGGGGAACGACCCATCGCTCATCGACTGAATAGCGATGAAATCCGCCAGCGATCTGATCGTAGACTCCGCCCTTGGCCATGCGCTCGAGCGTGAAAATCGCGGCTCGCTTCGCCTCCTCGTCTCCCGTTCGCGTGGCCATGTCCAGCAGCAAATCAATCGCCGCGGGATGAGGAAATTTGGGCTGCGAGCCAAAGCCGCCGTAGCGCGAATCGAATTGAGTAATGGCAGAACCAATCAGCTTCTCCACCAGAGACAAGCTCAGTTGCCCTCGCCTGCCGGCAAAGTTCTCGCCCTGCTCGATGGCCTCCATCACGCTCGATGCCGACTCCAGAACCTCTTCGCGGCGTGTCTCCCACGCCTCCGCCATCGTGAGCAGCACGCGCTCAAATCCTGGCCTGCCGTAGCGATCTTCCTTGGGAAAATATGTCCCGCCAAAGAAAGGCCTTCCATCAGGAGTGAGAATCGCCGTGAGCGGCCAGCCCCCTTGCCCGCTGATCGCGGAGACGGCGGCCTGGTAGCGACTGTCCACGTCGGGACGCTCATCCCGGTCGACTTTGATGGCAATGAAATGTTCGTTGATAACATGCGCCAGCCCCACATCCTCGTAGGATTCGCGGTCCATCACATGGCACCAGTGACACCACACCGCACCGATGTCGAGCAGGATGGGCTTGCCTGCAGTAGTCGCCAGCGCAAATGCTTCCTCGCTCCACTGGTGCCACTGTACGGGCTGGTGCATGGCCGAACGCAAGTAGGACGAAGCTGCATGTTGCAGGTCGTTCGACGCATGGCTGTGACTATACTCAGCCGCGTGGTCTTCTTGCTGGTCGCCTTCGCTCGCTCCGCCAGCCCCCAATATTGGTTCGCTCATCAGCAAAGTTTATCTGGAAACGGTGCCCGCAGAAAGCCCGACAGCAGAGGACCATGCCATCAGTTGCGTATCGCCGAATCTGTCGAGCGTCGCCTTGAAGAGCGGCCTGCCAGCCAGGAATATACCGCAGCCATGGTGACGGAGTAGCTCATGGTAAACACCGTGTAGAGCACGTAGCTGTGTTTATCTATGGGGATGTGCGGTCGGAGGACCTTCCACACTTCAAAGTGAAACGAGGTAGCCGCGATGGAGAGGATAGCGCACCCCACCATGAACCAGCCGCTCATGCGATAAACCCACCGCGGATCGACCAGCAGCGCAATCGGCAGGGCGAGCAAGAGCCATCCCACCAGCGCGAGGACAAGCGTCCAGACAAACCAGATCATCAGAACCAGTGGCAACATCTGCCGGAAGAGATGCATATCTCGATCGGTGTTGCGCAGACACACCGCTATCTGGAACGGAATAGTCGTAAGCATTGCGATTGCCCAGGCGGCGAGCAACGCCAACAGCGCATGGCGAAGCCTGGTCTTCATTGGAGAAGCCGCTGGGCCAGCTCCGTATAGAGATCGATGGCCTGCAGCAGTTCTTTCTTTGCCAGACGCTCGTGAGGCGTATGCGCTACCTGGATCGACCCCGGCCCGAGCAGCAGCGGCTCACCCCAGTCGCTCAGCGCGGGAATGTCCGTGGTAAAGGCCGCCACCATGGTTGGCAATCCATCAATCCTGCGCATGCGGATGAATGGAATCTCCAGGGTGAAGTCGACTTCAGCCAATCCTGCGACCGCCTCTTCTATAGCCTTCCGCGTCGATGCCGACTCACCCACCAAACGCACCAGCAATTGGGCCTCTGCGTAGTCCGGAACGACGTTCGGGGCGCGGCCACCCTCAAGCACCCCAATATTGAGCGTGCTCTTACCTACATCTTCAGTCATCGGGAGTTCCAGCCGAAGCACGCGCTCCAAAGCCGCCACCATCTTGTTGATCGCGTTATCCCCCAACTCAGGATAGGCGGAGTGCGCCATCTTCCCCGTCGTGCGAATCACCGCCCTGAGCGCGCCTTTTGAGGCCAGGGCAAGGCAGTTGTCGGTCGGCTCTCCATCAATCAGAAAGCGGCTTCCCTTTGGCCTGAGATTAGCGACCTTGGCTCCAGCCGAATCCCGCTCCTCACCCGCGACGAAGAGCAGTCCCACCTTATAGCCCGCCTCCCGCAGTCGCTCCGCCGCACCAATTTGGGCTGCGATGATTCCCTTCGCATCGCACGCACCGCGTCCATAGATGTAGTCGGCATCCTCACTGCTGCCGAAGAAAGGAGGAACCGTGTCCAAATGGGTTGAGAACACCAAGTCGGGAGTCTCATCAGCGCGACCTGCGTACAAATTCAACCGCTCGCTGGTCTCCTTGCTGTTTGCAGGCTGGGGAACAGGTGTTGTCTCCACGGCATAATTTCTCGCGGCCAGTAATTGCGCCAGGAATGACGCCACGGCACCTTCTTGATTGGTGGTCGAGTCAATATCGACGAGCTGCCTGGTCAGCAGGATGGGGTCGAAGTTCATCTCCCTCACAGAATACCTGAGCAGCTCCAGGCCAAGCAGCTTCAACCCGAATCTTTCCACTAGAATGAGACGTTGGCATGACGACAACTCACATCGGTTCGGCTCTATTGCGCACGGTAAACTTGCAAGGCCCGGCGGGGCGGCTCGAAGCGCTCCTCAACGCAGGCCGCGAGGATGCTTCCTATTGTGTGCTTGTTTGCCATCCCCATCCGCTAGGTGGAGGTACTCTTCACAACAAGGTGGTCTTCCATGCGATGAAGGCGTTCCAAACCTTTGGGCTTCCCGTACTGCGCTTTAACTTTCGCGGGACTGGGCTAAGCGAGGGGGAGCACGATGATGGACATGGCGAGCAAGACGACGTTCGCGCCGCTCTCGATTGGCTGGATCGAGAATTTGCGCAGCCTATACTCTTTGCTGGATTCTCCTTTGGTGCTGCCGTTGGCCTCGAAGCTTGCTGCACTGATGCGCGCGTGCAGGGGATGGTGGGACTAGGCCTGCCAGTGCATGCTGAGGGCCGCGACTATCACTACGAGTTTCTCCGTCTGTGTAGCCAGCCCAAGCTCTTCATCAGCGGAAGTCAGGATGAATATGGGACTAAAGCTGGCTTGGAGGCAGCCGTTGCAAACGCTGCCCCACCCGTTCAGATGGTATGGATCGAGGGCGCCAATCACTTTCTTGTCGGCAGGTTGGAAGAAATGCAAGCGGCTCTTCGCAACTGGCTTGAAACCAACTTCGCTCTTACCCCAAGGCGGCAGTAAACCTGCATCGGATAATCGATGACTACGGAAGCGAATGGTCCCCTTTACGACCTGCACCAGGTAGCATACGACATCTTCCGGCGCTCCCTTGAAGCGTGCAGCATTGAAGCCGCCTTCGACCGGCACTTGCATTTTGAAGGCAATGTTCTGGTTCGCAATATCTCCCCGCTCCTGCCCCCCTCGCGCATTGAGCTAAACAACTTCAAGAGCATCCTGGTAATTGCGATTGGCAAGGCTGCCAAGCCTCTGATTGAAACGCTACTGTCGCGCATGTCGCGTCGCAAGGGCCTTCGGGGCCTCTGCTGTGCACCGCAAATTCCGCGCAAACGCAACTGGCGTGTCCGCTATTTCGCCGGCGGCCATCCCCTGCCCGACAAGAACTCATTCGACGCCGCCCGGTCCGCGCTGCACATGCTTCACCGTGCGAGGAAAAATACGTTCATCTTTTTTCTCATCAGTGGAGGCGGCTCGACGATGTTCGAACTTCCCCTCGACCCGACCATCTCGCTCGAAGATACTAGGATGTTTCACCAAGCGCTGATCTCCTGCGGCGCAACTATCGCGGAGATCAATACAGTACGTAAGCATTTTTCCGCGGTGAAGGGAGGCCGGCTGGCACTGGCCGCACCGAACGCAACTAAGCTCTCGCTGTTATTGCCGGACGTGCCGCTGCACCATCTGGATGCTCTGGCATCCTCACCCACCCTGCCCGACGGGACCACTATCGCGCAGACGCGCGAAATATTGCAGCGCTACGATCTGCTTGCGAGATTTCCGCAGAGCGTTCGATCCTTCTTCCAGCGCAAGGACCTGCCGGAGACTCCGGGCGCGAAAGTCGCTCACACATGGGCCAGCCAACCGCACGCCGACGCACGAATGGCGCGAGCCAGCGCCTTTCCGATTTCCACCAACGCCGATCCCTTCGGCTCAGGCAGCATCGGCTTTGATACCCTGCTCTCCAGCCACGACCTGTTAAATGCTGCCAGCGACCGTGCCCGGTCATTGGGCTATGAGGTTGTCATCGACAACACCTGCGACGAGTGGGATTACGCCGAGGCTGCCCGCTATCTCCTTGAGCGCTTCCACTCTCTGCGAAAGGAGCATCCCCTATTTTGTCTCGTCTCCGGCGGAGAGGTGGCCGTCAAGCTCGACGGCCCAGTTGGCATCGGTGGCCGCAACCAGCAATTCGCACTGGCCTGCGCGTTCGATCTGGCGAGATGGGAGGGCGAGCCCCTCGCCGTCTTCAGTGCGGGTACCGACGGCATCGATGGCAACAGCACCGTCGCTGGAGCTATCGCCGACACAACTACCATCCGCCGGGCACGCGCATATGGATTTGATCCCCAGGCATCGCTCTCTCAATTCAATGCCTGCCCATTGTTCACGGCGCTGGGAGATGCCGTGGTAACTGGACCTACAGGACAGAATCTCCGCGACCTCCGGATGCTGCTTGCTGACCAGCGGAGGCCATCGACAAAGTGAGACAAGTTCAACATGCAGCGATTAGACGAAAAATTGGATGCCGAACTGCTTCGATAACTCTTGCAGCGTGGCCTCATCAGCGGGGAGTACCAGCAAACTGATCGCCTCGAGATACTCATCCAGACCTGCGGGCGCGACGAGGAACATCATCTTGCCGTCCTTAGTACCGCAGTTGCGAAAGGCGTGGCGGTTACCACGGGGTGCAAACGTCAGTTCACCTCTTGCAACAGGCTTCCACTTATCGTCCGAGAGGAATTCGAACTCTCCCTCTAAGACCTGAAAGAATTCGTCTTCGTTTGTGTGGCTGTGGGGTGGGGGACCTCCACCCGGAGGACTTGTCTGCACCATAACCGCGCTCGCCCCGTTGGTCATCTTCCCTGTGACCAGCAAATCTACCTTTTCGCCAAAGACCAGGAAGCTCTTCTTGCACTCCACGTTCATCACCCTTCCTTACGAACATTTGTCGAGGCATCCTAGCTGATTGCAACCAAACAAGTCTAAGGGTTTATAGCGAGAACTTCGTCTATCAATCGGCCTAAGCCTACTCCAGGGCGAAGACGACAGACCCGATCCTCACTATCGCAAATTCGTCCTCGGCGACCCAGCCCGTACCGCCGATCCATCCCCAAAAGTAGTGCGAAAAAGGCACGAAGTGATATAACGGCTTTGTCACTCAAAAGATCAAAATTTGCATCCAGGGTCCGGCCAGGCATTCGTTCTAGGGGTACCTCCATTTTATCTGCGTGCAGGCACCTGAGCGTGCAGGTTGGACAGCGGCTCAGATCGCATTTCCTGGGCCATGGAAAATGGCACAAACAGCGCCCGGTCGAGTGAAGGGGAGGATAGATTGCTTCTTGGCATATTAAAAGAAACAGCGAGCGGAGAGACTCGCGTCGCCCTGCTGCCTGACTACGTGAAGACGCTGGTGGCGCAGGGTATGGAAGTGATGGTCGAGCAAGGCGCAGGTATCGCGGCCGGGGCGCTGGATGAAGCCTATAGCCAGGCCGGTGCCACCCTTACTCCCGATCGAGCGGGGTTGTTGGCGAGCGCGGATCTGCTACCCGTTGTGAATGCGCCGAACGCCGCCGATCAGCAATTGCTGAAGTCGGGCGTCGTTGTGACCGGCTTCATGCGGCCGCTTGACGCACCCCAGGATCTAAAGCCTGCGATTGATCGCGGTGCCACTCTCTTCTCTGTAGAACTCGTTCCCCGCATCAGCCGCGCTCAGGCGATGGATGCGCTCTCCTCCATGGCCACCGTCGCCGGATACAAGGCCGCTGTGCTCGCCGCTAACACCCTGCCTCGTCTCTTCCCGATGCTGATGACCGCCGCTGGAACCGTGCCCCCCGCCAAGGTCTTCGTCATCGGCGCCGGGGTCGCGGGACTGCAGGCCATTGCCACCGCTCGGCGACTCGGAGCCGTGGTCGAGGCTTATGACGTGCGAGCCGCGGCTGGAGAACAGGTTCGCTCTCTTGGCGCAAAGTTTCTCGATGTTGATCTGGGCGGCATCAACGCAGAAGATAAAGGCGGCTATGCCAAAGAACTCAGCGAAGAGGCTCTGGATCGCGGCCGCGATCTGATCGCCAAGACCGCGAAATACTCCGACGTCATTATCGCCACGGCACAGGTACCAGGGCGTCGCGCACCCCTCTTGATTCGCAAGGATGCGGTGGAAGGTATGCGTCCCGGTTCGCTGATAGTAGATCTGGCCGCACCTGCAGGGGGAAACTGCACACTCACCAGGCCGGGCGAAACCATCCTGATAAACGGAGTGCTGATTCTAGCCCCTCTTAATCTCGTAGTCGCGATTCCCGTACACGCCAGCCAGCTGTATTCGCGCAATATCATAAACTTCCTCGGCCTCATCGTGCATAAGGGAGTACTCGCGCTCGATTTCAACGACGAGATTCTCTCCGGTTCCTGCGTTGCCCACGCAGGCAAGGTGACCAATCCACGGGTGGCCGCAGTTCTAGAGCTCGCCACCGCGCACTAGACTTGAACTCGACGAAGCGAGAGAAAGAATGAATCCTGCTGTTCTGATTGCATCTATTTATGTTTTCGCGCTGGCCGCATTCCTTGGCTATCAGCTTATTTCGCGCGTTCCTCCGCTGTTGCACACCCCGCTGATGTCGGCGACGAACGCCATTTCGGGCATTTCGCTCATCGGATCGATCGTGATTGCGGGCGCGCACCACTCGCGGTTTTCGACCATCCTCGGCTTCATCGCCGTCACCACTGCCACGATCAATGTGGTCGGCGGATTCGGCATCACCGACCGCATGTTAAAGATGTTTCAGAAGCGGACGCCGGCCAAGCTTGAAAAGGCGGTGCAGAAGTGAGCGCCGAAGCAATGACGACATCTTCCTACTTCATCGAGGCGACGTATCTGCTCGCATCGATCCTCTTCATCCTGGGATTGAAGGCGATGTCGCACCCCGAAACGGCGCGGCGCGGAATGTTTCTCGCGGAAGGCGGCATGCTGGCCGCAGTCCTCGGCACGCTGATGCACAAGGAGATCGTCAGTTACGAGTGGATCATCGCCGGGCTCGTCATCGGCTCGATTATCGGCGCGCTCATGGCCATCTGGGTTCCCATGACCGCCATGCCCCAGCGAACTGCGCTCTCACACGCCTTCGGAGCCATCGCCGCAGCGCTTGTCGGTATTGCTGAGTTTTCCGTGCACCGCGGCTCCATGAGTCTGTTCACACGCAGCGCCCTGGGATTTGAGGTGATGCTGGGCGCGCTCACAACCACCGGATCGCTGATTGCTTCAGGCAAACTGCAGGGCATCCTTCGCGGCACGCCAGTGCAGTTCCGCGGACAGCAGGTATTGAACGCGGCCATCTTTCTGAGCACGATTGGCAGCTTTATCTACACGCTCATCCACCCGGAAACGACCGTCGCCTTTTACATCATGGTGGGCACGGCATTCCTCTTCGGCATCATGCTTGTCATCCCCATCGGCTCCGCCGATATGCCGGTTGTAATGTCGCTGCTGAACTCCTACGCCGGATTGGCAGCGGCCGCCACGGGCTTCGTCCTCTCCAATAACGTCCTCATCATTGCTGGTACGCTGGACGGATTTTCGGGCCTCATCCTGTCTATCCTGATGTGCAAGGCGATGAACCGCTCCATCGTGAATGTCCTCTTTGGCGGCTTCGGATCGGCAGCGGTCCATGCCCAGGCCGGCTCTGGCGGAGTCATGCGTGAAATCTCAACCGACGACGCCGCGGTGCAACTTGCCTATGCCACACGGGTCATCTTCGTTCCCGGCTATGGGCTCGCCACCGCCCAGGCGCAACATGCCGTTCGCGAATTGGGCGAACTGCTCGAAGGACGCGGCGTC
>JANXZS010000148.1 GCA_025355385.1 Acidobacteriaceae bacterium | reverse complement strand
TCCCGTCTCCTGTTATACTGACCTACGGATTGCTCACCGCTCCCCTGCGTCTTTGCGCAGGGCAATGCGGAGGTGGCGAAATTGGCAGACGCACTAGCTTGAGGTGCTAGCGCCGCAAGGCATAGGGGTTCAAGTCCCCTCCTCCGCACCAATCTGAAAGTAAATGACTTACGAGAAGGTCAGCCCGAAACGGCTGGCCTTCTTTTTCGCCACTGTAACCATTTTTGTAACCATTGCAAGAAGAAGTTGGTTTTGCCTGCTGTTTCTCTGTGAGTGTTGGTCGGGATGACGGAATCAATGACGACGCAGGTCCGTGCGAAAACGCTGCCTGCCACTTCCGGCCAGAGGGCCCAGAAGTAGATGACGATATGAGCGTTTGAACTAAGCCGCTGGCGCGGCGGATGCTGCAGTGTTGGCGGCGCAGGCGACGGCTAGGTTTAGGGTGTGGGTCACAAGGAGGATTTTCCTGTGACCCATCTTCGTCAGTTGATGCTGGATGAGCTTCAGCGTCGTAACTACTCTCCGAACACCGTGCGGTCTTACCTGCATGCGGTGGAGGAGTTTGCCAGACACTTTCACCGGTCGCCCGAACAGCTTGGCCCCGATCATGTGCGCGAGTACCAGGTCCATCTGTTCCGCGACCGCAAGCTTTCGGCTCGAACGATTGCAGGACAGACGGCAGCGCTGCGGTTTCTGTTCGTCAAGACTCTGCGCCGTCCTTACCTGCCCGATGCGCTCCCGTTTCCCAAGCAGCACAAGCGCTTGCCGACCGTACTCAGCCAGGAAGAGGTCGCCCGACTGATCGATGCAACCGGCAACCTGATGCATCGTGCGATGGTGATGACGCTCTATGGGACCGGTGTTCGCCGCGCCGAGCTGTGTCGGCTGAAGGTAGCCGATATCGATAGCGAGCGGATGGTGCTGCACATCCTGCAAGGCAAGGGTGGGCGCGACCGCGATGTTCCGTTGAGCCCGAAGCTGCTCGCCACCCTGCGCGAGTACTGGCGCTGGATGAAGCCGAAGACCTACCTGTTTCCGGGCATGGAGAACAACTGGCGTGCGGACGTGCCGGTCACCACCAAGGTCGCATGGATCGCTGTGACCGAGGCAGCGAAGGCGGCCGGCATCACCAGGCGTGTTTCGCCACACACCCTTCGGCACAGTTACGCAACGCATTTGCTCGAAGCCGGCGCGGATCTTCGTACGATCCAGGTGCTGCTCGGACACGCCAAGCTGGCCGACACCACGATCTATCTGCACTTGTCGCGCAGGCACCTGCAAGCCGTTCCAAGCCCGCTGGAGTCACTCACGGTTTCGATGTCGAGCGAGGTGAAGCATTCGAGGAGGCGTGTAAAGGGATGAACCGGCCCACCCTTGAGGTGGCCGACATCCTCCGCGCATCCGGCAGCAGCTTCCTCGAGCGGCATGGATCGCATTTGGCCCCACAGCACCGCAAGGTGATCGACGCCATCGTCCGTTGCCGCACGGCGGCGCTCGGAGGCCATCGCGATCAGTGCTCCGGCTGCGGACATCAGGCCCTCTCCTATAACTCGTGTCGCAACCGGCACTGCCCCAAGTGCCAGGGCAACGCTCGCGCCAAGTGGCTGGCTGCGCGTTCGGCCGAGCTGTTGCCCGTGCCCTACTTCCATCTCGTCTTTACGCTGCCGCATGAGCTTTCTGCGCTTGTGCTGCAGAACAAGAGGCTACTGTACGACCTGCTCTTCCGTGCCAGCGCAGCCACGCTGCTCGCAGTCGCACGCGACCCGAAGCATCTCGGTGCAGACATCGGGTTGCTCAGTGTGTTGCACACCTGGGGACAGAACCTCCAGCATCATCCTCATATCCACTGCGTCGTGCCGGGCGGCGGCCTCTCCCTCGACGGCTCCAGATGGATCGCGGCCTCATCACGCTTCTTCCTGCCCGTTCGGGTTCTCAGCCGTGTCTTCCGCGGTAAGTTCACGGCCGAGCTTAAGCAGCTTCTGCTCCAGGGCAAGCTCCAGTTCCACGGCTCGCTCAAGGAACTTGCGGCGCCGGATCGCTTCCAGCGTTTCCTGCGGCAGCTCTTCTCCAAGGAGTGGGTCGTCTATGCCAAGCCGCCGTTTGGCAGTGCCGAACACGTCCTCAACTACCTCGCCCGCTACACGCACCGCGTCGCCATCTCGAACCATCGCCTGGTCAGCTTCAAGGATGACCGCGTCTCCTTCCGGTGGAAGGATTATGCAGCCGACAGCAAGCAGAAGACCATGACTCTCTCAGCCGACGAGTTCCTCAGACGGTTCCTCATCCACGTTCTACCAAAAGGTCTGGTCCGCATCCGTCACTTCGGTCTCTTCGCCAACCGTAAACGGTCCGCATCTCTGCTGCGTTGCCGCTTCCTGCTCAACGCTGCTGCACCGCCGCAACAGCCCGTCCCCACAGCTCAGATCAAGTGCCCGCTCTGCTCAGAGCCCATGCTTGTCGTCGAACGGATCACCAGCTACCAACTCCTCTGTGCGCCGAGGAATAGCTCGCCACCCAAGCCCCATCTCGATAGCTCCTGAGGCACCATGACCAAGCCCGCTCTCAACCCGGTGGCCCCAAGCCATGCTCACGCATGCAATGCACCCTCGCGCGCCCTTGCACCAAAACAGCACGAGAACCACCTCGCCTTGGTCTGCGCACAGACCCTCCCCGGCTTCACGTCTCACAACTTCGTCACTCCGGCGTCTTGCTCAGCCCTGCCAAACATCCCCCGCGAACGGAATCGCCTTATTCAAATCCCATAGCCACTCACCGCATCCGCCACGCCAGCGGCTTCCTTCAAACGACCCTATCAAAACTGCCCCGAGAAACTGCCCAGCAACTCTCAGCTTCGTGCGCGGGCAGCCCTGATAGAGTCCTAACGTTTCACAGGAGTGACGATCCAAACAGGACAAGCCGTTTGGAGGTTCCGCAACGCAAGGCGCGGAGACCGAATGATAGAACAGAAGCTGAGCTACCATAGAGCACAGTGCCGGGCCCCTGATGTCGTTTTCCGATCTCCTGAAAGGCCCTTCATGCTGGACGTACACCCACCCCACACGCCCACCCACACCTGGCGCGACTTCTTCATCCACATCGCCACCATCACTGTTGGCTTGCTCATCGCCGTGAGTCTTGAGCAAACGGTGGAGTTTTTTCACCATCGCCATCAGCGGCACCTGCTTGAAGAGCGGCTTCGCACGGAAGCTGAAAGCAACATCGTGATTGTGGAGCGGAATATTGCAAAGATGCGGGCTGACATGGCTTATATCGATACGATGCTGGCGGCGCTGAATAACGCACCGGTAGCGGGGGGCAGCGTTGAGCTTGATCTCAGCCATTTTGCGAAGCCTGAGGTCGCGTTGAAATATACCTCACTGCAGCCGGCGCAAACGGCGTGGACGCTTGCCAAGACAACGGGCGGCATCGGTCTGCTGCCGGAAGACGAGGCACAGGTTTACGCACGGCTTGATTATGAGGCTGAACTGATCAGTGCGGACCTGGACTACCCTCGCGCACAGGATGGCGTGGATGAACTTTTCAGGGCCCGTAAAGGATTATCGCCAGACCGCGCGCGCGTTCTCACACTCACAGAGCGCGATGCGCTCCTCAGGGCATTCTCTGTTGCCGACACTCAGTATCTCGACATGATTAATCTGCAACTTGATGAGCGTGGCGCCTGCCGCGGCGTACTGCACGGTGCCCGCAGTGTCGAAAACATGTACCGCTTTATGTTGGACGAATTTGAACCGGCAAAAAACTGATTGCAGCTCGATTGGAAAGGTTCTCGCAATGCTCGACGTACACCCGCCCCACGCCCCCACGCACACCTGGCGCGACTTCTTCATCCACATCGCCACCATTGTCGTCGGCCTCCTCATCGCAGTCGGACTGGAGCAGACCGTAGAGGCGATCCATCACCACCACCAGTTGGAGACACTGCGAGACCAGATGCATGAGGTCCTGCAGCAGAATCTGGAGATGGACGCCGAAGACTTTCGCTTGTTCGCAGCCCTGCGTACCCGGCTTATCGATCTGCGCAGCCGCATAGGCTCTGTTGCTCCGTCGGCACCCCCAAGCACAGGGCTCGCAATCTTCCCGCGACTCCCCGGCATCGCGCCTTATGAAGCCGCCAAAGAGAACGGAACCGTCGCCCTCCTCAGCAGCTCAGAAATCCGCATCTTCAATCGCCTCACCCATCATGTCCACATCCTGGAGATGAACGGTGACAGCTACCGCCTCAAGCAAAGCCGCCCTAAACGCGGCTCCTAAAACACGCCCCTCCGGCCGCGCCTCGGGGGAGAAGGACCTCTTCCGCCCCCGAAATACCCCACGACCTAACTCCAAACCACTGGCCTACTTTTACTCCGCCACAATGGCCTGGTTTTACTCCGCCCTTGACACTGATGTTCTCGAACTGGCGGAACTCCAACTACTTCTCAGCAAGTTGTCCGTAAGAGAGCGCACCGTTGCTCTGCTCGACGCGGCAACAGGATTTCGGGTTAGCGAATTGCTTGCACTTCGCTGGAGCGATGTAAATTTCGAGAGTTTGGAGTTGAACGTGACCCGTGCGATCTGGCATCAGGTCGTGGGGGAGCGCAAGACGGAAGCCTCAGCGAAACCCGTCCCAATGGACGAGTACATGGCGGAGGACCTCATGCGCTGGCGTCGTCTCAGTGCGTATCCGATGGATGACGATTGGGTCTTCGCGAGTCCGACAATGGGAGGCAAGCAGCCCTATTGGCCGGACAATCTCATGAAGCGTTATATCAAGCCGGTCGCACGCAAAGCCGGCATCACCAAGAACATCGGTTGGCATACATTCCGCCATTCCTTCGGCACTTTGCTGAAGGCCAAAGGGGAAGATATCAAGACCGTACAGGAGCTTTTACGGCACGCGAATAGACGGATCACCCTGGACGTTTACACGCAGGCAGTGACCTCGAACAAGCGGGCCGCACAGAGCAAGGTTATAAGGATGATGGTTCCTAACGCGGGCACACTAAGCACCAACGTGGGCACAATGGATTCTGGGAAGATTGCGGTCAGTTGTCGGTAGCGGGCTTATTGTGCCCATATCGTGCCCGGATTTCGTTGTCACTTGAGGTCCCATTCATCCGTAAGTGCTTTTGAATGAATGGCGGGGACGACGGGGCTCGAACCCGCGACCTCTGCCGTGACAGGGCAGCGCTCTAACCAACTGAGCTACGTCCCCAGACGCATTTGCTAGACATCTAGCTATGTCACATCGAGTAAGCTACTATGCAGCATCTGCCGCTTTTACGCTTCTCTTCGTTCTCTGCTCTCAGTTTCAGGAACCAAGGCAACTACGCAATTGAGTCTATCAGAAGATAGGACATTTTTTGACATTCCATGCTTCTTGTAGAAAGCACTTTTTATCGCTGGGCAGATTTCAAACTTCTCTCATCTGGGTCACACTCGTGCATGGGACACGGTGATAGATTTAGCCCTATTTATTGGGCCACAGCCACGCCGCTCCGCGAACTCCGCTTGAATCACCATACTTGGCCGGGAGAATCGGGGTCGCTATTTCACCACCGAAGGCATATTGAGGCAATCTTTTCGGCATGTCCAGATATAGACGTTCAACCTTCGATAACCCTCCACCGAACACCAGCACATCGGGATCCATCATATTGATCACATGGGCCAGCCCACGGGCCAGTCGGTCCTCGAACCGATCCACCGTAGACACCGCATCTGGGTCACCAGACTCATTAGCCGCCATAATCTCCCGCGTCGTCAGTTCCCTGCCTGTCACCTGTCTGTGATCCCAGGCCACTCCCGTCCCTGAAATCCACTTCTCCAGGCATCCCCGTTTTCCGCAATAGCATTCAGGCCCGGGCAATTCTTCAGGCCGTGCCCACGGCAGCGGATTGTGTCCCCACTCCCCGCCCAACTCGTTCGGACCGGCGTGAACATGTCCGTTAATGGCGACGCCTCCTCCGCATCCCGCCCCCAGGATCACGCCGAACACCGCGAGCGTACTGTTCGAGCACCGTGATCCTCATCGCAATGTGGAACCAGTCCAGTACATGCTCAGCTTCCGGAGTGATTCGCTCCGTGAGGGAGCGGACTTCCTCCCCGCCGTCGGTCAGGAAGGTAACGCTTTGATTGGCTTGTAAACCCTGAGTCTTCAAAAGATCGAAGAGGCGGCGCTTGGGCTTTCTATCGTATCCATGCACCATGCCGACGTAGCGAGATTCGCGGTCTTCGGGCATCGACCACCCCACGATCAACTCGAAATTGGTCTTCCTGTCTTTCCAGTCGCGGACGTATCCTCCGTCGAGACCGACGACGATCCGCCCTTCTGGGATCGGCAACGCAGCCCAATGTCCTGGACAGCCGTCGATTAAGCTCGTTCGTTCCTCCCCGAGTTCTGCCTCGACACGGCCGGCGACACGCAAGGTATGTTGTCGCAATGTGGAAGCGTTCGCCCCGGAGGCGATCGGCAAAACATCAGCAAGCAATCAAGCCGCTGCCGCGTAGGGTACAAGCGAGGCCCAGCGCGAGTCTAGGTACAGTCTCTCTGGGGCGATGTGATCGGGCAAGAGCTCCCGTAGTGGCGAGCTGGTAGCCGGTGCGATGCCGGTCTGGCAAGGACACCGATGCAGCCGTGGACTTTGAAGGGGCACATCCCCATAGAGGGTTCGGAAGACGAGTGAATAGTGGCCTTTGCTCTTCTGGCATGTCTGGCAGATGTCGCAGGCGCGCCGCGCCTCAACCCAGGACGCCACCTGCGCCCGGACGAGCGGGAACTGGACGGCAGCGGGCATGGCTTTTCCCTCGGCAAGAGAAAGGCCGATCTGCTCCGAGCGCTGCGTTTCTTTTTCGAAGCCACAACCTCTTTGACTTCGCCGAGCGTTCCGTCCTCGGCGGTGATCTGAAGCAGTACCCTGACATGCATGACGACCTCCGCTGGGTATTGTGGGACCGGCGAATTAGGAGAGCATGAGGAAGTGTAGGGTATACCCCAGTTCGTCGATCGCAGCCCAGACCTTTTTCGCAAGCGTCTTGTCCACGGTCGAGAGCCCATTGGTGACTCTGGACACGGTTGCAGATGAGACTCCGGCACGCTTCGCGACCTCGCGAAGCAACTTGGGCCCGGTTTGCTTTACAGCGGCGGGGGGAGTTCGTTTCGACATGGCAAAGACGTGCCGTTTCCTGAACTGTGACTCAAGCCTTCTTATAAGCTACATGCAACCCAGGCGAAATCTAACACGAGCAGACCCGTGCATACGAGCAGACCAGCGGGTCGATTTCCCGGGAGCAGGCGAGTGGCGTGCGGCTATCAACGAAACCGCGGATCCTCCCCAAACGCAGGGAACTGCGGAGACTCGATCAAAGCCGCCGCAGTCCCTGGCATGGTGCTAGAAGTACAGGTGCGCTCCCAACTGGATCGTTCGCGAACTGCTGCCGCCTCGCGTTGAAAGAACTCTCCCGAATGTCGCATCAGCGTTTGTATCAGGCGACGCAAACAGTGGATGGTTGAGAGCATCGAACGCGTCGCCCTGGATGCGCAGCGAGCTCTGCTCACCGAGGGGTAGCTTGAAATCTTTCTGCAGGGACAGGTTCAGATTGTTGTAGTCAGGTGCGCTTACGTTGCTGTTATCCAGGAACCGTCGAGTGTTTCCAAAGGCCATCTGCGGAACGCTGTTGCCTTCCGGATGCAGCAGGTTCACGCTGTAGACTGTTGTGCCAGACCAGTCAAACGCGGCAGTGTTGAACCATTGATTAATGTTCCTTGGCCCTGCCGCCGGATTCCCGATCAAGGTGGGCCGGGTAGTCAACGTGCGCGCCACGTTGCCATACACGAAGCCGCCATCACTGATGCCCAAAGGCGCACCAGAGGTAAGCGAGTACACGGCGCTGAGCCGCCATCCGCCGAGCACCTCTCCGGCAATACCGTGATTCAGGAAAGCCTTCCCGGGGCCAAACGGCAGATCATAGATAGGGGATAGCTGGAAGTTATAGGGGATATTTCCTGCGCTCACGCTTCTTTCTGCGCTGCGATGGTAGAAGTCCTGCCCATATACATCCAGAGAACCGAAACCGCCGTAATCAGAAGACGAGTCATCCATCAGCTTGCTCCACGTAAATGTCGTGAGCAGCGACAGTCCCTTCGCGTAGCGTCGCTCCAGCTTGACCTGCATCGCATTGTACACCGAGCTGGAGAGCCCCCAATACCCGGACAAAACGTAATCACCGTAGAATCCGCCTAGGGCACTGAAGCTCCCCGGCGCACAATATGGCCCGTCCATGTTCTCGGCGGCGGTGCCATACTTTGCGATCTGATCTGCTGACTGCTGGCAGAGGTTGTAGCCGTAGTTGATTGGCAGGTGAACGCCGTGGCTTCCGGTATACGCCAGCTCAAAGATTGTGCTGGCTCCGAACTGCTGATTCAAGGTGAGGTTCCACTGCTGCACGTACTGCGGCGCCTGGTTGCGTGGAGTATAGGTTTGGTACGCACCTTGAGCAACGGACAAGGGTGCTGTTGCATTCGGCAGAACCACCGTCGGTAGGCTCGCAATGTTCGTCCCGGTAGGAACCTGGGTCGTCGCCAGGATGCTGGGGGAAGGGGTTCCATCTCCACTGCGCCCATGGCCCGTGACGCCGGGGAAGGTAATGCCATACCCACCGCGAAACACTGTTCCGTTGATTGGATTCCAGGCAAAGCCCAGTCGCGGTGCGAACTCCTTCCAATGCGTGTCGATGCTGCCCGCTGGTGCTCCATTCAAACCATTTTGCGTCCACGCTAACGTGTAGGGATTAAAGGTCGCAAGTTGACCGGTTTTCGCGGTCCAAGACGGATCATATTGCCAACGCATACCCAGGTTCAGCGTTAGCGTCCGCTTTAGCTTCCAATCATCCTGCACAAAAAGGGCGTCTGCCCAGGTCTGGGGCTGGAGATAGTCCGATTGCACCTGAATGCTGCTCTGACTAAGATAACCGTTCAGGAAGTCTCCGAAGGGGTTGCCGGTTCCCGTGCCCTTGAAAGAGAAATTGCCCGTCAGGCTGTTGGGCTGGATGTTGCTGATGCTGACATGGTCGATCTCGCCGCCAACTTTGATCGTCTGTTTGCCCACCGTCTTTGTGACCATGTCGGATCCCAGAGTCTGGCCAGAGGGTTCAACCAGCATGGAGCCTCCGCCGCCCACGCCGGTAAAACCTGCGATTCCAATGGTCGGAGCGCCGCATTTCCCGCCGGAATTGGGCAGGTTGCATGCGGGTATGCCCGCGATGCCGAAGTCGCTTACACTCACCTGACCATACCCATTGGTGGTGCGGAACGCGCTTCGATGGTTATAGCCAAACCGGGCGTCATTCACGAGCGTCGATCCGAAGATGTGCGTCCATCCCGCCGTGATGCTGTCGTCAGGATTCAGTGAATAGTTGTTAGCATCCGGAAACTGGCTGGTGCTCGAGTACCGTTCGCGCTGGTAATGGTAGACACCGAAGATGTGGTCAGCCTCTCGCAGGTTCCAGTCGATCCGCGGGTTAAAGCGGTTCACCACTGAAGTGTTAGACCCACTGCCGCTCCAAAAGTCCGCGCCTACAACCGAGGTTGCCGGGCCGCCATTCCCCACCGGGAACAAGGCCAGCAACGCCTTCGAGATCGCGCTGACCGGGACCTGATTGTTTGCATAGGGAAGCTTCGTCTGGGGATTCACCAGCTGCGTCGATAACGCTGAAAGATCGCCGTTACGGAACGCCGCATCAGGAACGAGTTGATCGATGATGGGAGTCGTACTGTTGCTTCGCACGCGTTGATAATCCGTGAAGAAGAAGAGTTTGTCCTTCTTCGCGGGGCCTCCGATCGTGCCGCCGAACTCGTTATAGCTGAAGGGGAGAATTGAATTGTTCGGAGCGGTGAAGTAGTTCTTTGCGTTGAGTACAGCATTCTGTGCGTACTCATACGCGGAGCCGTGGAAGTGGTTTGTCCCCGACTTCGTCGTCGCGGTAATCACGCCTCCGCTAACCTTGCCATATTCTGCCGAGAAGCTGTTCGTGATCACGTGCATCTCGGAGATGGTGTCCACAGACGGCGTGATCGCCGGGCCTCCAAAGGTAGGCTGCTCCGAGCTGGTGCCATCCAGCAGGTAATCATCCATGCGGGGGCGGCCACCGTTGATTCGAGCATTGTCCAATGCATAACCGCCCGCACCAACCTGCTGACTCACGCCGGCAGCAAGGTTGATCAGACTGTAAAAGCTCCTACCGGAACTGCCCGCCACCGGAAGATCTTCCAGCTGTCTCTGGTCCACGGTCTGACCCAGCGTTGATTGCTGTGTCTCGAGCAGTGATGACTCGGAGCTCACTTGGACCGTCTCCGATGTGGCACCAGTCTCGAGCTTGACGTCTTCTTTGGGATTTGCCGAAACCTCAAGGGTGATGCCCTTTACCATCCCGCTCTTAAAGCCCGGGGACTGCACCGTGACCGAGTACGTTCCGGGGTTCAGACTCGAGGCATTATACACGCCCGCGTAGTTTGTCTTTAGCACGACAGAGACGTTAGTACTCGAATTCGTAACCGTCACCGTCGCGCCGGGGATGACGGCTTCACTCGGGTCCGTTACGGTTCCGCTGATCGTGCCGAAGAGTCCCTGGGCCAACAGGAGTGACGGCGCGCAGACACAAGCTGCGATCGCCAACCCGGTTCTTAGTCTGTACCATAGCTTTTTGCGCATCGTGAAAACCTCTCTCCAGGCCCGGACGGGCCGGGGCTGGTTTTGGGGGATTAGAGTGAGAAAACGATTTCTCAATACGGCATGAATTTAAGCGATCGAGGTTGGGATTGTCAAGCCGCCAGAATTTTGTCAGGGGCACATGTGCGCGGAGCTGCGGCCGTCGTCTGCAGGCTCATCGCTATAATTTCCTCTCGTAGCATGAGTCTTTCGTGGGCATTCTTCGTCGCACTCCGTCCCGCTGGCGTTTCCAATTGACCACTATCCACATCCTCTGTATCGTGCTTTCTATCGCGGAAAGCGATTTCTGGCGCGTGGAAATGTTTGCTAACCATCGCAGCGCAAAACAAGTGTCCGGGATGATCCTTCTCGCGCTCGCTTTGGGTACAACCACTACGGGCGCACAGACAGCGAAGCTCCCCGCACAGATTCCGCCCTGGTCGCCCCCGACCGTGCTCTATGGGACGGCGTGCTACCACGAGTACATGCCGTACGATCGGCTGCAACAGGACGTGGAGCTCATGTCCAAGGCTGGCATCACCGTCGTCCGCATGGGCGAGTCCACGTAGAGTCTCTGGGAGCCTGAAGACGGTAAGTTTGAGTACACCTGGATGGACCGCGTCGTTGCCGCGATGAGCAAAGCGGTATCAAAGTCATCATGGGCACACCCACGTATTCCATCCCAACCTGGATGTACAAGGAGCACCCGGAGATATTGGCCCGCCCTCTCGGCGGGGCGCCGACGTTCTACGGCATGCGCCAGAATATGGACTTTGATAACCCCGACTTCCGCCGCTACTCCGAACGGCTCATCAAGAATCTCGTCGGACACTACCGTGACAATCCCAATGTGATTGGTTGGCAGATCGACAACGAGACTTCCTCTTACGGTGCTTCCAACCCCGAGGTATTCGAAGGGTTCCGCAGCCACCTCAAGCAGAAGTTCGGGACGACAGACGCGTTGAATAAGGCCTGGTTCTTGAACTACTGGGGTGAGGATGTGAACGGATGGGAGAACCTGCCCACCCGCGACAGCGCCACCAGTACCAGCTATAAGCTCGAGTGGTCGCGTTGGGAGCAGATGCGCGTTACGAACTTTCTCACCTGGGAAGCCGAGCTAGCGCGCGGTTCCCGTGGCCCGCATCAGTTCGTGACGCATGACTTCGCCGGCGCGATGCACAACGATGTGAATGAATTCGAGATCGCGCGCTCCCTCGATGTTGGAGTTCACCATCTGGAAATCGAGGTACTGCGTCGACTGCGGCTTGCCTGCGATGCGCCAGTCGTCGAAGTTGAGCTGCCGGCGAAAGAAGCTGAACTGCGCCCGCTGGCCTTGCACCTCGATGGGCATTAGGTCTGCTAAGTGCCGTGTGAAGTTCTGGACGCACTGCTCAAGCCGCACCATGTCGGTGTCGATCTGCTGGCGGAGCAATACCTTCATGTTGTCGTTGGTGAACTGCGCTTTGAGTTCGCGGATAGCGCCCTGGGGATCGCGCGGCAACCGTCCGAGAGCGGACATGATGCCGGGCTTCGACCGAGCACCCTCAAGCACGATCACATAGAAGAGTTCCACCTCATAGAGGCGGTCGCGCTTGGACTCGAAGTATTGCCGCCGCTGGTCAATGGCTGCGTCGATCAACTCATCGTCGTAGCGGGCAAACGGGATCTCTGGCCGGTTGGTCTTGAAGAGGTATTGGTAGACATGGAAGCCTTCGCCGAAAGACTTGAGGGCCGATTCAAGCCGCTTCACAGCGTATTGCTGTTCGTCGGTGTCGAGGCTTTCGTAGTCCACTCCTGTGACGCTCAACACCATCCCAAGGTCGCCGCTCTTGGTGAGGAAGGCCGTCTCAGTCCAGAACCCGTAAAGGTTGATGTGGGCACTGAGGGCGTCTGCTTCTTTCCACGGTTTGATGACGCGCGAGAGATTCAGCATTACCGCACCTCTACGTTCGGGACTGTCTGTTTGGCGGCGTCATACCGCAGCTTGAAATTTTCGGAACGACCAAGAATCTTGAGGAACGCTGGGTCGGAGTTCGTCACCCAGTGGCCAAAGATGCAACCGCCGATGAATACGACAACGGCACCAATGATTGAATTGAAGAGGTTGAACATCCCCACTGCGGACACCGCAATCATGAAGAAAAGCGTACGTTCGATGCCCATATAGGTGAGGGGCTTATGCAGACTCTTGAAGACTCGGTTGTGGCGCTTCTGAGTTATTTCCGGCATAAACCCCTCGCGTGAAACAGTCGGTGGAGTGGGAGCGGGTATGGATCGCAGCGTGTGACAATGCCGCACTCTAGGAACCCCAAAGCCAAGTCAGAACATTGGTCGCCATAATTGCAATCCCAGTCCCGGCGGCGACGCCCGCAAGAGTCTTCTTCGAGCCCGGTTCTCCGTGCGCGAACGTGTAGCCGCTGATCACGATTGCGATCAGGCTTGCGGCCTTGGCAATCGTCCCGGTAAACAGGGTTTGGATGGAGCTGATGCCGGTATCGAACGGCGAAGCATGAGCTGCGAGTGGGAAGATAAACACGCATAGGAGCAGGACTGCTCCGCGTGTTAGATAGAGCTTTGTCCGCTCAATCGTTGCTGCTGAGATGATGATTCGGATACGTGTCATTGGCACCTCCAACGACCGGGATGGTCGTGATATGCCCTGACACTAGGCGACGTTTTCACGCACGTCCAATACTTATCTCCTATGCCATTTTGAAGCGGAATAACGAACTTTATAGCGGTTACCTATGGCAGAAGCGCTATGCGAAGAGGCGAAGATTCTCGCCTTTAATATCGGGGCGCACAGAGCGCGGCGGTTTCGATGCAGACGACGGAGACACTTGCAACCGCAGTCTCTTACGCAGCTCTCTTATCAGCCACGGAATGGTCTTCTGTGACGTGGACTTCCCAGGATCAACGCACTATCCACAGTCCATGTGACGCCGGTAACAGGCCGAGTGACGAGACCAACGTGCATCTCCGAACCCTCGCGGACCAGCGCATATCCCTGACCCGATTCCACCATCCATTGCATGTTGGGGGGAGTCGTTGTCTTACTTGCCACATCACCTCGTATCCCTACCTCATCAAGCATCTCCATGAGTCGGAGATGCGCTTCAGGATGCTGTTTTGGCTCCTGAAAGATCGTCAACTTTGCTTGAAGTTCCGCAGGGGCAATCTCTTTCAAGCGCGCCAGTGGGTCGTCCGACTTCATGCACACGACAAGGCGACTCTTGGTGAAGGGATACGTCTTGAATCCCGATCCGCTAATCGGAAGTGCTAGCAAGGCAGCATCAATTTCCCCCCTTTGGAGGAGCAGGATGAGTTCAACATTGTCGCCACTTCTCGACGCAATCTCGCACTCTGGGAAAAGCGATGTATGCACCGAGCAAACCATTTCATAGAGAGCATGGTCTACGAACGAAGAGAAGCCCAGCCGCATCGGGGTGAACGTCACACGATGCAAGGCGCGGGCGGTTGCAATGAGGCCGTCGCGTAGCTTTAGAAGCTCACGTCCTCCAGTGATTAATATCTCTGCGGCTGGTGTCGCGTGAACGCCATTGCGATCCCGTATGAAGAGCGGAACCTGCAACGCTTCTTCCAAACCTCTCATCTGCGTGCTGAGGGAAGGTTGTGCCAAGTAAAGGCGTTTCGCTGCGCGAGTGATATTTCCTTCTTCAGCGACGGCGATAAGATATTTGAGATTACGAAACTCGACTAGGTCTGACACTATAGGGCCCGCTCTCTGGGGATGTCGATGAAGCTCAGCCAATAATTCAACACGAGTGAAAGGTCAAGGCCAATGCCTCTGGAGTATGGGCTTGGGTATCCAGTAAGTTAATGCCTGTCCGCATTTCCCCTCGGTTGCGACCGTTTCGGCATAGGAAAAACCTATGCCAAGTCCGGTTTTGCTATAGGTACGAAGTATTGGACAGGATGCCCCGCTCGTTCGAGGCTATGAGTATGCGGGGAAACACCACGCGACTCCGATAAGCAAAACCTTGAAGGCGAGGAGACTTGCAGATGGCATCAGCAGAGCGAATAGCGACGGAAGACATGAACAGCCCAGCTATGTCCGTATTGGTGAGGGCAGTTGCAGGAGAGGTAGCCTCCCTGCTGCGGTTAGAGTTTGCGCGCCTCACCCCGTCCGAAGTTCAACCGGTCCTGCTGAACGTGAAACAGGCCGCGGTTTATCTGGGGCGTACCGAGCAATCCGTTCAACATCTCATCTTCCAGCGTGATCTCCCCGTAGTGAGGAGGGGACGCAGGGTGCATCTGCATCGCCGCGACCTGGACGCATGGATTATGAAGAATACTTACTGACACGGCACCGCAACGTCAACCGCAATTTGGCCAAATAGCCAAATTACGGTTTGATCTGCTTTGATAGATAAATCTCAATGAGTGCATCGGTCTGTTATCGCCAACTGAGAGCGTGCCGATCACACATAGCCCTCATCGCGCGATGTCCTTTCGTCTTCGCTGCTCGCTCTCCTTCATCATTTCGTTCAAATCCGCTGCTTCTCCAGCACGACGTGTGTCGCGTGCTCCGTGGCCTTGTGCTCCGTCACAGAAAATCCCAGCGCGCGCAAGTCAATACCCGTAAGCAATACCTCGCCTTGACCGAGGGCAACAGGTGCAAGTGCAAAGTGGAGGGAATCGATCAACCCCGCCTGCAGATACTGTCGCACGGTAGAGACACCGCCTCCGATCTTGACCTCCTTGTCACCCGCTGCTTGTTCCGCGAGCTTCAGCGCCTCTTCGATTCCGCCGCTGACAAAGTAGAAGGTCGTCCCGCCTTCCATCACGAGCGGCTCACGCTCGTAGTGCGTCAGAACGAATGTTGGCGCATGGTATGGCGGATTGCTACCCCACCATCCCTTCCACGAGTCGTCCTGCCATGGACCACGGACCGGACCAAACATGTTGCGGCCAAGGATGAAGGCGCCAAAGTTCTCCATCGACCGCCGTGCGAACGCGTCGTCCACATCGGTAGATCCGCCTTCCTTCCCCA
Source organism: Acidobacteriaceae bacterium (assembly GCA_025355385.1). GTDB lineage: Bacteria > Acidobacteriota > Terriglobia > Terriglobales > Acidobacteriaceae > JANXZS01. The sequence continues at coordinate 719 of JANXZS010000148.1, read as the reverse complement.
CCATGGCGCAGAATGTCCTGGTGTGGAAGAACCACTGAAAAATATCTGGACCGCGCTTGCCCAGCGGATCGTCCAAGCTCTGCTCTATCCCTGCGCTAAAACCGTCCAACGAAATACCAAATCCCGCGACACAAACCTTTGACATGTATGCTCCTCGCTTTCGAAATTCAATTAGACCCCGCGCTCGGTGATGCCATCAGGTTTTGAGCGAACGTTGACCCGACGGAATTATTCATTGACCTCATGGATGCACCAGCGTCAGTTGCCCGAGCCACCTGAAAAGCATGATTGCCGCTACGTCAGCCCCGCCATCATCAAGATCATGGCGGGAGCTGACCCTATCCAGCGGTGTCCTTTCGCCGTCGCTGCTCACTTGCCTTTATGATTTCGTTCATGTCCCCGGCTGGCCGAATCTCGAAAGTGTTGCCATACGTCATCGCCGGATGCTGCGCCATGAGCTGTACAGCTTGATTCATGTCCCGCGCCTCAAGGATGAGAATCCCGCCGAGTTGTTCTTTGGTTTCGGCATAGGGACCGTCGGTTGTTGCTACTTTGCCGTTCTTCCAATATAGGGTCAGGGCGGTCTCCGTACCCTGAAGCGCTTCTCCCCCGGCCCAGTGCCCGCTGGCGCGAAGATGGTCGTCATAGTCAAAGCATTTGTCGAACATGGCGTTTCGCTCGCTCTCCGTCATGCCATCGAATTTGCTTTTGTCGTAGTA